>CAKZML010000260.1 GCA_937128475.1 uncultured Chromatiales bacterium
CCTTGATCAGCCTGCCTGCCCAGCGACTAAAGAAATCGCCCTTGTACCAGCCATAACTGCGAATGAAACGGCGACTGTCCCGGACCAGGCCCCAGTCATCATCCATGAATTTCTTAAAATCCAGGCTCCAGATGACCTTCCGGGTTTCGGCCGTGCTGTACCCCAGGCTAAACAACAAGGCGTTCAAACCACCCACCGAGGCCCCCGCGACCCGGGTGATCTGCCCCAGGATTCCTCGTTCCTCCAGCACCTCCAGCGCACCCAGGTAGGCCACGCCCTTAACACCACCGCCCTCGAACACCAGGTTGGTAAATGGAAACTTCGCCCCCATAGCCTTTTCCCTTCCGGTCTTTTTGTCCAGGTCTTGTTTGCCAACCAGTCTAGTACGAATTCGCGCTCCGGGTAGTGGGCTGACTAGTGCCGGCTTTGCTTTTCAAGGGATTTGCTGGCCACGTACCATCCCACATAGTCACCCAGGCCACGGGCCGCATCCACTCTAAACCCTGTAACAGAAAGGGCCTCGCAGAAGTCCACATGACCAAAGCGATCTTCCATGGGATGTTCAAACAGCCGGGCGGCGAGTGGATTCAGTATCGAATGTTTCAGGATCTCGCCCGCGTAAAATCGCCCACCCGGCTTCAAGACCCGATATACCTCGGCAAGCGCCTGGCGCCAGTCCGGCACATGGTGAATGATTTCGAAATCAAACACGGCGTCGTAGCGATTATCCGGTGAGGCTATGGCGGTTGCATCACCCTGCCAAATCCTGACGCTGTCCCCGCGGTGTCCCTGCCGCAAGCGAGTTAGCTCAATCATCCGGGGGTCCAGGTCGAAGGCATCCAGCTGTTTTACGCCAAAGTGCTTAAAAATCAGGTCAATACCGATGCCCTGTCCACAACCAAGTTCCAGCGCATAACCGCCCTGCACGTCGCTTCCGTTTCGCAAAAACCAGGGAACTTCCAGTTGTCTCTGTAACAGCCGCCGGACCGGACTGTTGGTTAGCTTGCGTTCGAAATCATTCAACAACATTTCCCCTCCCCCTGCCGCGTTACGCCTTGCGCCGGGCTTCAAGGCAAGCTCTCGCAAGGGATACACACGCCACAGCATGCCGGGCGGCACTTTTTCGCGCCGCGCCTGTCCTAGGTAAGGATAGACCGAAGTCCAACCAATTGAGGTCGCCTTGCCTATAATATAGGCTCTCAAAGGCCATATTGGCCGATATTGCCTGGAGAATGAAGTGGATACCGACAGGCTGTGGTCCGAACTGAAACGCCGCAAAGTACTGCGGGTCGGCGTCCTTTATCTAATCATTGCCTGGACACTGGTCCAGGTCGCCGAAACCGTTTGGGAAC
>CAKZML010000261.1 GCA_937128475.1 uncultured Chromatiales bacterium
AGTTCCAGCTCCGAGAAGAATCGGATGTTGTCATTGAACTGGTGTCCGAAAAACAGCACGAAGCGATGGAAGTCCAATTCGTTTCCGCTATCCAGGTTGTTGTAATGCAGTTCGCCGTAGCCGCCAATTTTGCTTTGAGCTGCCCAACTGGCCTCGGCGGGAAGTCCGCCAGCCTGTTCAATCATGTCTCCGGCGATCTCTACCTTCTGGTCAGTTTCTGCGACCTTTTCATCGGTCTGTTCCAGCTTCTGTTGCAGAGCTTCTATCTGCTGCTGCTGTTGCTGAATAATTTCCCACATTTGTTCGGGGGTGGGTGCTTCTGCAGCCTGTCCAGTGGTGAATGCCAACAGCATGGCGGAGAGAGCCAACAGGTGCCGCTTGGATGCCAATTTCATGAGGTGTACTCCAGTTTTCGGTCAGTCGGGGACGGTTAAATCCCCTTTGTTAAGTGAATGGTATGCATTCTAAATACAAATAACAATCATTCTCATTCGTATTTACCGATATGACCCTTCGGAGACTCCCAATTCCGTTTAGTAGTCAGATAACTATCTGTTATTAATGATAAATTTGCCTAACCCGGGGTCCTGCGCCACGATTCAAATCAGGAGGGCGAAATGCCCGGAAACCGAGAAATCCGCAGGAAACGGGGCCCAATGGCCGGCATTCCGGGTGAGAAGAGCGTAGGTTTCGACTCTCTGCCGGGAGGAGTCGGGATGACCGTTTGTGTGTGGGACCTGTATTCCACTGACTTTTAGGGATTCGCCTGTATTTGACCAGCGCGCCAACGATTACTGCCAACTGGGAAGCCGACAGTGGCAATACCTGGACCGTGCCCTTTGGTGGTGGCATCGGCAAGATCGTCAAGATTGGCAAACAGCCGGTCAATGCCCAGGTTTCAGCCTATTACAACGTTGAAAAACCCGAGTTTGCTCCCGACTGGCAATTGCGTTTGCAGTTCCAATTGCTGTTCCCGAAGTAATACCAAGGCCAGCTTGCCACGTCAGCCAGGTTGCCTGTTCTCCAGGGTAATCTCGCTGGACACGTCGATAATGGCTTTCTCCATGGCCTGCCGCGCCACCGAGGGTGCTCGTTTTGCCAGGGTGATAATTCCGGCATGACTGTTTAATGCCCAGTCGCGGATATCCAGTGCACAGAGTTCATCCCGGTCGACCAGGTACCGCGCCAAGGATGCTGGCAAGGCTGTCAGACACCGGGAGCGCCTCACGGCGCCTATCAATGCGGTGTAGCTGTCGCACTGAATATTGGGTTGGGCTAATCGGGATTGAATTGACAAACCTGGCAGTTGCTGGAGATGCTTAATCATGTGCCTGGGAGCGGTCGGGATCGCTACGGGAAAGGGCTCCAGGTCCTTGAATGGAATCTGACGCCGTGTTGCCAGCGGGTGAGACGTGGCAGCTACCCATACAAGGGGTTCGGTAACTAACTCGGTGACGTGAAACTCCTCCCGTTTTCCTGCATCGCCGATGTCCGCGGCCACCAGATCCAGTGAATAATCCTGGAGTTGGTGAGTCAGGTTTTCCCAGTTCCCTGAGACGACTTTCACTCGTATTCCCGGATGTTGGATAGAAAATTTGGCCAGGGCACGGCCCACGATGCTGTGCAATACGATGGGGCCGCAGCCAATGCGTATTTCGCCAGTCTCCAGTCCCCGTTCACGCTGCATGTCGGCCTGTATTTCGTCGGCTTCGTCCAGAATTCTGCGGGCTCGACCCAGCAGGGCGGTTCCAGCGGAAGTCAGGCGGGGTTCTCCGCGCCTGCGATCGAACAGAGTCACGCCGAGTTCTTGCTCGAGGGACTGTATGCCCTTGGTGAGGGCCGGTGGAGATACGTTGCTTTGCTCGGCAGCCCTTTTAAAGCTTCCCGAACTCACCACCGCTTGAAAGAATGCCAGTTTGCGTAGATCCATAATTAGCTAATAGTTAATTACTATTAGGAAATAGTCAATTGCAGTTAATTAAAAAATAGTTCTAAATGGCCAGCTTGAAACTATTCCCCGACTAAAGGCGAGCAATTATTAACAGCTAGGTAACACGGCGTTGGTGTCAGGGTTACTTAGTTACCGGGGACAGAATTGGTCGGCAGACGGCCTAAAGACAACGCGTTTAATCGAAAGGAATCAGCGCATATGATGCAATTGAAAAAAATATCTTTGGCGGTACTGGCATCGGCTATGGCCGTGGGCACAGGAACGGCGGCCGAACCGGAGCATTTCCACCCCAAGGGGAAGCAGCCTTCGAGTTTCACCAAGGAGTTCCAGGCCAATCAGCGGCAAATCCTGCCCTTGTCTGACCGCAAGGACTTTGAAGAGCAGAGCCGTGGATTTATCGCCAGGCCGGACTACACCCAGATTATGGCCGAAGCGGGCAATGTTGCCTGGGACATGGGGCGTTATGAATTTCTGCTCGATGGCAAGGATTTCGACAGCATCCATCCGTCGCTGCAACGCCAGGCCATTCTGAATATGAACTACGGGCTGTATGAAGTTATGCCCGGAAAGATTTACCAGGTGCGAGGCTTCGACCTGGCAAATATCAGTTTCGTAAAGACTGACACAGGTTGGGTGGTGTTTGATCCCCTGACCGCCAAGGAAACCGCTGCTGCCGCACTGAAGCTGGTAAACGATACCCTGGGTGAACGGCCGGTAGTCGCGGTGGTGTATTCCCATACTCACGCTGACCACTTCGGCGGCGTACACGGCGTGGTGGACCTTGCAGATGTGGAAAGTGGCAAGGTGCCGGTTATTGCTCCCGAGCACTTCCTGGAGCATGCAGTGTCGGAAAACGTGTATTCCGGAAACGCCATGGCTCGCCGCTTGTTCTTCCAGTACGGCGTACTCACCCCGGCCAGTCCTTTCGGCCATGTTGACCAGTCCATCGGCAAGAACGTGGCGGCAGGCAACATGGGTCTGATTGCTCCCACTATGAGCATTTCCAAGCCCATGGAAGAGGTGACGATTGACGGCCTGCGGATGGTTTTCCAGAACACTCCCGGCACCGAAGCTCCTGCGGAAATGAACACTTACTTCCCTGACCTGAAAGCTTTTTGGGCGGCAGAGAACATCACCGGAACCATCCATAACATCTACACCCTGCGCGGTGCTCCGGTACGTGATGCCCTGGCGTGGTCCAAGTACATTAACGATGCCCTGTACGAGTTTGGTCAGGAAGCTGACGTCATGTTTGCCTCCCACAGCTGGCCCCGTTTCGGTAACGATCGCATTCAGGAAGTCATGCGCGGACAGCGTGACCTGTATGCACACATGAATAACCAGGTACTGCACCTGGCCAACCAGGGTGTGACCATCAACCAGGTGCAGAACGTTTATGCGCCGCCCAAGAGTCTCCAGCAGCAGTGGTATGCTCGCGGCTACCATGGCTCCATGGAGCACAACAGCCGTGCGGTGATTAACCGTTACCTGGGTTACTGGGATGCAAACCCGACTACTCTGATTCCCCTTTCACCTGAAGATTCTGCTCCGCTGTATGTGGAGATGATGGGCGGGGCTGACAAGATTCTGGCCAGGGGTCAGGAACTGTTCGACCAGGGCAAGTATCGTCACGCACAAGAGATTGTGAACAAGCTGGTGTATGCCGAGCCGGATAACCAGGCAGCCAAGGATTTGCTGGCTGACGCGTTCGAGCAGTTTGGTTACCAGCAGGAAAGCCCCAGTGTTCGAAACAGTTTCCTTGGCGCCGCCTATGAGCTGCGTTCGGGTATCCCTGAGGGCATTTCTCCCAAGACCCTTACCCCCGATGTCATCAATCAGATGACCACCGAAATGTTCCTGGATTTTGTCGGAATTCTGTTGGACAGCCGCAAGGCCGAAGGCATGAAGTTCACCATCAACATGATCGTGCCTGACGAGGGTGCCCGCTATGTCGTGGAGTTGAGCAACGAGACGCTGACGAATATTGAAGGCCGTAGTGCTGCGAATCCTGACCTTACATTGACCGCCGACAAGAAGCTCTTGATGGCCGTCATGATGGGCCAGGGAACGTTCGCCCAGTACATCGAGTCTGGTGATATGAAAGCGGAGGGAGACGTGAGCGTGCTTCAGCAGCTCAAGTCCACTCTGACCAAGTTCGATCCGCTGTTCGAACTGATGCCGGGCACCAAGAAAAAATAAATACCGGCTGGTGTTAATACTGAAAGGGGCTCTTACTGAGCCCCTTTTTTTATGCCATCCGGTCGAATATATGGAAGCGCATGGTGAAGGTGGCCCGTCCGTGACTCAGCGAGCGCAGGGCCGTGGAATAGCCGAACATCTTGGCAAGAGGCGCCTGGGCCTTAACCAGTCGCATATGGCCGCGCCATCCGATGTCCTGTATCAGTCCGCCCCTGGATTGCAGGTCCCCGATGACTGAGCCCACGTCTTCATCTGGCGCGACGACTTCAAGGCTCATGATCGGTTCCAGGCGCACCGGGCTGGCGGCGGCGATGGCCTTGCGTACGGCGGCGCTTCCCGCAGCCTGGACGCCCGCCAGCATTTCCGGAAGGTCCTTGTAACCTGCCGAGAGCAGGGTCACTGTCATATCTGCCAGCGGATGACCATCGGGCCCGCTCGAGGCGCCTCCTCGAACCCCTTCCATTGCGGCGTCTATCACCGCCTGGGGTGTGCCCGACTCGGCTTCCACGGCGCAATCAAACTTCATGCCCTTGCCGCGCTGTCTTGGGGCGACCCGACAACTGGCCTCGCCGTAAAGTTCGGCATCCTTGAGTTTGCGTTCAACCACAGAGTTTTCTTCTGCGATCTTGCTAATGGTTTCGCGGAACACCACCTGGGGTCTGCCCACGGTGACCGACAGGTTGAATTCCCGTCGCAGGCGTTCGACCAGGATTTCCAGGTGCAATTCGCCCATCCCGCTGATCAGGGTCTGGCCGGTTTCCTCGTCAACCCTGACCAGGACCGTCGGGTCTTCGTCGGCAAGTTTCGACAGGCTTAGCTCCAGCTTGTCACTGTCCGAACTGCTACCCAGTTCCAGCGCCAGGGACATCACAGGCTCATAGGCCTCGATGTCTAACAGCAATATAGGTGCTTGTTCACTGCACAGGGTATCGCCGGTGGTGGTGTAACGCAGGCCGGTTGCCGCCACGATGCTGCCGGGGCCGGCTTTATCCACCCGTTGACGCTTGTGGGAGTGCATGACGAACAATCGCGCGATACGCTCGCTGGCGCCAAGTCGCGGATTGTAGACTTCCATGCCCGGGGTGATGCAGCCACTGAATACTCGTAGGTAAACCAGCCTCCTGCCTTCATCCATGGCGACCTTGAACAACAAGGCGCAGACCGGTTCTTTCTCACCTGTCTTGAAGGTGATTATTTCTCCGGAACCCCCTGGGAGGGTGCCTGTGAGTGGTGGCAGGTCTTCGGGAGAGGGCAGGTAGCTGACAATTCCGTCCAGCAACAGATCAACGCCCTTGTTGCGTAGCGCGGCGCCACAAAAAACCGGCACGACTTGTTGTGCCCGGCATGCCCGGCGCAACGCCTGGGCCAGCTGGTCATTACTGGGCTCCTGGTCAGCCAGGTACAACTCCGCCAGGCCTTCATCCACGTCCGCAATGGTTTCAATCAATCGTTGTCTAGCCTGCCTGGCGGATTCCAGCCAGTGCTCATCCAGTTCCATGGGCTCGCTGGATTGCTCCAGGTCACCGGCCAGCCGGTAACCCTGCATGGCTACCAAGTCGATCACCCCGTTGAATTCATCCTCGGCGCCCATAGGCAATTGAACGGCAGCAGGGTTGGCATGCAGTTGCTTTCGCATTTGCTCCAGCACGGCATCAAAATCGGCGCCGATCCGGTCCATCTTGTTCACGAAGGCGATTCGAGGGACATGGAATTTATCGGCCTGGCGCCAGACGGTTTCCGATTGTGGCTCAACGCCATCCACGGCGGAGAACACCACCACAGCGCCATCGAGAATTCGCAGGCTGCGTTCCACCTCCATGGTGAAATCCACATGGCCGGGGGTGTCAATCAGGTGTATGTCGTGATCACGCCAGGACAAGGCGGTTGCCGCGGCGGTAATGGTTATGCCCCGCTCTCGTTCCAGTTCCATCCAGTCCATTTCGGCCGCGCCGTCGTGGACTTCGCCGACCTTGTGCAGTTCGCCGGCGTGGAAGAGCAGTCTCTCGGTCACGGTGGTCTTGCCCGCATCGATGTGGGCAACGATTCCTATGTTTCTGATGAGTTCAATATTCACCATGGCCACCGTGGCATTGGCATCGGCGCTATTGCATCCGATGCGGTCCTACTCACCATGCAGGGTACACAGGCGCCTCGTCATGGACGAGCAGGAATCATACCTATAGTCTTTCGGGTGGCGGCTAGCCGGGGGAGATATCCTTTTGCGCTTCCAGAAAGTGCTCTTCCTCAGTCTCCTCGCGCCACGTAATGACATTCATTTCAATGAATACGAAGGCCACCAGCCACAGGAATGCATCCCAGAAGTCGATGAATGCCCCTGACCAACCCCAGTACAGGGCGGCAATCAGCAGGCCGGAATAGAGAATGATCTTGGAGGCACCACTGGCCAGTTCGTAGGCCCTGGACTCCTTTTCCTTCAGTTGCATCCACACGTCCAGTTCCAGCATCACCACGATGAACAACCACAGGCTGGCGTTGAAAACGTCTACCCATGCCAGCGCCCTGGCATCCGACAGGACTTCGGCATCGGAAATGATATCGGTGTCGTTGAGTTGCACGAAGCCGCCCTCGGCGGGCAGTTCCTGGCAATTTTCCAGAGTAAGTTTTTCAAATTCATCCAGCGTGGTCATGTAAAACGTTTCGTGGTCCACGAGTTCACATGCGGTGCTGGCTTGTAAGGGGCTTACCTCGTACAGATCCAGGGACTTGGCCCAGTAGCCGTGATACGAGAGCAGGATAAAGAAGTAACTCAGGAAGCGCACACCGTGCAGTGACCAGCGATGATGTTCTACCTGCTCGTCCGACAGCACGTAGGTTTCCATTTCGAACAACAGAAGAAGGACTACCCAGGCGGCGGTATCTATGCTCGCAGAAAATGCCTGGAAGACATCCATGATGTCGACGCCGTCCATGAACAGGTGATTGGCCGCCGTCCATTCGTCAGCGAAAAAGAGATACACATTAAGCGCTAGAAGGCTGTAAATGCAGTATTTGAATATTTGGAAGACGCGAAAGAATTTATTCGATGCCAACGTCGTCTCTCCGTAGTCTCATAGATTAGCGGTCGATCATACAGTAGCGAACCCGCGGTCGGATACCCCCGGATAATACAGTGCTGTGAATTAGGAATTGATTGCGGAAACCCAATTCCATTTGAGGATAGAATCGGGACGATAGATGGAAATCAGGAATGGATTGTGAATTCAGGGACACTGGTCACGACTCGGATATGTATTGTCGGCGCGGGCTTTTCAGGCCTGGGCATGGGAATTCGATTGCGACAGGTGGGCATTACTGATTTTGTGATCATTGATAGTGGGCCGGAAGTGGGGGGTACCTGGCGGGATAATCACTATCCCGGTTGCGCCTGCGATGTGCCTTCCCGACTGTACTCATTTTCCTTCCAGCCCAACCCGGACTGGTCCAGAACATATTCGCCCCAGTCCGAGATATGGGCTTACCTGAAAGCCTGTGTGGAACAGGGTGGACTGGCCTCCCACATCTATTTCAATCGCAAGCTTCGGCGGGCCAGCTATAGCGAGCAAGATGCCCGATGGCGGCTTGAGTGTGGAGATGGCCAGCGCTATGAATGCCAGGTTTTGATTTCTGCCATGGGCGGTTTAAGCAGGCCAGCCATGCCGTCCATACCCGGCCTGGAACGTTTTTGCGGTCCGGCATTTCACTCGTCAAACTGGCGCCACGATGTGGACTTGGCGGGCAAGACTGTCGGGGTGATTGGCACCGGCGCGAGTGCTATTCAGTTTGTCCCCCAAATAGCTCCCCAGGCGAAAAAGCTGGTGTTGTTCCAGCGCACGCCGCCGTGGATCCTGCCTCGCAGGGACCGGGCCATCGGGCAGGGTTGGAAGCGAATGTATGGCCGATTCCCGTTGATCCAGAAACTGGTCAGGGGTTTGACCTACCTGCGGATGGAAAGTCGGGCCCTGGGTTTGAGTCGTTATCCGAGTTTGCTGCGGATCATGGAAAAAAGAGCGCGCAGACACATCGCGGTGAGTATAGGAGACAAGACTCTTCGGGAGCAGGTGACACCCCGGTTTCGCCTGGGTTGCAAGCGCGTTTTGTTGTCGGACGATTACTATCCAGCCCTGGCCCGTTCGAATGTACACCTGGAAACGGCCTCCATTGCATCGGTTCAGGAGCAAGGGGTGAAGCTGGACAATGGTGAGTTTGTGGCGCTGGACGTGCTGGTGTACGGAACCGGATTCCAGGCCACCAGTCCCGTGCCCGCCGGGTTGATATTCGGGCGCAAAAGCCAGGACCTGACCCAGGCCTGGCGCTGTGGGCCGGAGGCGTACCTGGGGACGACGGTTGCTGGATTCCCGAATATGTTCATGCTGATGGGCCCTAATACGGGCCTTGGTCATAACTCCATCGTTTACATGATCGAGTCCCAGATTAGCTATGTCCTGGGCTGTCTTGCGACCATGCAGGAACAGGAACTGCGTAGCGTCGAAGTCAGGCCGGAGGTGCAGGCGGCGTTTAATTCGGACTTGCAGGCTGAGTTCGAGGGTTCGGTGTGGACCAGTGGATGCAAAAGCTGGTACTTGCATGAGAGCGGAAAGAATACGACTCTTTGGCCTGGGATGAGTTATCAGTTCAGACGCAGGATGAAGCGTTTTAGCTTGTCCGATTTTTGCTGGGAAGCCAAGGAGCACAAAGCGGTCTAATGCAGTCGTTAAAAAATATTCTTAGACCGTTATTGCAAAGTAGCAAGGACCTTGCCCCGATTGTCCTGGTGATTGCATTTTTCCAGCTGGCAGTTCTCAAGCAGCCGATACCCAACCTGGGTGGTCTGGTGTTTGGCCTGGTCCTGGTGATGTTGGGCCTGGCCTTTTTCGTACGCGGGTTGGACCTGGGTCTTTTCCCTCTTGGTGAGGCCATGGCCTACGCCTTCGCAAGGAAAGGCTCCTTGTTCTGGTTGCTTTGTTTTGCGTTTGCCCTGGGTTTTGGCACTACCGCGGCTGAACCTGCGTTGATCGCCATCGCCGATGAGGCGGCTGCCGTGGCGGCTACTGGCGGGATGATCGTCGACACCCTCGACTCCCGGGAACAGTACGCCCTGGGCCTGCGTTTTACTGTGGCCCTGTCGGTAGGGTGCGCCATCATGATCGGTGTCTGGCGAATCCTTAAAGGCTGGCCCCTGCACCTGATGATTGCCTGCGGTTATGTGTTGGTGGTGATCATGACGGCCATTGCGCCCCCGGAGATTATCGGCATTGCCTATGACTCCGGTGGGGTGACTACTTCCACCATCACGGTACCCCTGGTGACCGCCCTGGGCGTGGGCCTGGCCTCGTCACTGCAGGGCAGGAGTCCCTTGTTGGACGGCTTCGGCCTGATTGCCTTCGCATCCTTGCTGCCAATGATATTCGTGATGGCCTACGGAATGATTATCTGATGCCCTCCCTGGATCAAATGCTCGCGGTCTTGTTAAGCACCTTGCGTGACGTGATGCCCATTGCCGTTATCCTGACAGTCTTCCAGGTGTTTGTAATTCGCCGGGCAGTGCCAAATCTTGGCCAGGTGCTAGCGGGATTTGTCTATGTAGTGATTGGTCTTACCCTGTTCCTGATTGGACTGGAGCAGGCCCTGTTCCCGGTGGGCAGGACAATGGCCGGGCAGTTTACCGATCCCGAATTCCTGGGGTTGGCGGGTGCGGAAGGTGGCGAGGCTCATCACTGGATGTCGTACTTGTGGCTATACCTGTTCGCGTTTTCGATCGGATTCAGTACCACTATCGCCGAGCCTGCTCTGATTGCCGTGGCTCACAAGGCCAACTCCCTGTCTGGTGGAGCCATCGGGCAGACAGGGTTGCGTATTGCCGTCGCGATCGGGGTGGCGCTGGGAATCACCCTGGGCGTGTATCGCATTGTGATCGGTTTCCCCATTCACTATTTCATCATCGCCGGCTATATCGTGGTGGTGGTGCAAACATTCTTTGCGCCCAAGTCCATCGTACCGCTGGCCTATGACTCCGGTGGCGTCACCACCTCCACCGTGACGGTGCCCCTGGTGGCGGCCCTTGGCCTGGGGCTGGCCGAAAACATTCCCGGTCGTAACCCACTGGTGGATGGCTTCGGGTTGATTGCCTTCGCCAGTCTTTTCCCGATTATTTCTGTCATGACCTATGCGCAGCTCTCTGAGTGGCGAGCTCGAAGGGTACTGACAAAGAACGCTGATGAATCAAAACCGAACGATGAAGAACGTTCCCAAGGAGAACAGTAATGAGGTTCAAATTAATCATTGCCTTTGTGGAGGACTCCAAGACAAAGGCTATTATGGAAGCTGCCAGGCAGGCAGGTGCGACGGGTTGTACCGTGCTAACCAATGCCCGCGGTCAGGGGGTGGAAGAGAAAACCACATTCCTGGGGCTGGCGCTGGAAAGCCAGCGGGACATGGTGCTTATGCTGGTAGAAGAGCACCGGGCACGTGGAATCCTGGAAGAAATTGCCACCGCTGGGAAATTCGATATGACCCCGGGTACCGGCATCGCATTCCAGGTTGATGTTGAAGATGCTTTGGGCGTGTTGCACCAGGCTGAACTGATCGCACCTTCGCTGGAGGAGGCGGAACTATGAGCGAGAATACTCCCACCATCATTGCCGATGTGATGAACAATAATTTTGTCCTGGCCCACGGGCTGACGACGGTTTCCGAGGCGCTGCAGATCATGCGCGAGAAGGGCGTGAATTTCCTGATCGTTGACCGGCGGGACAAGACTGATGAGTACGGCATCATGCTGGCATCGGATATTGCCAAGAAAGTCCTGGCGAAGGATCGTTCGCCGGATCGCATCAATATTTACGAGCTGATGTCCAAACCCGTGCTGTTCGTTCGGCCCGGAATGGATATTCGTTACTGCGCGCGGTTCTTCGATCGCTTTGAGATTTCCACCTCCCCGGTCATTTCAAAGGGACAGATCGTGGGTATCGTGTCGTATAACGACCTGGTGCTCAAAGGCATGGCTCCGTTTACCGGAGAGCGGGCGCCCAGGGATGCGGATTCTGACGACTAGAGGCGGGTGGTGCCGCTGGCATTACGCATCGGCGATGCTCAAGGCCAGCTCCCTACCATTGCGCACACAATCGTTCATGGCGATTCCGCCATAGGCGTTGGCGCACAGGTGCAGTCCAGGGTGAGTCGCGAGTTGTTCGAATATGCTCGCCACCCGATCAAGGTGCCCCGGCGCATAGCTGGGGATTCCGCGAGTCCAGCGCTTGATAAAGACAGAATCCGGTTCAGTTTCGATTTGCATGGTCTTTCGCAGCCCGTCACGGGCCAGCTTCAGCAACTGCTTGTCATCCAGTCCTACCAGCTCAGGATTGCGCTGCCCGCCAATCATGATGCGTATTAACTTGCTGCCGTCGGGGGCCCGATCCGGGAAGATGCTGCTGTCCCACAAGGCGCCCAGAATCGGCAGGCCTGCGGCGCTGGTGGTCAACAGGCCGAAACCATTCAAGGGATGGTCCAGTTCTTCATAGCCAAAGCCGACAACCGCGATGGGTGAATAATCGATCTTCTGCAATCGGCCGGTCATTTCCGGGTCCAGGCCCGCCAGCATCTCTGCAGCGGCATAGGCCGGGGCGCTGATGATGACCTGGTCAAATTCTTCAGAACCTTTTTCACTCTTCACCTGGAAACCCACCAGGTCACGGCTGATACCGGTGACGGGCGATCCCAGCCGCCATTCCGCATCAATAGTTTTCTTCAGGTGTGAAATGAATGAGCCGACGCCGCCACGGAAACTGGTCAGCACGCCGCCTGGTCCGCCACCTTTTTTGCGCTTGGCGATCATTCCCCTGAACAGTCCGCCGTATTCCTTCTCCAGCGCCACCACCATGGGGAACGCGGCTTGCACCGAAATCTTGTCAGGCGTGGTGGCGTAAATGCCTGCCACCATGGCGCCCAGGAATACGTCGGTGAATCCCTTGCCGACCCGGCGGTAGCCGAATTCCTGCAGGGTTTCATCTTTGTCGCTGTCACTTGCCGCAACGAAAAACTCGCCGGCCACGCGAAGTTTTTCACGCAGGGTCAGTAAACCGGACTTGAGAAACAGCGGTGGTGATTCGGGCAGTCTGTGCAATCCATTGTTGTGGAAAATGAAGCGCTTGCGGGCCAGGTCCGAACTGGGCAGCAGCAGATGTTCCGCGCCGCTGTCTTTCACCAGTTGCATGCTGTCCGGCTTGTTAGTCAGGAAACCGTTGCCGCCTCCCTCGAACAGGAATCCGCCAACGTTGACGGTTTGCATGGTCCCGCCAGGACGAGTCTCCGGGTCATAAATGACCAGCGAACAGTCCGGCATTTTCTGCTTCAGGTAAAACGCCGTGCTCAGGCCGCTGATGCCAGCGCCAACAATTGCTATTTTCATAATTGAAATTCTACCCCGGGAGGACCGGGCCTCAACAGCTTATTCCTGAGTTTTTTCCTTTGGCTGGCCTTGTTTTTTCATCTGGCGCAGCTCCATTGGGGACGGCGCCTTTCGGAAACCATCCAGGATATGGGTGATTGCCAGGTAAGGGTGGCGGGTCAGCATGCGTGGTCCGGCATAGCGCATTATTTCACTTGCCCGTTCCTTTTGTGCTTTCTTGTAGCAGTGGATCGGACAGTTCGTACAGGTGGGCTTTTTTTCCTCGTAGGGGCATTTCGCGAGTCGCTGCTGGGCATAGCCGAGGAACTCCTCGCATTCGGCGCAGATCTTGTCCCTGGTGCCATCGTGAAACCGGACACAGTACATCCCGACCATCTTGGTCATGGTCAGAAATTCACGTTTCAGTCGTCGTTTTTCCAGTTCCATCCCGGTTCCCGGACCATCCGATTTGGGGGCGGCCATATTTTAGACACATTCAAGATAGCAGTTGGGGAAGTGGCCTTCGATAGTGAATATCCGAAGCCCGTGGGTACAAGATGCCTATTTCATTTTCACCCGGGGCACCGTTGGCAACGCTCTGGAGATAAGCAGCAGGCACCCCAGGAGCTCGTTGCCTGGCCTTGTTTGGACCCAGTCGTCGTCTATGGCCGCCGGAACCGGAATACGAAGCGGTCTGTCTTGCCGCGCATCTCGTCGGAGAAGGTGTGCAGGGTGTGATCGTCCTCCGGGTTGGCCAGGACAGCACTGCTGGCCTCGAATATGAAGCCGGCTGCGGTGATGTCCGCCTTGGCCAGTTCCGGGTCGATTCGATGCAGGGTTTCACCGGTTTCTGGTGGCGCTCCGGCGATTGCTGCGTGATCCACGATGCCCAGCACGGCCCCGGGTTTCATGGACTGGAATAACTGGGCCAGCATGGCGGGTCCATCGATGGCTTCCCAGCCGTTCTCCGGATCCACGTGGTACACATCGTGATAGCTCATGATCATCAGCACTGCATCGAAGCTGTCCGCGGGCAGGTCCAGCCGGTTGTTCTCGGCGGTGAAACGAATAACGTTGGGCAACTTTCCAGGCTGGTAGCGCTCCTTGATGGGGTCGGCCAACCAGCTCAGGTAGGGGCTGTTGTTGTGGGCGTGAACCTTGCCATCATCGCCGACCACATAGGAAAGCAGCTCAGTGTAGTAGCCGCCGCCGGAGAACATGTCCAGCACTGTCATGCCGGGTTTGATCTGGAAAAACGCCAGTACCTGGTCCGGCTTGCGGCGCAGGTCGGTCTCCCGGTCAGCATCACTGCGAGCCGGATTGGCAATCGCCGCCTGTATGGGGTTTATCGCCGGGGTCGCGACGTTTTTAGCGACCGCTGTGTCAGCGCTCGGGGTGCCAGGCTCCTGGGAGCAGCCAGCCATGAATACGGCGGTCATAAATAAGACGGTGAAAAGTCGCATGCTTCATTCCTCAATCTGGCCTGCCGGGAAAACTCAGCCTTAGTATGAATCAGAATGGATTTGCGGCGTAGTGTCTTGTCTAGCCCGCGGGTTTGCTGCGTTCTTCCAGTTCAGCCCAGCGCTCGAAACAGGTTTCCAGCTGGGTGTTCACCTCATCAATCCGGGCCAGGGTGGCCTGGATGGCGACCTGGTCCTGCTGGTAGAAGCTCGCGCCGCTGATCTGGGCGCTCAGGCTGCTCTGCTGTGTTTCCAGCTCTTCGATGGTCTTGGGCAGGGCGTCCAGTTCCCGTTGCTCCTTGTAGGAGAGCTTGGCGACTTTCTTCACTGGGGCAACTTTTTCGAGCGGCTTTTCTGCCGGTTTGGCAGTGGCGGTCTTTGTGCCGCCAGGTCTGGGACGCTGGCGTTGCCAGTCGCTATAGCCACCGACATATTCTTCAACCCGGCCTTCGGGAGTGATCACCAGGGAACTGGTGACCACATTGTCCAGGAACTCCCGGTCATGGCTCACCAGCAGCAAGGTGCCCTGAAACTGGTCGATCATCTCTTCCAGCAGTTCCAGTGTTTCAACGTCCAGGTCGTTAGTGGGTTCATCCATTACCAGCAGGTTGGCAGGCTGGGTGAAAAGCCGCGCCAGCAACAGGCGGTTGCGCTCACCACCAGACAGGCTTTTCACTGGTGACTGCAGGCGTTCCGGCGGAAACAGGAAGTCTTGCAGGTAGCCGGCCACGTGTCGTCGGTTGCCTGCCACCATGATGTGCTGGTTGCCGTCCGCCACGTTGTCCATCACCGACTTCTTTTCATCCAGCTGGGCGCGCTGCTGATCGAAGTAGGCGACCTCCAGCTTGGTTCCCTGGGTCAGGCGGCCGGTGACCGGCTGCAACTGTCCCAGTAGTAACTTCACCAGGGTGGATTTTCCGGCGCCATTGGGGCCGATAATACCGACCCGGTCTCCACGCATGATCCGGGTGGAGAAGTCGCGGATCACCGGTGTGCCGTCATAGGAGAAGCTCACGTCCTCGGCCTCAAAGACCAGTTTCCCCGAGGTTTCTCCCGCCTCTACCTGGATTTTCGCGTTGCCGCTGCGTTCACGACGCTGTCGGCGCTGCTCCCGCATGGCTTCCAATGCCCTGACCCGACCCTCATTGCGGGTGCGGCGGGCCTTGATGCCCTGGCGTATCCAGACTTCTTCCTCGGATAGCCGCTTGTCGAACAGGGCGTTATGCCTTGCCTCGGTTTCCAGTTGTTCTGCCTTGCCGCGCAGGTAGGCATCGTAATTGCCGGGCCAGGACGTCAGCCGACCCCGATCCAGCTCCAGGATGCGGCTGGACATCTTGCGCACGAAGGCTCGGTCATGGCTGATGAATAACAGGGCGCCGGAGTACTCCAGCAGGAATTCTTCCAGCCAGGCGATGGCCTCGATATCCAGGTGGTTAGTCGGTTCATCCAGCAACAGGATGTCAGGCTCGCTGACCAGGGCCCTGGCGAGCATGGCCCGCCTGCGCCATCCACCGGACAAGGAACTGAACAGCACGTCCCCATCCAGTCCCAGGCGGCTGAGCACGGTTTCGACCCGTTGTTCCATTTTCCAGCCGTCGGCCGCTTCCAGCTCATGCTGCAAGTGAGCCAGCCGGTTAACTTCCTCTGTGCCTGGATTGTGGGCCAGGGACACGGCGGCTTCGTGGTAGTCGGTTAACAGGTCGGCCAGGCCGGGTAATCCGCCGGCAACCACCTTGAAGACGATGTCATCACTGTCCAGGTCCACTTCCTGGCTAAGTTGTGCGACCCGTATTCCGGGGCGAATCCAGCAGGTGCCGTCATCGGCGATTACCTGCCCGGAGACCAGGCGCATCATGGAGGATTTACCTTCACCGTTTCGGCCGAGCAGGCACACCCGTTCCCCCCGGAAAATTTCCAGGTCGGCATTTTCCAGCAGGGGCCGGTGGCCGTAGGCCAGGTTTACCTTATCCAGTCTCAGCAAGGGCATGACGGGTCTCGTGGGTGAATCGCGGCGTGCACTATACCACCGCCGGCAGCGGGTCGGGTGGGTCTGTGAGGGGCAGCGAGGCTCACTTCCTGATACCCTAGCGGCCTCTTTGTACTGAATGAAATGAAGGTTTGAGAAATACCATGTCCAACGAAACCAACCAGCCCAGAACCAGTATGGATGCCAGTGACCTGTACCGGGAAGAAATCATCACCGACCGGAAAATTGGCAGCATTCAGCGCCTGGTCCCCCTTACCGAGGACGGTGAAACTGATCCCGCTCGCCCGGTGCGCTACGTGGGACAGGCCCAGGTCAATACCCCCGCAGGTCCGTTGCCCCTGAGCTTTGAGATCGAGGCCGAAAGCCTGAAAGAAGCCGTCGAGAAGTTTGGCCCGGCGGCTGAGAAATCCGTTGAAGAGACCATGCAGCGGCTGCAGGAAATGCGCCGTGAGCAGGCTTCCTCAATCGTTGTACCCGGTGCCGAAGGCGGCATGGGTGGCATGGGCGGAGCACCCGGCGGAAAAATTCAGCTGCGCTGATTTTACTGACCAAAAAAGAAGCCGGCCCGTGGAAACAGGCCGGCTTCTGCTTTTTTGACGCTAGCAGTTCGCTGACTGCTCTTGGCGCTAGGTTTTCTCCGGTACCAGGCTGAAGGTCATCCCGGCGTTTTCGCACAGCCGGTCGATCAGTTGCTGGCCCATGGCGGCCGCCGGGGTCCAGAATCCGCCTGCCATGCCCAGCGGCTGGCTGTCACGGGCCAGGCAGACCGCGCTTTCTCCCAGCATCTTGCAGGTGGCGCCATAGCCCGGGTCTCGATCTGCGGTCACCCTGGCTGTCAGGTTGATGTCGTCATTTTCCGGGTGATGGGCAACCAGCACGATGTCGAAACTGCCGTGCTCGCGTTCTTGCTCATTGGGGCCCTCGCCGGGCTGGGGCAGGAAGAACTTGTTCAGCAAGGCCCGGGTGGGCGGTATCGCGGCCAGTCCCATGAAGCCTCCCAGGGAGGCGGTCAACATAGTGGCCCGGGTGAGTCCGAGTGCACCGCGGCCGGTCATCATGGCCTCGCTGTAGCGGAAATTCTTGCCGTAGGCGTACCCGAGCAACACGTTCGATCGGCGCACGATCTTGGTGTTGATGTTGGCCATGATGAATGGCGCGATCCATGACTTGACGTCCTCGTCATAGCGAGGGGCCTTGGGGTCGGTGGGAGGCGGACCTTTTTGCTCACCCACCGGGTTCAGGGAGTAGGGGTGGCCCAGGGCCCGGCGCACTGCCTTGTCGCTGGCGCCGGCCTCAAAGGCTGCCAGCATGCTGGCAGCTGTGCCGCCACTGAACTTGCCCTTCATGCGGCGGACCCGCATGGCCACTTCCGAGGCGGCCACGCCGTGCTGTTCCTGCATGGCCTGCTGGACGAAGAAGGTTCCCAGGTCCGAGGGCAGGCTGTCGAAGCCGCAACAATTTACGATGCGAGCACCGCTTTTCTTTGCCGCTTTTTCGTTTGCATCCAGCATGGCGCGTATCCAGTGGGCCTCGCCGGTGATGTCGCAATAGTCGGTGCCATGTTCGGCACAGGCGGCGACCAGTTCGCTGCCATACTTGGCAAACGGCCCTACGGTGGAGCACACCACCGCGGTGCGCTTTACCAGCTCTTTCAGTGACTCGGCGTCATGGCTGTCTGCCACGATCATGGGCAGCTTTGCTGCCGCCTTGCCCAGTGAGGCGCGAATTTCCTTGAGGCGAGATTCGCTGCGGCCGCCAATTGCCCAGCGCAGGTCTTTACCCACGCCATAGTGTTCGGCCAGGTAGCCGGCCACCAGCCTGCCGGTGAAGCCTGTGGCGCCCCAGACGACGACCTCGAATTCACGTTTCCTTGTGTTACTGGACTCGGTCATAAAATTGTTTCCTTAACAGATTCGGTGGTTGTTCCGGGATTACGGTGGAGGGGGTGATCATTCTAGTTCACCCAGGGCCTGTTCAAGGGTATTTATTAAAAGATCGGCATGGCTCCGGGCGAATACCATTGGCGGGCGAAGTTTCAACACATTGTCCCGGGTTCCGGTTCGGCCGATAAATATCCCCAGTTCCTTGAGCCGATTAATTACCTGGGTGGTTTTTTCGACGGCGGGTGTACGCAGATCACGATCGCTCACCAGTTCCACGCCGTTGAATAAACCAGCGCCGCGAACGTCTCCGATCAATGGGTGGCGTTGCATGAGTTGGCGTAGTCCTGTTCGCAGGTATTCGCCGGTTTCCCTTGCGTGCTCCAGCAGGTTTTCCCGCTGGATGATGCGCAGTACTGCCAGTGCCGCGGCACAGGAGACAGGGTTTCCGCCGAAGGTGTTGAAGTAGTGGCGCTGGGTTGCAAATTTCGCTGCGATTTCCGGGGTTGTGACCACCGCTGCAATGGGGTGACCGTTACCCATGGGCTTGCCCAGGGTGACGATGTCGGGGGTTACATCGTCATGGGCGAAGCCCCACATATGATCGCCGGTGCGACCGAAACCGGACTGCACCTCGTCAGCGATGCACAGGCCTCCCGCGGCCCGCACTTTTGCGTAGACCGCTTTAAGGTAGCCCGGCGGGGGTGCGAAAATGCCTTCGCTGCTGAAAATATTATCGAATATGACGCAGGCAGTGCCTTGCTCCCTGGCTTCCAGGTTGGCGATGGCCTCGTCCACGTGGGCAGCGTATTTAGGGATGCTTTCGGCACCGCGATACATTCCGCCGTAGATATCGGGTCCGGGGATGGTTTCCAGCCAGGACTCACGCATCTCGACCGGGCAATCTTCGGGTGACATCTGGAACACCGCCGTGGTCGTTCCGTGATAGGCATTGGCCGCCACGATGCAGCCACGATGACCGCTGTTGGCCCTGGCGATTTGCAAGGCAAGGTCGTTGGCTTCACTGCCACTGCAGGCGAAAAAGCACACGCTGAGCTCACCGGGCAGGGTGTCTGTGATGCGCTCGGATAATTCCACGATGTTGTTATGCAGGTAGCGGGTGTTGGTATTCAGGGTCCGGGCCTGGGCGGCGATGGCGGCGGCCACTTCCGGGTGGGAATGACCCACGTGAGCCACGTTGTTGTAGGTATCCAGGTAGCGATTGCCCTGGCTGTCGAATAACCAGACTCCCTCGCCCCGGACCACGTGCACGGGCTGCTCGTAAAACAGTCGCAGGGCGGGCCCCAGTGCCTTGCGACGTCGCTGCAGCAAGGACTGGTATTGCTCCGGGGTTTCCTCGCCCGGCACGGGCAGGTCCCGGTCCGGCAGGCCGGCGGCGCTCAGCAGGGCCCGGGTCATGTCGTCGCGATCAATCTTGTCCAGGGCTTCCAGCGCCTGCCAGGTGGAGGGGAAGTCGCCCAGGATGTATTCGCGATTCTCCGGGTGTTCTCCTGCGCGCCATTGGGAAATGGTGGCTGACATGGCGATGCGGCTGGCAATCAGCCCTGGCAGCAAGGCTATCTCGTCCTCTTCCAGCGGGTTAATCGCCTGGTAGGCGCTGAGCATGTCGCAGACCGCGGCAACCGGGTCATCCACCCGGAATACCTGGTAGGCAGCAGCCACCGCCAGGTCGGTGATCAGCGGCGCCTGCAGCATGTCGCCAAAATCGATCATGCCTGCCAGCTGGTCAGGGTTGTCCTTGCTGACGATCACATTGGCGGGGTTCATGTCGTTGTGAATGACCTGGGCGCGCAAGGTGTGCAGCTTTGATTGAATGTGCGCTTCGAAATAATCCAGGGCCTTTTCTATCAGTGCCCGGTGCCGGGGCTCGGCCACATGATGCAGGTGGGTCCTGATTTCCAGGGTGTTTTTCACATCCCAGAGCAGGTCATGGCCCGCGGCTGGATGAAAGTATCCCTGCATTGCCCGGTTCAGGCGCGCCAGGAAGCGCCCCATATCCCGACGCAAGGCAGGGCTGGTGTTGCCGTGGCCTCGCTCGGAAAGGGGCACGCCCTCAAGGTAGGTCACCACCCGGAGCAAATAGGTTGTGCCATCGTGTTCATGGGTGCGTACGATTTTGTTATCGAGACTGCGCACCAGGCGGGGCAGGGCGAGTTCCGGATCACAGCTGCCGGCATGTTCCAGGGCGCTACTTTGAAATTCCAGGACGCTTGCCGACTCGGCTGGATTGGCGATCTTGAGAACAAACTTCCGACCGTCCCGGCCGCGCAGCCGAAAATTCTGATCACGCTCACTAACCAGCGGTTCGGCCACGGCGTCTATGCCAAAGTATTCACTGGCCATTTGTTGTGCTTGTTCCGTACTGAAGTCCGGGGCAGGAGTTTCCAGAACCGGGAAAGAGGGCGTGTATTCAGACATCAGTGAGCTTCCGGGCAAAATGGCAGTGTAGCGGAGCATCGGGTGCGACAACAGATTTGAAGAGCCTATAATGGGCTGCTTTGATTGTGCCTTGCAAAATCATTGTCGGAATAAGAGTTCGCCGAGGAGACAGGGAGTGTTGAACGTATTGTTTTTGTGTACCGGGAATTCGGCCCGAAGTGTTCTGGCCGAGGCCCTGATGAATCACTGGGGAGCCGGTCGGTTTCGTGCCTACAGCGCAGGCAGCCAACCCACTGGAAAGGTAAATCCCTGTGCCGTGACATTGCTCGCGGAGATGGGCATGACGGATTACCAGATGCGCAGCAAGAGCTGGGACGAATTCGCCGGACCTGGCGCCCCCCAAATGGACCTGATCTTTACCGTGTGCGGCAGCGCGGCGGCTGAAACCTGCCCGGTATGGCCCGGTCACCCGGCGTCCGCTCACTGGGGTACCGAGGATCCGGCTGCGGTGCGCGGCAGTGAGTCCCTCAAGATGGATGCATTTAGGCACGCTTTCAGGGTGCTCCAGCACCGGGTGAAGGCCTGCCTAGAGTTACCGGTGGATAACATGACGCCTGACGAGCTCAACCTGGCTTTGTCAGAGATTGGAACCAGCCTGCCTGATCTGGAAACAGGAAATAACCCGTGAATAAGAAGACTGAAGCCCTGGGCAAAGAGCCTGCGAAAATGAGTGTGTTTGAACGCTACCTGAGTATCTGGGTCGGCCTTTGCATCGTGGTTGGGGTGGTACTGGGTCACTTTTTGCCGGGGCCGGTTCAGGCCCTGGGAGAAATGAAGATTGCGGAAGTGAATCTTCCGGTGGCGGTACTGATCTGGCTGATGATTATCCCGATGCTGCTCAAGGTGGACTTCGGGGCGCTGCACACGGTGCGGGAGCATTGGCGGGGGATAGGCGTAACCGTCTTCGTGAACTGGGCTATCAAGCCGTTCTCCATGGCGCTGCTGGGCTGGTTTTTTATTCGTGGTGTTTTTTCCGAGTACCTGCCCGCGGACCAGATAGATTCCTATATCGCCGGATTGATCATTCTCGCCGCGGCGCCATGCACCGCCATGGTGTTTGTCTGGAGCAACTTGTGCGACGGTGAGCCCAACTTCACCCTGAGCCAGGTGGCCCTGAACGACACCATTATGGTGTTTGCTTTCGCGCCTATCGTGGGGCTGTTGCTGGGTTTGTCATCCATCGTCGTGCCCTGGGATACCTTGCTGCTATCGGTGGTGCTGTACATCGTGGTGCCGGTGGTGATCTCGCAAATCTGGCGCCGTTCGCTGCTGACCAGGGGCCCCCAGGCACTGCAGTCTGTGCTGGACCGTTTACAGCCCGTGTCGCTGGTGTCCTTGCTGGCAACCCTGGTGCTGTTGTTTGCCTTCCAGGGTGAACAAATCGTATCCCAGCCCATGATTATCGTGTTGCTGGCCGTACCCATCACCATCCAGGTGTATTTCAATTCCGGACTGGCTTATCTGCTTAATCGCAAATTCGGTGTTGCACATTGTGTGGCCGGTCCGTCAGCGCTGATTGGTGCGAGCAATTTCTTCGAACTCGCGGTGGCCGCAGCGATCAGCTTGTTTGGTTTTGAGTCAGGCGCCGCCCTGGCTACCGTGGTGGGTGTGCTGATCGAAGTGCCGGTGATGTTGTCAGTGGTGTGGATCGTGAATGGCAGCAAGGGCTGGTACGAAAAAGGCCTGCCGGGACGTTCTGCGTCCTGAGCTTATTCGACGGCCAGTGCTGCCTTGATCGCGCTGGCGATGGAGGCCGGCTCAAGGCTTCCTGCCGGGTAGACCCTGCAGCAAGCGGCCTCGCCTTCGGTGGGCCCAAAGAGCTCTGTCCCGTTAACCAGGATGGTAGGTGAGGGATATTTTTCCATGCCTTCGGTGAAATTTCCGCCGGTGGTGTCAATGTCGACAACAGGGCAGTCCAGGCTCAGCTGATCCAGCGCTTTCTTCAGCGCCGTTCTTGCTGGATCTGCCAGTGGACAGCCTTTGAAATACACGAATTTGATTTCTGTCTGGTTTGGCATAGAGGTTTTTTTTTCGTGCTAAAGTCGATCGGGTGATTATTAACAACCCGGTAAATTAAAAGAAATGCCGGGAGAAACCAAACTACTACGCGATAGCGGAGAGTTCCAACTGGAGAGTAACAAATGCTAGGGACGATGCAGGATTTTCCACTGACCATCAGGATGATTTTCGATTACGGCAGAAAAGCCTATCCGGACAGCAAGGTATTTACCATGACGCCGGAGGGATACCAGGAAATCAGTTATTCGGGGCTTGCCGAGCGTGCCGGGAAACTGGCTAATGCGCTGGCTGGCCTGGGGATCAAGGAATCGGATCGAGTCGGTACGTTCTGCTGGAACAACCAGGCCCATATGGAGGCCTATATGGCCGTGCCCTGCATGGGGGCCGTGCTGCATACCTTGAATCTGCGCCTGTTTCCCGAGCAGCTGGTATTCGTCACCAATGACGCAGAAGACAAAGTGATTATCGTGGATGACACGGTGCTGCCCCTGTTAGCCAGGGTGGCATCGCAACTCAAGACCGTTGAAGCCTATGTGGTGGTTGGCCAGGGCGATGCATCGGCTCTGGAAGGCCATGGCGCACAGGTTCTGCGTTATGAGGAGTTGCTCGCCGGTGTCGAGGCCGACTACGACTGGCCTGACCTGGACGAGCGTGCTGCAGCAGCCATGTGTTACACCAGCGGTACCACCGGGGACCCCAAGGGCGTGGTGTACTCCCACCGCTCGTCGGTGCTGCATTCCATGGGGATTAACAGTGGAGCGGTACTCGGGCTGAATGAGCATGACGTGCTGCTGCCGGTGGTTCCCATGTTCCACGCCAATGCCTGGGGCCTGCCCTATGCCGGCTGGATGGTGGGTGCCGACTTTGCCATGCCCGATCGCTTCCTGCAGGCCGAGCCCCTGTGCCGGCTGGTCAAGGAGCGCGGGGTGACCATGTCCGGTGCAGTCCCAACGATCTGGAATGAAGTGTTGCGCTACGCGGACGCCAATCCGGTGGACTTTTCATCGGTACGCAGTGTGATCTGCGGTGGTGCCGCCTTGCCCCGATCTCTCATCGAGGGTTTCAGGGACAGGCATGGCGTGGAAATCGTGCAGGGCTGGGGAATGACCGAGACCAGTCCGGTGGCGGCTATTTCCACCCCGCCAAAAAATGTCCCTGAGTCCGAGCACATTGATTGGCAGGCAATGGCCGGTCAGATCATTGGTGGCGTGGAAATCAGGCTGATGGATGACGATGGGAACGAAGTGCCCTGGGACGGCGAGTCTACTGGCGAAATGCAGGTGCGGGGTCCCTGGATAACCGGCTCCTATTACCGGGACGCTGATCCGGACAAGTTCGTGGACGGTTGGCTGTGTACCGGAGATGTCGGGTCCCTGACCCCCAATGGCTATATCCGGATTACTGACCGGGCCAAGGATGTGATCAAGTCCGGTGGAGAGTGGATCTCCTCGGTGGACCTGGAGAACGTGATCATGTCCCATCCCCAGGTGGTGGAGGCCGCGGTGGTGGGCGTGCCGGATAAGCGCTGGGACGAGCGTCCCCTGGCCTGTGTCGTGCTGGAAGCCGGTGCGGCCCTGACGCCCGAAGAACTGTCGGCGTTTATATCCGACAAGATCGCCAAGTGGTGGATGCCCGAGCGTTGGTGTTTTATCAGCGAAGTCCCCAAGACCAGCGTTGGTAAATTCGACAAGAAAGTGTTGCGCGCCCGATATGGTGAGGGCGACCTGGATGTGCACACGTTGGGCTAAGCCCTGGTGATAAGGGCCCGACGGAAAGCCCGTATTCCCAAAGGCCGGCCCCTTGTCTAGAGTGAAAGCCTGGGCTCTGGTGGGGCCGCGTCCTTTGCGCCTTCATTGTTGCGGGGTAATTCCATGAGTGATTCGGTAATTGTCTTTCCCACTGATTTCTCCAACCAGTCCATGGCGGCTGCCGAGTGGGTAAAGAAGATGGCGGCCCTGGAAAATGCCCGGATTCACTGCGTTTATTCTATTGAAATGCCCCATTACTACGGGGCGTTCGTGAATTCTGCGGCAATGATGCCCTCGGCCACTGACCTGGAGAATTTTGGTCAGCAGCGGATGAAGGAGTTCCTGGGTGAAAACAGCGCCTACTTCAATCCGGAACCTGTGACCGCAGTGCTGGTGGGTAAGCCGGCGATCCAGATCGTTGACTATGCCCGGGAGCACGAGGCGAAAATGATAATCATGGCTACTCACGGCTACCGGGGAATCAGGCATGCCGTTTTGGGTAGTACAACCGAGGCGGTATTGCGCGAGGCGGACTGTCCGGTTCTGGTTATTCGCAGTAAAGACTGAATTTTTGGTACTGGCGAAGTCTTCGTAGAGGCCAGTCTGGGCCTTGCTTCGCCGCCCCCGGTCCGCCGTTCCGGCGGGGGGGAGTCACTCATTCGAACTTATCAATATCAGGCTGATGCTTTAGCCTTAGCGGCCTTGAGTGCATAAATACAACAGGAACAAGGCGAAAAACTTACTGTTTTTGCAGTGGTTTTCAAAGATTCGCCGCTATGGCTATAGGTATCCGCCACAGTTGACATTAAGGTGCTCAAATCGAAAACTTCGCACCGTGAGGGGAGAGTATTTTGAAGACCTTTTTGAGCTTGGCTCCTATAGCCTACGTAGGTGTCGGGGGAATGCTGGGGGCGATTTGCCGCTACTTGCTATCCCTGGCGGGTCAAGCTCTGGCAATAAGCTTCCCGGCGGGAACCCTGGTATCGAATTTGGCCGGCTGTTTCCTGATCGGTGTGATCATGCAATTGGTTTTCAAGACGGAGTTGCCTTCAACCGAGATGCGGCTTTTGCTGGCTACCGGTTTTTGTGGGGGCTTTACGACACTTTCCTCCTTTGTGTACGAGTTGCACGCCTACATGAGCGAGCACGACTATTTTTTGGCCGCGGCGTATATGACCGCGACATTGGTAGGCGCCATGGCATGTTTTTACCTGGGCATGCTCCTGGTGTCGGCCATTTTGAGGTAGTTCGGTGAATTTGACGGGTCAAGCGATGCTAATGCGCATATTTGTGGGGGAGGCCGACAAGGTTGGCCACCAGCCGCTGTATGAACGCATCGTGCAAAGCGCTCGCTCGGCCGGTTTGGCCGGTGCGACGGCCTGGAAGGGGATGACCGGGTTCGGGGCAACCAGCAGGATTCGAACTGCCAGGGTCCTGGACTTGTCGGCAGATTTGCCGGTAGTCATCGAGATAGTGGATGAACAGGCGAAACTGGATGTGTTCCAGGGCGTACTGGATGATTTATTTGAGCAGGCCGATTGTGGTGGCCTGGTGACGTTAGAGAGTGTGAACGTGCGCCGCTACCTGGCCAGTAATGGTCGGGCAAATGCGGTGGAACTTTCCTAAATACTACGACGGGGTCTTGTGGCAAATACCATGCAGATTGAAATTAAAAAGGGTTTGAACTTACCGATTTCCGGAGTCCCGGAGCAGGTGATCGAGAGCCGGGAAACAAGCACCGTGGCGCTTATCGGATTCGACTATGTCGGCATGAAGCCGAAGATGTTGATTGAAGAAGGTCAGCAGGTCCGCCTGGGGCAGCCAATGTTCCAGGATAAAGCCAATCCGGAAGTGGTCTTTACCGCTCCGGGTACGGGTCTTATCGAGGCAGTTACCCGGGGACACAGGAGAGTGCTGCAATCCATAGTGATTCGCCTGTCCGGTGACGATCAGGTGACCTGGGACGCGGTGGGCGAACAAGGACTTGATTCGCTGGATGGCGAGCGGACCCGCAAGTTGTTGCTGGAGTCTGGTCTCTGGACAGCCTTGAGAACTCGTCCGTTTAGCAAGACACCGGTGCCGGGTACTGAGCCCATGGCGATTTTCGTCACCGCGATTGATACCGGTCCCCTGGCTGCCGATCCTGCAGTTGTGCTGCGCGGCCGTGAAAACGAGTTCAAGGCCGGCCTGAAGGCCCTGGGTACTCTGACCCCGGGCAAGGTTCATGTTTGCACAGCCCCGGAATTGACCCCTGTCATACCCGATGGCGAGAAATTCGAGCACAGCCAGTTCTCGGGACCCCATCCCGCCGGCCTGGTTGGTACTCACATTCATATGCTGCACCCGGTGGGCGCCAAGCGCATGGTTTGGCACATCGGTTACCAGGATGTGGTGGAGATTGGTCACTTGATGCTGACCGGCACCCTGGACCCGACCCGGATTATTTCCCTGGGTGGACCCAAGGTGAAACATCCTCGCCTGATCCGCACCCGGGTGGGTGCCTCGACCAGGGAACTGGTTAGAGACCAATTGGATGCGGGAGCAAGCCGGGTGATTTCCGGTTCAGTGCTGTCGGGTCGTCGAGCCTCTGACTGGAGCGCCTACCTGGGCCGTTTCCATACCCAGATCTCGGTGATTGGTGACGAGGTGGAGCGCAAGTTCCTGGCGTTTACGCGACCGGGGCCGGAAAAGTTTTCAGTCACCCGCACGTTCGCCTCAAGCTGGTTTGGTCGTTCCAGGCTGTTTGGCTTCACGACCTCCCAGGAAGGAAGTCCGAGGGCGATGGTGCCCATCGGCTCTTACGAGGCGGTCATGCCGCTGGATATTTTGCCCACCCAGTTATTGCGGGCGGTGTTGGTGCTGGACACTGATAGCGCACAGCAGCTGGGCTGCCTGGAGCTGGATGAAGAAGATCTGGCTTTGTGCTCCTACGTGTGTCCCAGCAAGTATGACTTCGGTCCGGTGTTGCGGAGTAACCTTGATTTGATTGAGAGGGAAGGCTGATGCGTGCTCTGCGTCGTTTGCTGGATAATCTTCACCCGCTGTTTGCCAAGGGTGGTCGGCTAGAGAGTCTCTATGCTGTCTACGAAATGGTGGACACGCTGTTCTTTTCACCTGCTGACCGTACCAGGTTGGCTCCTCATGTTCGTGATGGCGTCGACCTGAAGCGAGTCATGACTGCAGTAGTTTTTGCAGCCATGCCCGCAGCGGTGTTCGGAATCTGGAACGTGGGTTTCCAGGCCAACACGGCTATCCAGGCCTTGTCACTGGCTGGACCCGAAGACTGGCGCGGCCTTGTGCTGACAGTACTGAACGTGAGCTACAACCCAGGCAGCATGTGGGACAACATGTGGTATGGCATGGTGTATTTCCTGCCTATCTACGCGGTGACCCTGGCGGCTGGTGGCTTCTGGGAAGTGGTCTTCGCCGCAGTTCGGAACCACGAGGTTAACGAAGGCTTCCTGGTTACCTCCTTGTTGTTCGCCCTGATTCTGCCGCCGGCCATTCCTCTTTGGCAGGTAGCGCTGGGCATCAGCTTTGGTGTGGTGCTGGGTAAAGAGGTCTTCGGTGGTACCGGAAAGAACTTCCTTAATCCTGCCCTGACCGGTCGTGCATTCCTGTTCTTTGCCTATCCGGCCCAGATCTCGGGTGACGCGGTATGGACGGCGGTTGACGGCTTCTCCGGCGCAACTCCCCTGGCCGTGGGCGCCAGCGGCGGCATGGCAGCTATCGCCAGTTCCGACGTGAGCTGGATGGATGCCTTCGTTGGTGTGGTGCAGGGCGACCTGGGTTCCACCTCGGCAATGTTGTGCATACTCGGCGGCTTGATCCTGATCTTCTTCCGCATCGCATCCTGGCGAATCATCCTGGGCGTATTCCTGGGTATGGTGGCAACCAGTCTGCTGTTTAACTTCTTTGGCACCAACTACACCCCGATGGCCGGCATGCCCTGGTATTGGCACCTGGTGGTGGGTGGATTTGCCTTCGGCATGATGTTCATGGCTACCGACCCGGTCAGTGCGTCCATGAGTAATACCGGCCGATGGATATACGGTGCATTGATTGGCGCGCTCACGATAATTATTCGAGTCGCCAATCCCGCGTTCCCCGAAGGAATCATGCTGGCCATTTTGTTTGCCAACCTGGTTGCTCCACTAATTGATTATGGCGTCGTCAAGGCGAATATCAGCCGTCGTCGCCGCAGGGAGGGTTTGGCATGAGTAACGATTCCTGGCAAAAAACGCTGTTGGTAGCGTTGGTGCTTTGCCTGGTGTTCTCTGTGTTGGTATCGGGTGCGGCCGTGGTGCTTCGCCCTACCCAGGAGGCTAACCAGCGCCTGGACGTGCAGCGCAATCTGCTGTTGGCCGCAGGCCTGGCAGAGGCTGGTGCCCCGGCTGACCTGGTTGGTGAGTTGATGGCTTCTGTTGAAGCCCAGATCATTGACCTGGATTCCGGTACCCAGAACACAGACGTCAATCCTGACACCTTCGACGCTATTTCTGCGGCACGTAAGCCGGCTACCAGCGAGGCGCTGGACTCGGAAGCTGACCTTGGTCGCATCAAGCGTCGGGCGAATATGGCAAAGGTCTATTTGCTCAAGAAAGAGGGTCAGTTAACCGGTGTTGTCTTGCCTGTCTATGGATCGGGTTTGTACTCGACTCTGTACGGCTTTATCGCCCTGGACGCTGACTTGAGAACGGTTCGTGGCCTGAAGTTCTACGAGCAGGGCGAGACCGCAGGCCTGGGTGCCGAGGTTGATAACCCCCGTTGGTTGGCCAAGTGGCCGGGCAAAATGGTGCTGGATGAAACCGGCGTTGCCAAGGTCGACGTGGTCAAGGGCGGAGTCAATCCTTCTTCACCAACGATCGCTTATGAGGTGGATGCTATTTCCGGCGCCACCCTGACCAGCAAGGGCGTCTCAGCCTTGCTGCAGTTCTGGCTGGGCCCTGATGGATTTGGTCCTTACCTTGCCAAGTTAAAAGCCCAACAGATGGAGGCTAGCTGAAATGTCAGTCGACAAACGCATAGTTCTCGACCCGCTGGTTGATACGAATCCTATTACGCTGCAAATGCTGGGTATTTGTTCGGCACTGGCTGTGACCACATCGCTGGCTGCATCCTTGTTGATGTGCCTGGCGCTGACCGGTGTGCTAGTGGCCTCCAGTGCCAGTATCAGCCTGATTCGGAAACAGATTCCAACCAATATCCGCATCATTGTGCAGATGACCATTATCGCCTCGCTGGTGATCGTGGTTGACCAACTGTTAAGGGCGTATGCCTTTGACTTGTCCAAGCGCCTGTCGGTGTTCGTTGGCCTGATTATCACTAACTGTATTGTGATGGGCCGCGCCGAAGCCTACGCCATGAAAAACCCCGTGATCCCCAGCATGCTGGATGGTCTGGGTAATGGTCTTGGTTACTCCCTGGTGCTGATCGTAGTTGCAGTGATACGCGAGTTCTTCGGAACCGGTGGTCTGCTGGGCTACCAGTTGCTGCCCAAGGTTACCGAGGGTGGTTGGTATTACCCCAATGGTCTGATGATGCTGGCCCCCAGCGCCTTCTTCATCATTGGCTTGATGATCTGGGCATTCCGTACCTGGAAGCCTGCACAGGTTGAGAAGCCAGAGTATCGAATTAGTCACGTGCACAGGACGGAGCTGAGCTGATGGATAGCCTATTTACACTTTTTATCCAGGTTGTCTTTGTTGAAAATCTGGCACTGTCTTTCTTCCTTGGCATGTGTACCTTCCTGGCTGTGTCCAAGAAGGTCGACACCGCCATTGGTCTGGGTGCAGCGGTGATTGTTGTGCAGGCACTGACAGTGCCGATTAACAACATGATCTTCCAGTACCTGCTCAAGCCAGATGCACTGGAGTGGGCGGGAATCACCGGAGTGAATCTGGAGTTCCTTGGTCTGATCAGCTACATCGGCGTAATCGCCGCGCTGGTACAGATCCTTGAAATGACCCTGGACAAGTTTTTCCCTGCGCTGTATCACGCACTGGGAATCTTCCTTCCCCTGATTACGGTTAACTGCGCCATTCTTGGTGGCACGTTGTTCGTGGTTCGTCGTGATTACGACTTCGTACAGAGTGTTGTCTACGGCGTAGGCAGCGGCCTTGGGTGGGCTCTTGCGATCGTCATGCTGGCGGGTCTCAGGGAGAAGCTGAAGTATAGCGATGTACCTGATGGTCTCCAGGGGTTGGGAATTACGTTTATTACTGTGGGCTTGATGTCCATGGCATTCATGTTGTTCGGTGGAATTCAGCTCTGATCGTGTTGATCGGGGCCTAGCCGGGATAGTGGCAAATGACTGAAATTATTTTAGGAACTACTTTCTTTACCGGGATCATCCTGGTGCTGGTGGTTGTGATCCTGTTCTTCCGTTCCAAGCTGGTTGCATCCGGATCGGTAGATATAACTGTTAACGACGAGCGCGTACTGAAAGCGCCGGTGGGCAGCAAGTTGCTGGGCGCACTGGCGGATGCTGAACTGTTCGTACCCTCTGCATGTGGCGGTGGTGGTACTTGCGGCCAGTGTCGCGTGAAGATCAGCTCCGGTGGTGGAGTGATTCTTCCGACTGAGCTTTCCTCGATTAACAAGCGCGAAGCAGCAGAAGGCTGTCGCCTGGCTTGCCAGGTCGTGGTTAAAGAGGACATGAAGATCGAAGTGCCTGAAGAGGTGTTCGGTGTTCGCAAGTGGAACTGCAAAGTGCGCTCTAATCACAACGTGGCAACCTTCATCAAGGAATTGGTGATGGAGCTGCCCGAGGGTGAGGACGTTCCGTTCCGCGCCGGTGGTTATATCCAGATCGAGTGTCCTGCCCACAAGTTGAGCTTCTCCGAGTTCGACGTGGAAGAGGAATATCGCGAAGACTGGGATAAATACAAATTATGGGACCTGAAGTCCGAAGTGGATGAGCCCATGATGCGTGCGTATTCCATGGCAAGCTACCCGGGAGAGAAGGGCATTATCATGCTCAACGTGCGTATCGCTACGCCGCCTCCGGGCGCCTATGGCGAAGTTCCCCCGGGCAAGATGTCATCGTTCATCTTTAACCTGAAGCCGGGTGATGACGTGGTGATTTCTGGTCCCTATGGTGAATTCTTCGCCAGGGATACCGAAAACGAGATGGTGTTCATCGGTGGTGGCGCCGGTATGGCCCCCATGCGGTCGCATATCTTCGACCAGCTGCTTTCACTGGACAGCAAGCGTAAGATCAGCTTCTGGTATGGCGCTCGCAGCAAGCGTGAAATCTTCTACGCAGAAGAGTTCGATGAACTGGCCAAGAAGCACCCGAATTTTACCTGGAATGTTGCTCTGTCCGATCCGATGCCGGAAGATAACTGGACTGGTCCTACAGGATTTATTCACCAGGTGGTGTATGACCTGTACCTGAAGGAACATCCTGCGCCAGAGGATTCCGAATACTATATGTGTGGACCGCCCATGATGAACTCTGCGGTAATCCACATGCTGGACGAGCAGGGTGTAGAGCCTGAAAACATCATGTTGGATGATTTCGGCGGCTAATCCGAAAAGGAGCCCAGGGTCCGGAAACGAACCCAGGAGAGAGTGAATGGAATTTTTAGTAGCGTTTGCCGTATGTGCCTTAGCCCTTTTTGGGTGTGCTATCGGCGTGATGTTTGGACGTGACCCCTTAAAGGGTAGTTGTGGTGGCGTGGGTACTGACTGTCAGTGCACCAAGGCCGCGACGGGAACTTGCAGGAGACGCAACAATGCCCATCAGTAGTATCAAGGTTCGCGATTTTATGACGACCGATGTCATAACTCTCCGTCCGGATATGGAAGTCATGAAAGCGGTCGGCATCTTGATCGATCATGGCATTTCCGGCGCTCCGGTAGTGGATGAGCTTGGCGACGTGGTTGGTATGTTCACCGAGTTCGATTGCATCAAGGCTGCCTTGCATGCCGGTTACCATGAAGATATGGCCGGTACGGTAAGTGATGTCATGGTCAAAGGCGTAGCCAGCGTTCATCCAGACACTTCAATTCTCGACCTGGCAGAACGCTTCGTGAAAAAGCCATTCCGCCGTTTTCTGGTCATGCAGGACGAGCGCATGGTGGGCATGATTGCCCGTCGTGACGTGCTCAAGGCCCTGCGTAAAATTTACTAGAACCTCTGTTTGTTACAGATCGACTGCCAGCCGCCCGGGATTACTCCCGGGCGGCTGGCTCTGTCTTAATACCCCGTCCTGGGGTATATTGGTGCCCGCCTTAGGGGTGGCCTGGATGGCCTGAGATACCGACTGCGAGTGTGGTGGTTGGGAACCCTTTGAACCTGATCCGGATAGTGCCGGCGTAGGGACTAGGTGCCTTCCTTTCGGCAAACCAGCCACCTCATCGCTCACTACCGGATCTCCCGGATGATTCCCTGGAGATTCTGTTACATGAATAGACTGAGCCGCCTGTTGATGGCCACCGCTACTTGCACACTCGCCTGTGCATCGGTTGGCAATGCCCAGGATTCCACTGATCCCCGGATGGAGACCCTGACGGTCACCGCATCGCTGAGAGAGGCTTCCGAGATGGAAACCGCCGCCAGCGTGAGCGTGCTTGATGAGGCGCTTATCAAGGAAGCCGGACAGCAGCATTTTGAAAGCCTTTCCCAGATGGTTCCGAACCTGAACTGGGCGGGGGGTACGTCCAGGCCCCGGTATTTCCAGATTCGCGGAATTGGCGAGCGTAGCCAGTATGAAGGTGCTCCCAATCCTTCGGTGGGCTTCATTGTGGATGACATCGATTTCAGCGGAATGGGGGGCGTCGCCACCTTGTTCGATACTCGGCAGATCGAAGTGCTCAGGGGACCCCAGGGAACGGTCAATGGGGCGAATGCCCTGGCCGGTCTGATTTCAGTGCGGACTGTGGATCCGTCCGACAGCAATGAATTTACCGCTGAGACCACCCTGGGCAGCGATGCCGCCCTTGGTGCAGGCCTGGCGTTTGGTGGCCCCCTTGGTGAGAGCCTCAGCTACCGGGTTGTTGCCCAGCAGTATTCCCAGGACGGATTTCGCGACAACGCCTACTTGGGCGCCAGTGATACCAACGGCCGGGATGAATTGACCACTCGGGGCAAGTTGCACTGGGAGGTGTCCGAGGACTTGCGGGTGAAGTTTACCGGCATGCTGGTTGACCTGGATAACGGGTATGACGCCTGGGCGATTGATAATTCCCTGACTACCCTTTCCGACAAGCCCGGCAAGGACAGCCAGCGTACCGCGGCCGGCGCCATGCGTATCGAGTGGGATGTGTCCGAGCAGGTTTCCCTGCTGAGTATCAGCACCCTGGCGGACAGCGATGTGCTGTTCAGTTTCGATGGGGACTGGGGTAACGACGACAGTTGGGGGGTTAATGGGCCCTACGACTTTTTCTCCACCACCAATCGGCAACGTAACAGCATGAGCCAGGAACTGCGCCTGAGTTCTCGTCCGGGAGCGGAATTATTTTCCGGGACGACTGACTGGGTACTTGGTCTGTACGCACTGGACGTTGAGGAGAGCAACGACATCCTGGATACCTATAACGGTGATATCTACCGTTCCTTGTATTCCGATTACCAGGCCACCAACCTGGCGGTGTTCGGCCAGCTGGATTCCCAACTGGCTCAGCAATGGAACCTGGCGGTGGGAGTGAGACTGGAACAGCGTGATGCCACGTACAGCGATAGCCAGGGGGTGAGTTTCGAACCCTCCGATAATATGCCCGGCGGTCATCTCACCCTGAGTTACGACATGGCGCCCCTGACCCGCCTGTATTCCACCCTGTCCCGGGGTTACAAGGCGGGGGGCTTCAACATCAATCCCTCGATTCCTGCCGAGCGTCGGGAGTTTGATCCCGAGTATTTGTGGAACCTGGAGTTCGGTCTGAAGACTGCCATGCCTGACAAGGGCTTGCGTGGATCCATGGCGGTGTTTTACATGGACCGGGATGACGCCCAGGTCAGCACCTCCTTCCAGGATGATCCAAGCGATCCGCTGTCATTTACGTTCTACAACGACAATGCGGCCGAGGGTGTGAACTACGGTCTGGAGGCAGAGGTGCAGTGGGACTTCGCCGACGGTTGGACCTTGCACGGTGCGCTGGGTTTGCTGCACGCCGAGTTCAAGAACTACCAGGCCGGGACTCGCGTACTCGATGGTCGGGAGCAGGCCCATGCGCCTTCCTGGAACTACAACCTGGGGCTGAGCTATCACTCAAGCGAAGGCTATTACGCCCGGGCCGACCTGGGCGGCAAGGACAGTTTCTACTTTTCCGACAGCCACGAGCAGCAATCCACTCGCTACAGCCTGCTAAATGCCCGGCTGGGCTACCAGGGGCTGCATTGGGGTGTCCAGGTCTGGGCCAGGAACCTGCTGGATGAAGAGTACCAGGTGCGTGGTTTCTTCTTCGCCAATGAACCCCCGGACTGGATTGAAAAGCTCTACACCCGCCAGGGTGATCCGCGCCAGGCTGGTGTGACCCTCAGTTATCGCTACTAGGTTGGGAGACTCCCCGTGAAAGTAACCGTAGAAATAAGCATGTATCCGTTGGCCGATGACTACCTGCGAGGCATCGTGGGTTTTATCGAAGCATTGAATAGTCATCCTGAACTGGAGGTACATACGAATCCAACCAGCACCCATGTCTTTGGCGATTACGATACTGTGATGAGCCTGCTGTCGAAGGAAATGCACAGCGCTCACCAGTCAGGTGGCCAGGCATCCTTTGTGATGAAAGTCCTGGCCGGTGACGTGAGACCGGTGGGCTGAGCATGCAGCAACTCATTGCGGACTTTCTTGCCATGAACTACCTGGAACTGGTGGCGGTGGTGCTAGCTATTGGCTACTTGCTGCTGGCGGTTAAAGAGAGTCTGTGGTGCTGGGCCGCGGCCTTTGTCAGCACCGCCATTTATCTTTACCTGTTTTTCGATGCGCGACTGTACATGGAGTCTGTGCTGCAGGTGTTTTACCTGGCCATGGCGGTATATGGATGGCAGCAGTGGCGTCGTGGCGGTGCAGGTGGCAAGAGCCTGGAGGTTTCCAGCTATCCGCTGGCTGTCCATGGGGTGGCCATCACCGTCGTGCTGGCGCTGAGCGCCCTGTCCGGGTGGTTGCTGTCCAGTTACACCGAGGCTGCATTCCCGTACCTGGATTCGTTCACCACCTGGTCGGCGGTCTGGACGACTTTCCTGGTAACCCGGAAAAAAATCGAGAACTGGTTGTACTGGATAGTGATCGACAGTCTATCGATCTATATCTATGACAGTCGCGGCCTGGCCCTGAC
>CAKZML010000262.1 GCA_937128475.1 uncultured Chromatiales bacterium
GTCAACCTATTACCTGTATTGCTGGCGTTACTCGGCACCAAAGAAATCCTGATAAGACAGGTAGCCAGGCTGTGCCCGCTCTTGCATGAGTAATCAGTTGAACTACGCCTTTTTGGCCAGCATTGGGCTGGTAAACGGAATCGGGGTGATTGGGCTCCGGGTTGGGTATAATTTCGACATGTCGTCTTTGATTTCCAAGCAGGATCATTAATGCATCCGAATATGACCCATCTTCGTCAGCTTGAGGCGGAGAGCATACACATCATCAGAGAAGTGGCCGCCGAGTTCGAAAATCCGGTGATGCTGTACTCGGTGGGTAAAGATTCTGCAGTGATGCTGCACCTGGCGCGTAAGGCGTTTTTCCCTTCGGCGCCGCCTTTCCCCTTGCTGCATGTGGATACGACCTGGAAATTCAGGGAGATGATTGAATTCCGCAACCGCATGGCCTCGGAAAGCGGTATGAAGTTGCTGGTTCACAGCAACCAGGAAGGTATTGATAAGGGAATCAATCCGTTCACCCATGGTTCGTCCATGTACACGGACGTGATGAAGACAGAAGCGCTCAAGCAAGCCCTGAACAAGTACAAGTTTGACGCGGCCTTTGGCGGGGCTCGTCGGGATGAGGAAAAATCCCGGGCCAAGGAGCGGATTTTCTCCTTTCGTAATGAGCATCATCGCTGGGACCCCAAGAGCCAGCGCCCCGAGCTGTGGAATCTCTATAACGCCAGGGTGAAGAAGGGAGAGAGCATTAGGGCTTTCCCGATATCCAACTGGACGGAACTGGATGTCTGGCAGTACATCTACCTGGAAGAAATCCCCATTGTTCCCTTGTATTACGCCAGGGAACGGCCGGTAGTTGAGCGGGACGGTCAATGGATCATGGTGGATGATGACCGTATGCCATTGCAGGAGGGCGAGACACCGCAGATGAAGTCAGTGCGGTTCCGAACCCTGGGTTGCTATCCGTTAACTGCAGCCGTGGAATCCACAGCGGCCACCTTGCCGGAAATTATCCAGGAAATGCTGCTGACCCGTACCTCGGAGCGCCAGGGTCGAATGATCGATCATGATTCCAGCGGTTCCATGGAAAAGAAGAAGCAGGAAGGCTATTTTTAGGGAGCACCTAATCTACTGTGCCCAGAGCAGACCAGGGGCTCCCTGGAAGCATTTCCAAATGAGTGGTGGGAAGCTTTGGGTGGCTTCATCGCCAATGAAAGAGGTTTCGAAGGTTTAGTTATGTCGCACCAGTCAGAGTTGATTGCAGAAGATATCCTGGCGTACCTGAAGACCCAGGAAGAAAAGAGCATGCTGCGTTTCATTACCTGCGGCAGCGTGGATGATGGAAAGAGCACCTTGATTGGGCGATTGCTCTGGGATTCCAAGATGGTCTTCGAGGATCAGCTGGCTTCGCTGGAAGCAGACAGCAAGAAGGTCGGCACCCAGGGTGATGATATCGATTACGCCCTGTTACTTGATGGTTTGCAGGCTGAAAGAGAGCAGGGCATAACCATCGATGTCGCATACCGTTATTTCTCCACTGACAAACGCAAGTTTATCGTCGCCGATACACCGGGGCACGAGCAGTACACCCGTAATATGGTCACCGGCGCGTCCACAGCGGATGTGGCGATCATTCTCGTGGATGCCCGAAAAGGGGTGTTGACCCAGACCCGGCGTCACAGTTTTCTTGTATCACTTGTTGGCATCCGCAACGTGGTGCTGGCCGTGAACAAGATGGACATGGTGGATTATTCGGCCAGCAGGTTTCACACCATCCGGGAAGAATACGAAGCATTCGCAAGGGAGCTGGGATTCGGGCCCATCGTAAGCATCCCCTTGTCGGCCCTGAGGGGCGACAACATCATTACTCACAGCGAGAAAACCACCTGGTATTCCGGGCCCACCCTGATGAGCTATCTGGAGACGATCTCGGTAGACAGTGACAGGACAAGCAGTCCATTTCGCATGCCGGTACAGTGGGTGAATCGTCCGAGCCTGGACTTCAGGGGGTTTTCCGGGACGATTGCATCGGGTCAGATACATCAAGGCGATGAGATAGTCGTTCCCTCTTCGGGCAAGGCCAGCCGCGTGGCTCGCATTGTCACCATGGACGGAGACCTGGATGTGGCCTACGAAGGAGAGGCGGTCACGCTTACCCTTTCGGATGAAATTGATATCAGCCGGGGGGATCTGCTCGCTGACCCGCTCACCAGGCCTGTGCATGCCGATCAGTTTGAGTGCAGGCTGGTATGGATGCACGAGGAGCCTTTGCTACCCGGACGCAGCTACCTGCTCAAAACCGGAGCAAGCAGCGTTCCGGCCACGGTCAGTGACCTGAAGTACAAGGTTAACGTGAATACCCTGGAGCACGAGCCGGGCAAGACCCTGGAGCTAAACGAGGTCGGGGTCTGTAATGTATCCCTGAGTAAGGCCCTGTCCTTTGATCCTTACGTTGAGAATCACGCCACCGGCAGTTTTATCCTGGTGGACCGCTTCAGCAACGCCACGGTGGCCGCGGGCATGATCGACTTTGCCCTGCGTCGCGCCACCAACGTGCATTGGCAGGCGGTAGAGGT
>CAKZML010000263.1 GCA_937128475.1 uncultured Chromatiales bacterium
TCCCCACAGCTCAAGACCGTAGACTGATGCCATACCCGAACGATATCTGGTTCAGTGGCTCTGCCGACGGAACCCTTAACGTGCCAGGTGACCTGGTTAAATATGGTGCCTCGGCACTGAATTTAGCGTCAGTAAACAAGTTGGACGGCTACTCGGTCAATGCACCGATCAGCGTACCCTTCAACTTCCCGGTAGATATCACCTCCATCATGCCCTACATGCCGGTAGATGAACTCGGCACACCCATGTTCGGGGCAGCGACTAACTTCTGGGTTCTGAACACCACAACAGGGATGCCCCTGTTTCCGCTTATCCCGGGCGTGACCGACCCCATCGCTCAGTACGAGATTCGTGTCTCAGCCGCGACGGACGCACAGGGCGCCGTACTGGAAATCGTGCCCATCGGGCCGCTGGACCCTGACACCACCTATGCATTCGTGATCACCGCGGGTGTGCAGGATGTGCTGGGTAACTCCCTGGCACCCGACAACCAGTTCCGTGACATCAGAGACGCCTGCTTCAGCGGCGACACCCTGGCCAACGCGGCATTGGAAGCGATCAAGACCCAGGCTGTATGCCCGGTTCTGCAAACCGCTGCCGGACTGTTCGGACTGCCCTCCCAGGCTTTCATGATGGCATGGACAGTATCAACCCAATCCATTTCCAACTCACTGGATGCAGCCGCAGCAGCAGCAACAGCCGGTGTTTCGGCACTGCAGTTCACCGGACTCACTACGGCCGACGTCCTGCCCGTACCCGGCATTGCTGATATATACGCAGGCTTCATCGACGTGCCCTACTACACCGACCCGACCGATCCCTATGGTCGCGGATGGCAGGGAGCCGGCGGCTCAGACCTGAGTCGTTACAACCCGGTTCCGGTCTCCACCACTACCTTACGCGTTCCAATGCTGATGACCCTGCCCAACGCAAACAGTGGTCAGACCAAACCTGCTGAGGGTTGGCCGGTGCTGATATTCCAGCATGGCGTCACCCAGAACAGGACCAACATCCTGCCGATAGCAGACGCCTACGCCAGCCAGGGTTTTGCGGTGATTGCCATCGATATGCCTATGCACGGCATTCTTGATCCGACCAACCCCTTGTTTGCCGCCCCCGGCAACCCAGCGGGCATGGTTGAACGTCACCTGTATATCGATGCATTCGACAACGCCACCAGCGCCCAGGTGCCGGACGGCATTATCGATGACGGCAAGCAAGTGTTTGCTGTTGGTCTGCAAGCCCCGCTCGTCGCACGCGATATCTTCAACCAGGGCTCAGTTGACCTGGTACAGCTGACACGCACGATCCCGGTCATGGATTTCGAAGGCACGGCAACGCCCCAGGGCCCGGCTCCTGATGGCAACCCGGACTTCGACGGTTCACGCATTCACTTCATGGGCCATTCCCTGGGTGCAACTGCTACCGCATCCTTCCTGGCGATTCAGAATGAAGTGGCCACGGGCATCCTTGCCAATGGTGGCGGTCCCTGGACCAACCTGTTGACACATCCCGAAGCACTGAAATACGGCGCTCCGTTGCTGATGGGCCTCCAGGCAGCTTCAGGCCTGGCACCAGGCACCCTGGCCTTTAACGATTACATGCGTGATTTCCAGCAGTCCCTCGACAGAGGCGATCCTGCCTCGTATGCAGCGACGGCAGCTGAGAACAGCCCAATCTTATTGCTCGAAGTTATCGGTGACCTGGCCGTGGTAAGCGACGGCACAGACTACCTGGGCAAGGTGATGGGCGCAGCAACCGTTTCCAACGGCGTGACGACGGACCTTACCGGCATCCGCG
>CAKZML010000264.1 GCA_937128475.1 uncultured Chromatiales bacterium
GCTTTAACGGTGCTTTCTACTACGCGCGTGTACGCTACGAATTCTAAGGTTTTCCCTGGAATTCAAGCACATGCAGGTCATGCCCCAAGTTAAGGGGGTCTGACCAAAGCCTGAGAGAGCCCTGCCATTTGGCAGGGCTCTTTTTTTTGTAGTTTTCATCCTCCTGGATGTTTTCAATCACCTTGTACTCGAACTTGAGTACAATGGTCCGTTTACGATTTCGAGATAATTCCTATGCGGTACCTGTCTTCCCTTCGCCTTGGCATCCTGGCTGTAGTTGTTCTGCTGGCCTCATGCGGCAGCTCCGAGAATGAAGTAACTGCGTACTACGTTCGAGCGGTCCATGCCCTGGCTGATGCGCCGCGGATCCAGATGAACGTGAGTGAGTTGCCCCTGCACTCTGCGGTGGATTACCTCAAGGCGACTCGAATGGGTATTCCGGTATCCAAGGGCGGAACCACAGACATCGCCACTGTCGAGTTAAAGGCTTTTACCCCTGCCGGTGAGACAATCATCATCGACACTATTCCCGACTATGTATTCTCGGGAAATGTTGAATACACGGTGGTTACTGCTGGAACGCTGGCCAATCCAACTTCCTTTATTACGAGTAACCCCAGGCGGACGAAACCGGTAATCGGTGGTTACCTGGAATTCATCCACGCATCTGTGGGTCTTGGAACCCTGGATATTTTTGTGACCGACCCCGGTGTAGACCTGCTTGGCCTCACTGCCTATACCACCCTTGCATTCGGTGAGGCGTCTGGGTCGCTGGAGATCACTCCCGGGACTTACCAGGTACGCGCAACGAATTCCGGCACTACAGATGTCCTATTTGACTCTGGAGCGCTTGATATGTCCGGAGACGCCGAGAGACAGATGGTGTTGGTAGACAATGCCGGTAACTCAAGTGCAGTGTTGCAGATGATCCGAACCTTTGGTCTGGACAGTGTGGTGTCCGGAGACGTGACCTACGGAGGCCGGGTTCGGGCCCTGAACATTGATGTGGCCGAAGGTCCGCTTGATATCCTGGCCGGCCCTGCCCAGGCGCCGGTCGCCCTGGCCCTGGATTACGGGAGCCTGGGCGATTTTGTGATCCTGGATGGCGGAGAGGTCGACTTCCTGGTCACCCCGACGGGTGACATCAGCACGCCTTTACTGGAGATGGCGGCAACCGTGGAGGCCGGCAACGACTATACGTTTGTTACGGGAACCTCGCCGGATGGAATGATCGGGGTGCTTGGCACTGATGATCGGCGCAGTGTGGTTACCGAAGCAAGACTCCGTGCAATTCACGCCATCAACACCGGTGAAATCCTTAATATATATTTGAGTAGCGAAATACCGGCCACGATGCCTCCTTCTTATGGAGATGGAATCGTGAGAAATCTTGCCTACGGTTCCACTTCCAACCTTTATGCTGGAGACCCGGGAGAGTATTACCTGAGCATTACCACGCGCCCGGAACTCGCGGGTGGAGGGGAGGTGAATCTGGTGGAGCCAATTCTTGTTCAACTAAATGGCGGAGATAACCTGTCTATTCTTATCTCCCAGGCCAGTGCTACTGAACAGGCTCCCTACCAGGTGATCCTGATAGACGAGAC
>CAKZML010000265.1 GCA_937128475.1 uncultured Chromatiales bacterium
AGGCGTGCGTTTCTACACCCGCCTGAAGACCGTCACCACTCGCTGGCCCTCGGGTGTGCGTGAAGGCGCCCAGTTCCATTTCCAGGTTAATCGCTAGGTCCAGTTAGCGAGACAAGAAAAAGGCGGCCATCTGGCCGCCTTTTTTTATGCCTGGGAAAGCTCTCGTGATTGCTAGGAGCGGTATTCCACTCCGGGTAACACGCACAGCATTTCGTACAGCAAATTGGCACCGGTCAGCGAGGTGTTGCCGGTAGGGTCGTAGGGCGGAGCCACTTCAACCAGGTCGCCGCCGATAACGTTCATGCCGCGACAGCCGCGGATAATTTCCAGTCCCTGGTAAATCGTCAGTCCACCGACCTCGGGGGTTCCCGTGCCTGGGGCGAAGGCCGGATCCAGGCCGTCGATATCGAAGCTGATATACACCGGACCGTCACCCATTTGCTCGCGGACTTCGGCCATCAGTGGCACCAGGGATTTGTGCCAGCATTCTTCTGCCTGGACCACGCGAAAACCTTGCTCGGTGGACCAGTCAAAATCATCTGCCGCATAGCCGGTTCCACGTACGCCGATTTGCACCACTCGCTTGCAGTCCAGCAGGCCTTCTTCCACCGCACGGCGGAAGGGTGTGCCATGGGCAATTTCCTCGCCGAACATGTGGTCGTTGATGTCGGTGTGTGCATCGATATGCACCACGCCAACAGGACCGTATTTTTTTGCCATGGCCCGCAAGATGGGCAGCACGATGGTGTGATCACCGCCCAGGGTCAGGGGAGCCACGTCATGGGAGAGAATCTCGTCGTAGGCTGCCTCGATGATCGGGATGGATTTCTGCAGGTTGAAGGTGTTGATGGCGACATCGCCAATATCTGCAACCGACAGGGAATCATAGGGCGCGGCACGGGTGGCCATGTTGTAGGGCCGTAGCAATACCGACTCGTTACGAATGCTGCGTGGCCCAAAGCGCGCACCCGAGCGGTTAGATGTGCCGATATCCAGTGGCACGCCAACGAAGCAGGCGTCCAGGCCGGCTGCGCTTTCCTTCGCGGGCAGGCGCATCATCGTGCCCGGGCCGGCGAAACGCGGCATCTGGTTCCCGCCCAGGGGCTGGTGCAAAGTCTTGCTCATAATCACGATTCCTTAAAGCAACCGGCCCGCGTAGTGCGGGCCGGTCGTGTTTCTCTAGCTTTTGCCTAGGCGACCTTGTCCTTGGCGAGTAACTCCATCAGGCAGTCACGCAAAATATCCAGGCCTTCGTTAACGATCGCGTCGCTGGCGGTTATCGGTGCCAGGAAACGGATTACATTGGCGCGAACACCGCAGGAGAGCAGGATCAGGCCGCGTTCTGCAGCCAGGTTCACCAGGGCCTTGGTCAGGTCAGGATCCGGCTTGTTGGCATCGCCGTCCTTGACCATTTCCATGGCGACCATGGCACCCAGGTTGCGTACGTCACCGACACTGTTGGTTTCGCTCTGGATGGCCTTGAGTCGGCCTACCATGAGTTCACCCAGCACCAGGGAACGTTCGCACAGTTTCTCTTCCTCGATGACTTCCAGCACGGCCAGGGCCGCAGTGGTGCCCAGGGGTGAGCCGGCGTAGGTGCCGCCCAGTCCACCCGGGTGGGGAGCATCCATGATTTCGGCCTTGCCGGTGACCGCAGCAATCGGGAAACCGCCGGCCAGGCTCTTGGCCATGGTGATCAGGTCGGGTTTCACATCGCTGTGCTCGACGGCGAACATTTTTCCGGTACGAGCAAAGCCTGCCTGGATTTCGTCAGAGACCAGTACGATGCCGTGTTTGTCACACAGCTTGCGCAGGGCCTGGAAGAATTCCTTCGGCGCTGCGTAGAAGCCGCCTTCACCCTGTACGGGCTCCAGGATGATTGCCGCAACACGGGTCGGTTCGATGTCCCACTTGAAGATGTGTTCCAGGGCGTCCAGGGACTCCTGCACGCTCACGCCGTGGTAGGCCACGGGATAGGGCGCATGGAAGATCTCGGCGGGCATGGGGCCGAAGCTGGCCTTGTAGGGGGCGACCTTGCCGGTCAGGGCCATGGCCAGCAGGGTGCGGCCATGGAAGCCACCGCCAAAGGTGATCACGCCTGAGCGACCGGTATGGGCCCGGGCGATCTTCACCGCGTTCTCAACGGCCTCGGCGCCGGTGGTAACAAAGATGGTCTTGGCCGGTCCCTCGATGGGGGCCAGGGCATTAAGCTTTTCAGCCAGTTCCACGCCGGACTCGTAGGGGGTGACCATGAAGCAGGTGTGGCTGAAGCGTTCCAGCTGGGCCTGCACTGCGGCCTTGACCTTGGGATGCAGGTGGCCGGTGTTTAGTACGGCAATACCGCTGGCGAAGTCGATGTAGCGCTTGCCTTCCACGTCCCAGACCTCGGCATTCTCCGCCCGGTCAACGTAGATAGGAAGCAGGTTGCCCAGACCGCGGGCGACTGCGGCGTCACGGCGTGCCTGTAGCTCTTTATTGGTACTCATATCGTTTTGCTCTCTCGATGTGTTGTTATTGCGCAGGCGTTGATGGATCAGCTGTCCATGCCGCCCAGGCACAGGTATTTGATTTCCATGTATTCGTCGATGCCGTACTTGGAGCCTTCTCGACCAACACCGCTTTCCTTAATGCCGCCAAAGGGTGCGACCTCGGTGGAAAGAATGCCCTCGTTAATGCCGACCATGCCGTATTCCAGGGCCTCGGCAACCTTCCACACCCGGGTGATATCGCGGGAATAGAAATACGCGGCGAGTCCGAAGGGCGTGTCGTTGGCGATGCGAATAGCTTCGTCATCCGTCTTGAAGCGGAACAACGGCGCTACCGGTCCGAAGATCTCCTCGCTGGCCACTTCCATGTCATCACTGACATTGGTCAGGATGGTGGGCTG
>CAKZML010000266.1 GCA_937128475.1 uncultured Chromatiales bacterium
TACGTGAGTCCGTCCGTCAAAGCCAGTCCCTAGCTCTTCAGCCGGGTGTGACTGCTAAATGGGATGTCCGTTGTCGCGGCTCGTACTGGCCGGCTTTTCAGCGCGCCTTGAGTCCCCGAGTCCCCCGGTGCATAGTCGGTACCGATTCGTTTTTCACGCTGATAGTTAACTTCGGGGTTATTCCTTGCCCAACGCCAGTGTTCCACTCCGTACAATTCTAGTCACCCTGAGCCTGATGCTCTGCGCGTCTGCATGGAGTGCCGATGCGCCGGATACATCGCCACCGGTCTTTGCGCCCCCGGCCCCTTTGCCTGCACAGGTTCAGCGGGTACTGGATCGCTACAAGCTGGAATCCTCGAATGTCAGCTTGTTGGTCCAGGCCCTGGACGATGACAAGCCCCTGCTATCGTTCAACGCAGATGTGCCACGCAACCCGGCTTCCACCATCAAGACCCTGACCACCCTGGTGGCCCTGGATGTTCTGCAACCCGGTTACTACTGGAAGACCTACGCTTACCTGGACGGTGAGCTTCGCAACGGCCGGCTGGAAGGCAACCTGGTACTCAAGGGCACCGGTGATCCCTACCTGACCACCGAGAATTTCTGGAAGCTGCTACGCGCCTTGCGGGCCCGTGGCTTGCAACACATCAGCGGCGACCTGGTGGTGGATAACAGTTACTTTGAAGTCACCGAAGAAGACCCGGGCGCCTTCGACGGTGAGCCTTTCCGAAGTTACAACGTGGCTCCCGACGCTCTGCTGGTGAACTTTAAATCCGTGCGCTTTGGTTTTTATCCCGAGGGCCAGGGCGTGCGAGTGGTGCCGGACCCGGTGCTATCCAACTTGAACATTGATAACCGCATCGGCGTCACCCGGGGCAGTTGTCGCGGCTTCCAGCGGGGCATTGCCTTTAATGTCCCCGGTGGCATGGACGATGACACCGTGGTGTTCGACGGCAAGTTTCCCTCGGGTTGCCAGGAGTATTCCTTCAGTCGCACGGTGATGAGCCCTGTCCAGTTCGCCTTTGGTGTGTTCAAGGGGCTGTGGGAGGAACTGGGTGGCACCATCGATGGTGGGGTGAGACTGGGCTTCGCACCTGCAGCGGGTGAGGTGGCCCTGGAGCCTGAACCGTTCTATGTCCACTGGTCGCCGAGCCTGGCCGAGGTGGTGCGCAGCATCAACAAGTACAGCAATAACGTCATGACCCGGCACCTGCTGCTGACCATGGGCGCCGAAGTGTACGGCGCGCCGGGGACCGAGGAAAAGGGCAGGGCGGTAATTGCCGACTGGCTCAAGGCAAATCACATCAGCCTGCCTGAGTTGACCCTGGTAAATGGTGCCGGCTTGTCCCGGGACACACGAATTTCTGCCGCCAGCATGGGGGCGATATTGCGTCACGGCTGGAACAGCCCTTACATGCCGGAGTTTATTTCTTCCCTGCCCCTGTCGGGGATGGATGGAACCCTGCGGCGTCGTTTTGACGACGAACCCCTGGCGGGTCAACTGCATTTGAAAACCGGCAGCATGGATCACGTGTCGGCGATTGCCGGTTACGCCACCTCTCGAAGTGGCAAACGATATGTCGTGGTGGATCTGCATAATGATAATGATGTCCATCGCGGATACGGAGAGAACGTCCAGGATGCGTTGCTGCGCTGGGTGATTGAGCACTAGCATTTCTGATTTCTGATCTATGCATTGATGAGATTGACTCTCTGTTATGCTGCCTAAAAACGAGTAGCACGAAACGCCTATGTCAAAGTTGATGGATGAACTACGCCGCCGCCATGTCTTCAAGGTGGCGATTGCCTACCTGGTTGCCGGTTGGTTGGTCTTGCAGGTCACCGACGTGGTGGCAGGCGTCATAGGCTTGCCCGACTGGACCCTGAAACTGGTGGGCTTTTTGTTCGCCCTGGGTCTTCCCGTGGTGCTGCTGTTTTCCTGGATTTTCGAGATTACCCCGGAAGGTCTGAAGCGCGAGAAAGACCTGGCAGCAGATGATGCCGCCCGGCAACATTCCGGACGCCGGCTAAACCTGGCCATCGCCCTGTTGATGGTGATTTCGGTTCCGCTGATCACCGTGCAGGTAATCGCCCGGGGTGGAATTGGCGCCTATATCCTGCCCGACTCGGCACCGGAAATTCAGTCCCGGGTGGATGCGTCCGGCCTGGCGCTCCCGGATTACGACTCGGTGGCGGTGCTGCCATTCGTGAACATGAGCTCCGACCCGGATAACGAATATTTTTCCGACGGACTGAGCGAAGAATTACTGAACCTGCTGGTTGAGGTGCGGGGACTGAGGGTGCCGTCACGCACTTCGAGTTTCGCCTTCAAGGGCCAGAATGTGGAATTGGGGGTTATCGGCAAGGCACTGGGAGTGAACCACGTGCTGGAGGGTAGCGTGCGCAGATCCGGTGACCGGATTCGGGTAACCGCCCAGTTGATTGATGTGAAAACCGATGCCCACATCTGGTCTGAAACCTATGACCGGCAGATGGCGGATATCTTTGACATCCAGGATGACATTGCCGCGCGCATCGTGGCGGCCCTGCGAGTGTCCCTGGGCGGCCAGGGCATCCTGCCCGAAAGACAGCGACCGACAGAAAACCTGCAGGCCTATGACCTGTACCTTCAAGGTCTGGAGCTATTTGGCCAGCGAGGCGATGGGGTAGGCGCTGCGGTTGGACTGCTGGAACAGGCGGTGGCCCTGGATCCGGATTTCGCGGCAGCCTGGGCAACCCTGGCGGGGGTGCGCTCGGTAACTTGGGATTACATTCGCGGTACCGATATGGCTGAGGAACTGGAAGCCTCCAGGGTGGCGGCGGAGAGGGCATTACAGCTGGATCCGGAATCGTCCCTGGCCATTGCAGTACTCGCGGGTCTCGACGTCCTGCAGGCCCCAATGCACTGGAATCGGGGGCTGGAGCGATTCAAGCAAGGTATTGCCAGGCATCCCCGGGACGCGAGCCTGCGGCTCTGGTACGGCTTGAGCCTGCTGGGTACGGGCTACCTGGAACAGGGCAAGATGCAGTTGCTTGCGGCCTATCGCCAGGACCCCGCATCGGGAATCAACAATACGGCGCTGGGGAAGGCGTACATGCTGACGGGCGATTTGGACAAGGCGGTGAGCCACCTGAATCGGGGTATGGCCCTGGGGCATTATGAAGCCCCCAATGTCCTGCGCACGCTGTATTTCCAGATGGGCCTGGATGACCGGGTGCTGGAGCCGTTCAGAGAGGGTCCCGGTTCCCTTTCACGGGAGTGGTGGGTGGCGTTGGTGGATGCCAGACAGGACCCGGCAAAGGCGTCCAAGCTGCTGGAAATTACCGAAGACCAGGTTGGTTCTTTGGGTTCCAGCGCCTCTGTAACAATTCATTCCTGCCTGGCGGAACTTGGGTTGCTGGACTCCTACCCGGATGCCGTTCGGGCGAGCTACGCAACCCATCCGGATGAACTCCAGGGATTGTGGTATCCGTGGAATAGCGCATTACGCCAGTCGCCGGAGTTTCAGCCCCTGGTGGAAGAACTGGGCTTGCTGGAGTTGTGGCGGGTACGGGGCTTTCCCGATTTGTGTCGCGAGGACGCCGGGAAGTTGGTCTGTACTTAATGCAGCTTAATGGCGCTGGATGACCAGGATTTCGTAGCGTCCCTTGGGCCCGATGTACCAGGATGCCAGGGTGCTGGTGAGGCTGACGATCAGCCAACCGAACAGGGCAGACCAGAAGCCGGCCACGCTAAAGCCATCCAGGAATCTTGCCACCAGTCCGAACATGGCGGCATTGATAACCAGCAGGAATATGCCCATAGTAAGTATGGTGAGTGGCAGGGTAAGAATGACTGCCAGGGGCCTGACCAGGGCGTTCACAACGCCTAGTAACAGGGCCGCGAAGATGAATGTCCACGCCCCCTGAATGCTTACCCCGGGAACCAGGACGGAGGCTAGCCAAAGTCCGACAATGGCGATGAGTAATCTGACAGCGAATCCTTGCAT
>CAKZML010000267.1 GCA_937128475.1 uncultured Chromatiales bacterium
ATCAGTCCGGCAATGGCGGCCGCCAGGATCATTCCAATGGTGGTCATTCCGCGTTGTTTTTTGTACATCACCCTACTTCTCCTGCCATTACTTAATCGAGGTACCAATCCGTCCCCAGAGAACTGAGGATTCTGTCCAGTCCCAATTCATCCAGATAGCCACGGCCTTACCCACCAGGTTTTCTTCCGGAATAAATCCTATGATGCGGCTGTCCTGGCTGCAGTCCCGGTTATCCCCCATCACAAAGAAGTGACCCTGGGGTACCACCTGGTCCAGGTAAGAACTGGGAAAATCCCTTTTCTTGCTGAGATAAATCTCGTGACTCACCCCATCAAGGGTTTCGGTAACCGTGGTGGCCGTGAAATGCATGGGACGTCCCCCGGCATCGCGCCCGCACTGGATACGCTGGGTATCGCCACTGCCTTTAAGGTCCACTGCCACGTCGTTTATGTATACCTGCTTGAAGCGGTAGGAAATCACGTCACCGGGCAGGCCGACCAGTCGCTTGATGTAGTTAATACTGGGTTCCTGGGGCTTGCGAAAAACAATCACATCGCCGCGCTTGGGCTCACCCACATCCAGGAACTTCTTGTTCAGGACGGGCACCCGCAAACCGTAGGTGTATTTATTAACGAATATGAAATCCCCTACCAACAGGGTGGGCATCATGGAACTGGATGGAATCCGAAAAGGCTCGTACCCAAAGGAGCGAACCACCAGCACCAGCAGGATGATCGGGAAAAATGACCGGGCATACTCCACCAACACCGGCTCGGCAGATGGTGAACCGCCCCGGGCTTCACGATGCTTGCGGAAAAACAGGCTGTCTAACAGCCAAATCCCACCGCTAACCAGGACTGCTATCAGGAGTATCATGGCGAAGTCTGTTTGCATAAGTACCCAGAGTATTTGTTATTCATCCAATCCGGTCAAAATTTTCTGACCGCGCCCTGTCCCGAACCCGACTATTCTTGCCGGCCGATACTACTTGTCCACTTTCAATACGGCCAGGAATGCTTCCTGGGGAATTTCCACATTACCCACCTGCTTCATACGCTTCTTGCCGGCCTTTTGCTTCTCCAGCAATTTGCGTTTGCGGGAAACGTCGCCGCCATAACACTTGGCGGTCACATTCTTGCGCAGAGCCTTCACCGAAGAACGGGCAATGACATGCACGCCAATGGCCGCCTGGATGGCAACCTCAAACATTTGTCGGGGAATGAGCTCGCGCATTTTTTCAACCAGGTCCCTACCTCGCGCATACGCGGCATCCCGGTGCACGATGGTGGAAAGCGCATCCACCCGCTCCTTGTTAATTAACAAATCAAGCTTGACCAGGGGGGCCGCCTGAAAGCGGTTAAAGTGGTAATCAAATGACGCGTATCCACGACTCACGGACTTCAGGCGGTCAAAGAAATCCAGCACCACCTCGGACATAGGCATTTCATACTCAATGGATACCTGCTTCCCCAGGTACAACATTTTTTTCTGCACTCCACGCTTTTCAATGCACAGGTTAATCACCGATCCCACATGTTCCTGGGGCATCAGAATATTTGCTGTAATGATAGGTTCGCGCACTTCTGAGATTTCACCGACGGGCGGCAACTTGGAAGGGTTATCAATGGAGACCACTTCTCCACGAACAGTTTTCACCTCGTAAACCACTGTCGGGGCAGTGCTAATCAAATCAAGATCGTATTCACGCTCAAGCCGTTCCTGGACAATTTCCATGTGCAACATTCCCAGGAAACCGCAGCGGAAACCAAACCCAAGGGCGGTGGAGGTCTCTGGCTCGAAGTGTAGCGCGGCGTCATTGAGCCTGAGCTTACGCAAGGCCTCGCGCAGGGCCTCATAGTCATCGGAACTGATCGGGAACAACCCGGCAAACACCCGGGGCTGAACATGCTTGAAATCCGGTAATGCCGTTTCACAGGGATTACGCTCGTTGGTAATCGTGTCCCCCACGGGCGCGCCGTCGATTTCCTTGACGCCGGCGATCATGTAACCCACGTCGCCGGTGTGCAAAACGTCATCGTCTTCCATCTTGGGCGTGAAGCGACCTACCCGGTCTATCTGGTAACTGCGGCCAGTGCTCATGATCCGCGCTTTCTGGCCCTTCACCAACTTGCCGTTGACCACCCGCACCAGGGACACTAC
>CAKZML010000268.1 GCA_937128475.1 uncultured Chromatiales bacterium
GGGACCGACAAGTAGGGATTAATCGGGGTCGAACCGAAGTTTATAAGCTGCGGTTCGACCCCTTATTCTCTTTACACGCCCAGCAGTTGTTCCAGCCCGACCGAAACCCCGGCTTCCATCGAATTCATTGATCGCAAGGCCAGCAGGACTCCCGGGGCGAAACACGCATAGTCGGTGGTGTCGTGACGCAGGGTCAGGTATTCACCACGTTTCCCCAATACAACTTCCTGGTGTGCCTTGGCGCCGTGGGTTCGCAGTGAATGGACCGGGATGCCTTCAACGTCTGCGCCTAGCGCTCCTTGCACAATCTCCTGCCCGCGTGAATGCTGCTCGTGCTTGCGTGCGGCCGCCATCCTGGCAGCGGTATGCAACGCGGTTCCCGATGGTGCGTCGGGTTTGTCGTGGTGGTGCATTTCGATGATCTCTGCGGATTCAAAATGCGGACTCGCAAGCTCGGCGAATCTCATCATGAGAACTGCACCAATTGAAAAGTTGGGCACCACAAGGCATCGGGATTCCATACCCGTCCACAGTTCGCGTAGCGCATCGATGCGAGCGGTGGTGTAACCGGAGGTGCCGACCAGCACGTCGGCACCGCTGTCACACCACCTGGGCAGGTTCTCATCAGCTGCCGCTGGATTGGTGAACTCGACGATGATGTCGCAGCCCGACAGGACGGCCGGATTAGCACTGGCCTTGTACCCGAGGATTTCCTCACCCTCTCTGCCTGGCGCATACAGGCCACCGATGCTCAGGTCGCTCGTCTTGCCGACTGCATCGATAGTCAACCGCCCCATGGTGCCGTTTGCGCCAGATATTCCTACTTTAATCATGAACAAATTCCTCGAGCAGGTTCTAGGGATGCCCGTGATCGAATCCGTGTTCAAGTTGATGCTGATAGTCTTCAGCATCAAAGTGGCCCATGGAGATGGCGATCAGCTCATCCTCGCCAAACGTCCACTCCTCGTAGCCACTGAAGCGTACCGCGTGACCTGTACCGCCGGGACCGGTATTGGTGCCCACGAATGTCCAGTGATAAGTCACCTGGCCAGATTTGATTTCCAGGGCGTCCATGAATAATTCCATGTCCGGGAATGCACTCATAAATCCCTGGGCCACCTCGGTAATCGCCTGCCGCCCAACCGCCGGGGAGCCGTTCACTGACAGGGATCCGTCTTCAGCGAAAAAGGCAGCAACGCTTGCCGCATCCTGGCTGTTCCACGCCTCGGTGTAATTGGTGGCAAACATTTCCAGCGTATCGTCATTCATCGGTGTCCCTCCGGAGGTACAGGCAGTAAGCAGCAGACTCAGCAACGCCAGGCTGGCGGCGATCTTTCCTGGCCCACCTGGCCCACTCGAATTTCTTGTTAGCGATCGCACTCGAAATCATCCTCACCAACTGGTCGGCACTGGGGCGGGAAGCCGCGTGCACGCCAATAATCATAAACCCCCATCTCGCGAATCACCCGCTTGCGATGGGGGGATGCCAGGAAGTGCGGGAAACTGGGATTCCACCAATCCGCCAAATTAATAGTGGGATGCACGTTCTCGTAGGACCTGAACACCACCGCTACATAGGATGAGGTTTCGCTCCAGTCGAACTTCTCCCCGGTGCTCGCTTCCATTTCTATAATGTATTGGCGAAGTTCGCCCTCGTAATCAAAATCAGGCTCCATCAAGGCCCGAATCAGGGGGTCCGGCGGAGTGACTTCCTGCAACGCCAAAAAATTGACCCTCAGTGCAAGCAGAGCACTGCGGTAATCCCCGTCTGAAGCCAGTGCGAAGGCGAATACCTGTGTGTAGGCAGTTCCCTTTTGTGCGACGCCTTGTTCGAACAGGGCGTATGCCTTTTGCTTTTCACCCAGGTAAATGTACGCAACCGCCAGGAATTGACGGCAGTGCTCATACCCAGGATCAACGGCCCGGCACCGTAACAGGTCATCCACCGCACCGTCGAGCTCACCCGCCGAGAGCCGTCCAATGGCCCGCCAGAGCAATGCGGTAACGTCCTTTGGATCACGCTTTAGCGCTTCAGCAAACAAGTCAAATGCGCCCACGTAATCGCCGTGGGTGCGTTCGATAAGATCCATACCCAGCACCGCGTAGGGCATCGACAGTGAGTCATCCAGCGAGATGGCCCGCCGAGCCGCTTCAAGGGATAATTCCCTGTAACCCCGATCCAAATAACCCCAACCCTCGGCAATGCTGCTGATTGCGGCCAGTGCGGCCCATGCCCTGGCAAACCCGGGATCAAGTTCGACCGCCTTCTGGAGAGTCTCGATGGTCGTCGGAATGGTGCTATAGCTGCGTGCCAGGAAACCCTCGCGACCACGCAGGAACAACTCGTAGGCATCCAGGTTCTGGGTATCGGCCTTTGCCGAGACCGTCTCGGCAGCCAGGGAATCAAGCTGCAGTGACTTGCCAAGTTCACTAACAATGGCCTTGGCGATTTCGTCCTGGATGGCAAACACATTTTCCGTCGACAACTCGCGATCGTAGGTCTGGGACCACAGGTGCTTGTCGGTGTCGGCATCAATTAACTGGGCGGTGATCCGGATCTGGTTACCGGATCGCCTGACACTGCCTTCGAGAATGTTGCGTACTTTGAGCGCACTGGCGATAGCCGGGATACCCAACGCACCCTGCCCCTTGAAGGCGAATGCAGATGTCCGGGACGCCACGTCCAGTCCTGTCACCCCCACCAGTACATTCAGAATCTCTTCCGATATTCCGTCGGAGAAATATTCCTGGTCACCCAGGGGAGATAAATCCGCGAAGGGCATCACCGCGATTGATGCAGGGTTGATACCGGATGCAACCGGTTGGCTCTGGGCTGCCGGGATATTCTCAGCGGCTGTTGGGGCTTTTTCAGGAGGGTTAATTTGCTGCCACAGAAACAGCATTGCCACGCCAAACGCAGCCACCAGTGTCAGCATGTTCAGTCTATGGGCCGACAGACTGCTTCTGTTTTCCGATAGCCCGTCATCCCGTCGGATTCCATCCGGGGTGATCTCAAATACCCAGGTCAGCACAATACTCACGACAAGGCCGACAGCCATCAGGCCGATAATCGCCTTGCCCACCCACTCCGGGGCGCCTGCGAAATCCAGCACGATGTCCGAGACCTGCAGGATCAGCCAACCCACCACGAGATAGGCCGAGACCACCCGGAATACACTACGGCGTTTTAGCTCTTCGAGTA
>CAKZML010000269.1 GCA_937128475.1 uncultured Chromatiales bacterium
TCATGCGGAAGCCCTCTCCCTGCAGTTCCATTTGTTCGCGGCCCAGATTACAGACTGCGATTCCATGTAGGCTTCCTTTGCTGCCTTCAGTGCTGCCTGGCGACTTGAGTATTTTGATACCCATCGCTTCTCTGATTCTGCCAAATACCATCCGCGATGAAGCTCGCCATCACGAACCGCTCCCCAGTTTGTTGGTATTGCTGCCATGTCGTATCTACCTCGGTTGAGTAAGTTGAACGCCAAGCATGGTGAAATGATCATGCATTGCGTCCAGATATTGAGTGAGTTGTTTGGTTGTCATTAAACGAGTGACCGGGAAGTCCAGGGGTACAGCCATCATCTCCAGCTTGTCTTCGTATGAGTGTGGCTTGATGATCCTGTCGTAACTCTCCATGAAGTCTTCGCTCTCCATCCGCATGATAGGGACACCAAAGTGCAGTTTGCAATACGCCCGGTATTCTTCAGCGGTGTACTCACCCAGTTGCTCGGCGGCTTCATTCAGCCACATCCGCTGGAGGTGATTCTGTTGGGAGCTTCTGTGCTTTCCCTTCAGTATGTTCAGGGTGAGAGGAAGGGGTCTGGACCGGATTAGCTTGATCGCATCCTCCAGGTCCAGACTGGTTTCGCAGACTCTGGTGGTCATTGGCCGAGCCCTGCCCACACAACCACCCAACGGACTGCCGTATCCGCATCAACAGAAAAGTGTTCTGCGATACCGGCGATCAGGGCATCGTCACCGGGGTACTCAAGCTTCTGTGCTGCGGCAGCAACGCGATCCTCTTCGGCCTGACGTTCAGCTTCCTTCCTGGCCTCGACAGCCTTGATCTGTTCAGCGATTGGCTGTTCCAGGGCGGTGAGTTCTTCGGTGATGCGCTTGGCTTCCGAGTCAATGGCCCGGCAGTGTTCCAGAGCGGGAGCCTTGATGTCCTTACGCATCTTTTCCAGGTCTACCCGGTAGCCGCGAATCTCGCCTCGTGCTTCCCTGGCTTCTTTCATGCCAGCGGGAACATCGACCATAAAACTTACGCCTTCGTAACGCTCACGAAGGACGATCAGTGCAGCTTCGGTGTTGGAATATTCGGTAATAGGATTGCTCACGACATTCTCCTGATTCGTTCAATGAGGTCATTCAGTTCTGCTACGAAGTTATTCACATCGATGCGCAGCCCGGCGATGTACCGCTCATCCCGGCGCACCCTCACGATTAAAGGCGGAAGCCCCCTGGAATAACTGGTGAAGTCTATCCAGTCGCGCTCGGCTACCATCAACGCACCCTGGCACTGAGCCATATGCTCTGACGGGATCACCTTGCCATTCAGCAGCCGTTCGATTTGAACAGAGCCAATGGCATCCTTGTTTTCCCACATCCCGTCATCGTCAATCAGTCCATCAGGGGAGCAGCCACAGTTGCCGTTTCGGATGAAGCCGACCTGGCGCACCTCGTTGTCGGTGATCATGGAGTACAGACTGCGTGACTCGTCCTCACGTTCATGCCCTCGCTCCATCGCGGCATTGCTATACCCTGACTCAGGGATGCCGCTGATCGCCTCACCAGCGAGCTTCCAAAGAAGCTTCTGCCGCCCCTTGGGAATGCCGCCCCTCGGGCCGGGCTTCATCATTACTTCTTTGAATACGCTGGCAGTGGGAATCCCGGCCCTGACAGCCAGCCACTCTTCAGTACCCTGTTCAATGGTGTCGAAGATTTCGATAGCCATTACTTTGCTCCCTGCTTTGCTTTGAGGCGAAGCTTGGCAACTACGTCCTTGTAAGCTGGCGAAACAATTTGGTCCAGGGACTCCACTTTCAACCACTTTAAAAGCTTGGCCTTGTCTGCCCCGGCTTCTTCAATCAACGCTTCCAGGTCCAGCACTTGGCTCTCGGTAATGTGAGAGACTTCCTCTGCCAACGTGGCATCGTTGTCCATATCGGACGCTGCCAAGCCCAGTGCTGCCATCAGGGTGTACCGCTCCAAATAGGCTACCGTTGAACCCACGGCTTGGATGGGGTTCTTGCCGCCCGAGGTGTCGGGCGATGCGGAAAGCGTGGTGCGTTCTGCGTGTCCGTTCTCATGGGTGATGACACAGGTCACTGAGATGAGTGAGCCTTCCTGATGGGTTTCCCAGCGGTGCGACAGTCCGTGCTTGGACATCCCGGCTACCGCTGCATCCACGAGGTTAGCCAGCGAAACGTGAGAGTAAGAGGTCTTGCCCGATCCGCTGCCGTAGCTAACGTGCTTGTCACGGGTGACCCGCAGGGGTTCGGCCTTGAAGCTGGTCATGGCATGGACGAAAGCCTTCCTCGCCTCGTCAGCTTGCCAGCGGTCATTGAGGTCCATGAAGCGACCAAGCTGTTCGTCAGACAGACCCTGGTCAAGTGCGCGGCTGATCATATCCATAGGTGTCATGGCTTGAGCCGCCGGGGGGGTGATGGTTTTCACCGCTACCTTTTTATCGTTCATTCAAATTCACTCCTGTGAAAAACTGGGG
>CAKZML010000270.1 GCA_937128475.1 uncultured Chromatiales bacterium
TCCACGTCGGACTCGCGCTTGAGTCCCTCGGGGGTCATCTCATACACCCAGGCAAATATCAGCACCACGGGGAAACCGAGGATGAGCATGCCCAGCACCATACGCAGGCTCCACTCGGGCAGACTCAATGCGCCGAACAGCACATCCGCCACCTGCAGTGTCAGCCAACCACCCACGGCGTAGAGCGCGCCCATGCGCACCACGTTGCGTCGTCCCAATTCGCCGAAGAATCCGTTCATTCTTGTTTTTGCCAGTTGTTGTTACCGCACGGTTTTCATGAGCTTAGCAAAAATTGAACGAGAATAAGTACTATCTTCAGGCTCCTGGACAAGGCTTTCCCCAGTACAACCCCAATGCAACAAGGCTTGCGTCGATCGCGATCAGCCCACCGGCACGCTCGGCTGCCGCAATGAATAAGGTCACGTCGACTGCGAAACGGCCGCCGCAGGCAAGAGTTCTTCAACCTGCGGTAGCAAAAGGGCACTCAGGCGACATCCCTACCACGCGAGGACTTACTCGCTCTTGCCCGCCTCGGTCATTTCCTTGTCGCTGGCCTCTTCCTGCAGCTTCTGAGGTTGGCGTGTGCGAATCATCTCGTCGGTAGCTGCGGCAATCCGTGAATGATCCCAGGCCGAATTAACCTTCTTCACATCCGACATCAGGGTGACGATATAACGTGGATCGCCTGGCTGATTGCCTTCCACGATAGTCACGGAGTTCATGAGGTTTTGCTTGTTGCCCATGTACTTGCCGCAACGAAAACCTTCCTCGGGCCGACAGGAGTACAAGGATCCACTCTTGAAGAACACCGCCGAACGCGAGAGTTCCGGCGCGTACACGTAGCGGTAACGACGCTTGGTCATGTACATGTATTTTTTCATCTGCAGGCTGGACCATTCATCCACCAGCTTGCCCTGCTCAATCCGAAACAGCAGCCGCGCCAGTTCCCGTGGCGTGGCAAAGGACATGCCGCCGGGCACCTTGCCCTTGGCGTTGCCGGTAAAAAACGATCCCTGTTGCAGATTGGTGATATCGATGCCAGCTGCGACCAGCGGCGCGGTGATGACCTCACGGGCCAGGGCGCTGAGCTCGGATTTCTTCGTCTCGTTAAAAAAGCGCTCGCTAACATCGAAACTCTGGGGATAGTCAGAACCGAAATGTTTTACCAGCATGGCTTCGCGCCAGATGATGGCGCCGGCGCCATTGGCCGAGGCAGAGATGGCGTGATCCAGCCATTCGCTGAGGCGAAACTCGTCGTTCTCGTTGATTACCGAGAAACGATTTACCCGTGCTGCGGCGTCCCACTTGGGAACGATGTGAATCTCGTCATTCACCCAGCTACCGGCCCTGGACACTGCCGTCATCAATACCCGTTGTCTGTCGGCCGGATCCGGAAATGCCTCGGCCAGGGCATTAAACAATCCGGCCATGCACAACAACTTGCCCACGCTGCCCGGATTTTGTTTCACATCAGGCCGAAGACCTGCCCAACGAACATTCTGCGCATCGGTGAAGTCCACCAGCACCATTGAGTAGCTGGGGTCACGCGTTGCCAGCATCCCGGACAGTGCCGCCTGAAGTTGCGGATCCTGCTCCAGCTGATCGAAGTCCGGCCCGTTGTAGTCCAGCAAGTGCAGTCGAATTTGCTCCACACCCCACAGGGCGCCCGGTGAGAGCTTGGGACCGTTAGGCTGTTGCTGCACCAGTTGATAGCCCTCCAGTCGCCGGATACCTGATTCGGACTCGCCATCCAGCGGATAGGCCAGCACCTGACCCGCGGCCAAACCAGCGAACAATGGCACCAGGGCCTTCATCGCAGTAAATGCTCTCATTGCATCGCTCCACTAATCACCACCGACAGATCCACCGGCGGAGCGTCGCCGGTGCCCGCCGCAGAAGCCGGTCGCAACTTGCGCATGGCCTTTTCGGCACGCCGGCCACTTTTTTCAACCAGCGGACGAATCTGGAACAGCGTCAATTCACCACTGACGAAGCCGAATTCAATATCCCAGGGACGAGGTTTGCCCGTGTCATCCAGCACCGGCACATATTTTTCGACCACTTCCAGGGCGAGGCTTCGCAGTTGCTCGATTTCAGCATCCTCCAGTACCCGCCCCGGCGCCGCCGGCATCCAGTCAATGCCGCCGCTGGCGGATAATTGTCGGCGATAGGGAGCCTTGGCTTCCGAGACCAGCCTGGTTGATTCGGGCAGGATAGTGAGGCTTTCGGCAGCCTCTCCCGCCACCGCGCCACCTACACCCCAGGCGGTGGACGCCGTGAGCCCGGCCTCCAGGGGGTCGATCAGGTTGGCGATAACCAGCACACCGGACTTGTCTGATGGCACGCTCTTCATCACCAGTACCGAGGCGTACACCTGCTCCGGATTGCTCAGCAAACTTGAGCGCCACGCCAGGGCACGCGGACTGAGCACCGAGGACCAGACCCTGGGTACGGTGGCCAACTGGGCATCCAGGCCCACCACGTTGGGTACGGTTTCAGAAAGACCCGCACCGGTAAACTCCGGCAGGTCCTCTACATTGGTATCCGAGCGCACGAACACCCCGTAACCTTCCAGGCCACCGAATTCTTCGCCCATCGCTTGCACAAGCTGACTGCGCACGTCATCACTCAGTCGCAGGTTGGCAATCTCGTTGCGGATCTCCGCCAACTGAGCTTCCAGTTCTTCCTTGCTGAACTCTCCCTTCGCGCTAGCAGCATAAGCGGCGCGGATCCTGGGCATCAGACCGGTGTCTTCCAACTGCTGGGCATAGACGCCAAAAGGAATAGCAATGGCCGGCGCCACCCGCCCCGAGAACATGCGATTAAGCTGACCCAGGTTAGCTGCCTTGGGGCCCACCACCTTGCCCGACAGCTCCCGGTGAATGTCTTTCAAGTGAAGGACCTGGGTAAGTTCAAGGTTTGGCGGCGGCACCGTGAGCTGCCCGGTTGCCGGTCCCTGGCCGGTGCTGCCAAACAATTTCGCAACACCCTCCACATCCTCCGCCGCCCGGAAAATCACATTGCCGTTGGGACCGACAATAAGCACTACATCGCGACCTTCCAGCGGCCGAATCAAGTCCACGCTTTCCTGGTCGATGGCCACATTGGGGATACCAAAGTTTCTCGCCAGCAATTGAACGTGGGACAGTGCGTTGCCCTCACCCAGGGTAAGGATGCCCGCCACCGGCTTGAGCTCGGCAATGGTCTCGGGCAGCACCACGATATCCGTGGGCTGTGGCTGACCGGCTTCTGCCGCTTCCAGGGTTTCGAAAATTCTCAGCCGGCCCCGGGCCAGCCCCTGGTTAAGTGCTATCCCGGTACTGATGATTTTCCCCTGCAGCTCGACTTCGCTGCCGGTTAACTCACCCAGGTCTTTGCTTAGCAGACGCAATGTATCTCCAAGCATCCATACGGGTGAGCCGCGTAACATATC
>CAKZML010000271.1 GCA_937128475.1 uncultured Chromatiales bacterium
TAATTAGTTCGCCGAGGGGCGATTGATCAGCAACAGCGCTGCGCCGGTGCCGCTCACCACCCAACCCAACCACTCGGGCTGAACATTCAGGCCGATCAGCAAGGCTCCGGCAATCAGCACCGCTCCGGCTGCCATGGCTGTGTAGCGTGCGCGGGCTGACTGGGCAATTTCCTTGCGCAGTGCACTGACTCCCGGATCATTGACGGTAATGCTCAAGCGTCCTTCGGTAGCTTGCTGCACCAGGGTCTGTACCAACTGGGGCACATCCTGGAGGGTTTCGTTCAGATCGGGAAGTTGCTGACGCAGCTTGGCCAGTACATTGGCGCCGCTGAGACGGTCACGCATCCAACGTTCGAGTATGGGTTTTCCGGTCTCCCATAAATCCAGCTGGGGATACAGGTGACGACCCAGGCCCTCGATGTGCAGCAGGGTTTTTTGCAGCAAGATCAACTGGGGCTGAACTTCCATGTTGAATCGTCTCGCCGTCTGGAACAGGCGTACCAGCAATTGACCGAAAGAAATTTCTTCCAGGGGCTTGGCGAAGATGGGTTCGCAGACTGTACGGAATGCGGACTCCAGTTCATCCAGCCGGGTTTCCGGCGGGACCCAGCCGGAGTCCAGGTGCAGCTTGGCCACCCGGTAGTAATCCCGATTGAAGAAGGCCAGGAAATTCTCTGCCAGGTAATACTGGTCACGGGTACTCAGGGTGCCCACGATACCGAAGTCCACCGCAATGTAACGCGGGAATTCGGGGGTGGTGACGTCCACGAAAATATTGCCCGGGTGCATGTCGGCATGGAAGAAGTTGTGCTGGAACACCTGGGTGAAGAACAACTCCACGCCGTGATCCGCCAGGCGCTTGAAGTTGGTTCCCTTGGCTTTCAGGGTATCCATGTCGGCAATGGGTACGCCGTAAATCCGTTCCATTACCAGTACGTTTTTGCGGCAGTAGTCCCAGTGCACCTCGGGGACATACAGCTGGGTTGAGCCTTCGAAATTGCGTCGCAACTGGGCCGCGTTGGCGGCCTCGCGCAGCAGGTCCAGTTCATCCAGGGTGGTCTTCTCGTATTCGGCGATCACATCCAGCGGATGCAGCCGCTTGCCCTCGGACCAGAATCGCTCAGCCAGTCCGGCCATGGCGTACAGCACGGCCATGTCGCTTTGGATGCGCTTTTTCACACCGGGCCGCAGCACCTTGACGATGACACTCCGGCCATCCTTAAGCGTCGCCGTGTGTACCTGGGCGATGGATGCAGCGGCCAGGGGTTCGGTGTCAAAGCTTGCGAAGACCTCGCCTACCGTCTTGCCATAGGCACCCTCGATAATCGCCAGGGCTTCTTTTGAGGGAAACGGCGGGACACGGTCCTGCAGTTGTGCAAGCTCCATCGCCACATCTTTGGGCAGCAGGTCGGGACGGGTGGACAGGGACTGGCCAAATTTTACGAATATAGGACCCAGTTCAATGAGCGCCATGCGCAGCCGGGCGCCCAGGCTTTCCTTGTGTGAGTCACGTCGCCACCAGCCCGGCGAGAAGTAACGCAGGGGTCTGAACAAGTGAGTCGCGGTGACGATTTCGTCCAGCCCGTAACGCAGCAAAACTCGCTGTATGGCTATCAGGCGCAGGACAGTCGAGGGGCGCAGCATCTTACGACTCCCGGGCCTGGTTTAATTGTTTCTCCAGGCGGTCCAGTCTCGCCGCGGCGCGTTCCACATCATCACGCACGGTGTCCACAGTGGCGCAAAAATCTCTCGCCTCGGCCGGCGCCACCAGGTCCCGGCTTTCTTCCTGCAGGTATTCGGTGGCATTGCGTTGCACGCTCTCGCCGGCCTGCTTGCTCCAGCCAAAAATGCTGCGTGCAAAATTACCTACCTGGTGTGCGGCCACGTCACCGACCAGGCGGGACAGTTCCTCTTCCCAGTCCGGGTGGGCGTGCTGCAGCAATTCCTGGATGGTGCCGGCCATTTCAGCCTCGCCGATTAATTCCACCTCGCCGGAGCGAAACGCCTCACTGGCGTCGTCGCCGGTCAGGCGGGCCAGTCCCAGCAATCCGCCGCTGAGGATCACGTCAGGGTCGGCAGGCGGGGCGAAGCTCAGGCTCACGCCTGTCTCGTGGAACAGCATGTGCAGCGCTATGGGTGTGTCTTTCAAATACACGCCCAGTACCCGGTCTGCCAGGGACGGTAGTAACTCCCTGGCGGGAGTCGAGTCCATGATGTTGCGACTGATCAGTTCCTGTAAGGGTCTGAGCAGGACATCAGGCAATGGGGGTGGGCGCAGGTCCATCAGAACTTGTAACCCCGGTGCAAAGCGACAATGCCGCCGGTGAGGTTGTGATAACGGGTACGCTCGAATCCTGCGTCATTCATCATGCCCAGCAAGGTTTCCTGGTCCGGGTGCTTGCGAATGGATTCGGCAAGGTAACGATAGCTTTCCGAATCGTTGGCGACCATCTTGCCCATGAAGGGCAGGACCTTGAAGGAATACAGGTCATAGAAGGGCGACAGCGCGGCGACGGGTTTCGAGAATTCGAGGATCATCAGCTGTCCGCCCGGACGCAGGACCCGGTACATGGACTCCAGGGCTTTTTCCTTGTGAGTCACGTTGCGCAGGCCAAAGGCAATGGTGATGCAGTCGAAGCTGTTGTCTGCGAAAGGCAGGAACTCGGCATTGGCCTGGGCGTAGGTCACGTTGCCCACCACGCCGTCATCCAGCAGCCGGTTACGACCCTGTTCCAGCATGGCCTGGTTAATGTCGGAGAGCACCACGTGTCCTTCGGGACCCACCTGGCGGGCCATGCCCTTGGTCAGGTCACCGGTGCCGCCGGCAACATCCAGCGCCACCTGGCCCTTGCGCAGACCGGTCTGGCCAAGAGTGAAGCTCTTCCAAATCCGGTGCATGCCCATGGACATGATGTCGTTCATGATGTCGTACTTTGTGGCGACTGAGTCGAAGACGCCGCGCACCATGCGCTGCTTCTCGGTCTCGTCTACTTCCTCAAAGCCGAAATGAGTGGTTTTCCTGGAATCCTGAGACATGCTAGTTCCGATTTAATCTGCTTTGCGCTGGTGCCCAGCCTGGCTTAATCGTTGCAGGTAATCCTGCCATTTTTCATCCTGGCCTTCACCCAGTTCGTACAGGTATTCCCAGCTGTACAGCCCTGAATCATGGCCATCGTCGAAGACCAGCTTAACGGCATACATGCCTACCGGTTCGATAGCCGTGATATTGACCAGTTCCTTGTCCAGTTGCAGCACTTCCTGGCCCGGTCCGTGACCACGCACTTCCGCCGAGGGTGAATTCACCCTGAGGAACTCACAGGAAAGGCTGTAGCTCACTCCGTCGTCAAACGCGATCTCCAGCAATCTGGACTTGCTGTGCAGTTTGATATCGGTGGGAACCTGGTTCTGGTACGGCATTAGAAATCCTTGGTTGGTCCGCATATGGCCAACTATGCGGCGAATGCTACAGGATATAGCGGGTCAAATCCTCGTCGACCACCAACTTTCCTAACTGCTCGTCCACGTATTCCGCGTCTACTTCCAGTTTCAGTCCGGACCGGTCGGAGGCTTCATAGGATACTGTCTCCAGTAAGCGCTCCATCACCGTGTGCAGGCGCCGGGCGCCGATGTTCTCGGTGCTCTGGTTCACCTGGAAGGCCACCTCGGCAATTCGACGGACGCCGCTTTCGCTGAATGTAACGCTCACGTCCTCGGTTTGCATCAGGGCGCTGTATTGCTCGGTAAGCGATGCATCGGGCTCGGTCAGGATGCGAATGAAGTCGGCGCTGGTCAGGGCCTGCAGTTCCACCCGGATGGGGAACCTGCCCTGTAATTCAGGAATCAGGTCCGAGGGCTTGGCCACGTGAAAGGCCCCGGAGGCGATGAACAGGATGTGGTCGCTGCGAACCATGCCGTACTTGGTGCTGACAGTGCAGCCTTCCACCAGGGGAAGCAGGTCACGCTGAACGCCTTCCCGGGACACGTCTGCGCCCTGGGATTCGGCCCGCCGGGCCACCTTGTCCAGTTCGTCGATAAAGACGATGCCGTTTTCTTCTACCGCGTGGATCGCGCGCAGCTTGATGTCTTCCTCGTTGACCATCCGCGAGGCTTCTTCCTCGATCAGCTGTTTGAACGCGTCCTTGATGCGCATCTTCCGCATGCTGGTCTTGCCGCCGGAGAGGTTCTGGAACATCCCCTGCAACTGCTGGCTCATCTCTTCCATTCCCGGGGGCGCCATGATTTCCACGCCCATGGGGGTGGCCTTGATTTCGATGTCTATCTCGCGATCGTCCAGCTTGCCCTCGCGCAGCATCTTGCGAAATTTCTGGCGGGTGTCGCTGGCAGAGGCTTGTTCGGTGACCTCGGTACCGGAGTTGCGGGGTCCGGGCAGCAGGGCATCCAGGATTCGGTCTTCTGCAGCGTCTTCGGCCCGGGTGCGCACCTTGGCGGTTTCTTCCTCGCGGGCCAGTTTCACTGCCACGTCGGTCAGATCACGCACGATGCTGTCCACTTCCCGGCCCACGTAGCCGACTTCGGTGAACTTGGTTGCCTCGACCTTGATGAACGGGGCCTTGGCCAGGGTGGCCAGGCGCCGGGCAATCTCGGTCTTGCCAACGCCGGTGGGTCCGATCATCAGGATGTTTTTCGGCGTGATCTCTTCGCGCAAGGCCTCGGGTAACTGCATGCGGCGCCAGCGATTACGCAGGGCGATGGCCACCGCGCGCTTGGCGTCATCCTGGCCAACAATGTGCTTGTCCAGTTCCTGGACGATTTCTCTTGGGGTCATTTGGGACATAGATTATTTACTGCTTACGGTCGGCAGCGCCTCAGGCGCCGGCCTTCCCGGTCAGTTCTTCAATAATGATGTTGTCGTTGGTGTAAACGCAGATGTCTGCGGCGATACGCATGGCTTTCTCGGCGATGGTCCTGGCGTCCAGGTCGGTGTTCTGTGCCAATGCCCGGGCCGCGGCCTTGGCGTAGGAGGCCCCTGAGCCGATGGCCAGCAGATCGTCCTCGGGCTCAATCACGTCACCGTTTCCGGAAATGATGAACAGCGAGTCTACATCCGCCACGCACAGCAGGGCTTCGAGTCGGCGTAGCATCCTGTCGCTGCGCCAGTCCTTGGCTAACTCGATGGCCGCCCGGGTCAGGTTGCCGTATTGCTCCAGCTTGGCTTCAAAGCGCTCAAACAGGGTAAATGCGTCGGCGGTGCCGCCGGCAAACCCGGCCAGCACGGTGCCGTTGTAAATCCGGCGAACCTTGCGGGCGTTGCCCTTCATCACCGTGTCGCCCAGGGATACCTGGCCGTCGCCTGCGATGACGACGTTACCGCCTCGGCGCACCGCCAGGATTGTGGTGCCTCTGAATTGCTCCATTTTTCGGTCCCTGTCTTTGGATATTTGCTGAAATCTATTTGCGTCGCCTGGATCGCGGGTGTGAGCGATCATATATGCGGGCTAGATGCTGGAAATCAAGGTGAGTGTATATCTGGGTGGTGGAGATGTCCGCGTGACCCAGCAGTTCCTGGACTCCCCGCAGGTCTCCGCTGGACTCCAGCAGGTGGCTGGCGAAGGAGTGCCGGAACAGGTGAGGATTGACCTCCACTGGCAGGCCTTGTCGGCGGGCCCACAGCTTTACCCGTGATTGCACCGAACGATGGCTGATTCGGCGGCCCTGTTGGCTGAGGAACATGGCCTGCTCGGTTCCGGCGCCGGCCATGGAACCGCGCTCATGCAGCCATTTGGCCAATGCCTCCACGGCAAAGCGTCCCAGCGGGACGATTCGGGTCTTGTTGCCCTTGCCGGTAACCCGGACCGTGCGATCCGACAGGTCTACGTCGGTCATGTCCAGGTCCACTAACTCGGCCAGTCGCAAGCCCGAGGAATAGAGCAATTCCATGATTGCCCAGTCCCGCACCGACAGGGGGTCCTTGTGGGGCATCTCCAGCAGCTTGCCCATCATGTCCACGTCCATGGTCTTGGGTAGGCGCTTGGGCGCCTTGGGTGCGCGAACCTCCAGGGCCGGATTGATCTTGACCTGGCCTTCCCGGGTCAAATACCGGTAGAAACTACGCAGGGACGATAACCTGCGTTGCAGGCTGCGGGGCGATAGTCCCTTGCGGTGACCGGCGGCGACGTACATGCGAACCTGGTACTCACCCAGGTCCTGCCAGGTGCTGATGTCCTGTTTCTCGCAATAGGCCAGTACCGCTTTCAGATCCCGCCCGTAATTGCTGATGGTGTGCGGGGAGAACCTGCGCTCGTGATTCAGGTAGGACAGAAAACGCTGGATCCAGTTTTTCTGTGCCTCGTCCATGAGCGGTTCGGTCTAATCCAGGTGGCGCTGTAGCGCCATGCTGAGCAATGCGCCCAGCCGTGTCAGGAAGTCGGTGCTCATTCCCGGGTGGAAATGGCGTGCATCGTTGCTGCCCACCGCCAGCACGCCCAGGGGATGCTGGTGGAACAGGGGGATTAGTGCTGCAGAGCCAATTCCATCGTTGTCATGCCCAAACATGAAATCTCGCAGGGAATCTCGTACCTGGCCGCAACGGGGGCGCCCATTGTCGAACAGGGTGTCGAAGCCTCGAACGTCGGGACTCTGGTTTGAGGCCACTTTCAGGAAGCACCCGGCATTGGCCAGTGCCTCGAGCTCCGGCTTGTCATCCTGGATTAGTACCAGGACTGACTGGTCCGAGGCGAAATCTTCCCGCAGGCTGGTCTCCACCTCGTTCAGGCAGCTTTCCAGGCTGTCGGCCCGCAGCAGGCCCAGGCCCATGCGGTGAATTTTTTCTGCCAGTACATCGTTGCCCCTGGCGGTTTCCACGAAATCAGCGAGTTTGCGCTCAATCTTGTGGTTCCGTTCGCGCAGCAATTCCACCTGCCTTTCTATCAAGGACACGGCGGAACCTGAATTCAGGTGGCTCAGGCTCATGGAGGTGAGCAGGGAGGCATGACGTTCAAAAAATTCCGGGTGAGTCTCGAGGTAATAGGCCACGGCTTCTTCGGATAGACCGCTAGAAGCAGTTCCTGGCTTGTGCTGGGTTGTCATAGTTCTATTATTCCCTCGAATACAAATGCGGCTGGGCCGCTCATCCAAACCGGCTGTCCAGGTCCGCTCCAGGTGACCTGCAATCGGCCGCCTGGTAACAGGACATCAACAGTTTCATCAATCTCGCCCCAACGTCTCGCCACAACCGCGGCGGCACAGGCGCCAGTACCACACGCCAGCGTCTCGCCGACGCCGCGCTCGTAGACCCTGAGCTTCAGGGTACTCTTTCCAGCTATTTCCATGAAGCCGGCATTTGTATGTTGCGGGAAGCGCGGGTGAGCGGAAATGCCCGGACCCATTTGCGCAACCGGCGCAGTTTCCACCTTGTCCACCCGCAATACTGCATGGGGGTTGCCCATGGATACAGCGCCCACCTGGATCTGTTCGTCTCCCAGTTTCAGGCAATAGCGGGCCTGCTCCTGTTCTGCCTGTAACGGGATGTCAGAGGGCAGGAAATGCGGTTCGCCCATGTTCACCAGGACATTTCCGTCTTCAAGTACCCGGGCCGTCACCAGGCCTCCAATACTCTCTAGCAAGAGGTCCTGACCTTCCCCGTCTGGATCCAGGAAACGCGCTATGCAGCGGGCGCCATTACCGCATTGTTCAACTTCTGAGCCATCAGCATTGAGGATTCGATAAAAGGCAGTGGAGCCGGGTTCCCGCGGGGATTCCAGGATAAGGGCCTGGTCGAAGCCGATTCCGGTACGCCGATGGGATAACCGCCGAACAAGTTCGGGGGAGGGGGTAAATGGCCGGTGCCTGGCATCGATTACGATGAAATCGTTGCCCAGTCCCTGCATCTTGGTGAACGACACCTGCATGGCCAAAGCTTAATGGCAAAGCCCCGGACTGTCGATCAGCACAGTCTCACATGGACAGTGGTTCCCCTGTGTCTTTATAGTTCGTTGCATGAAATACAAGGATCTCAGGGACTTCATTGCCCAGCTGGAACGTGACGGGGAGCTTCGCCGGATAACTGCCGAGGTCGACCCCTATCTCGAGATGACGGAAATCTGCGATCGCACGCTCAAGCGTGGCGGGCCGGCGCTGTTGTTCGAAAACCCCAAGGGCTACGACATGCCCGTGCTGGGCAACCTGTTCGGCACCCCGGAGCGGGTGGCCCGCGCCATGGGAGCGGAATCGGTGGCAGCGCTCAGGGATGTGGGCGAGTTGCTGGCGTTTCTCAAGGAACCGGAGCCGCCCAAGGGCATGCGTGATGCCTGGGAAAAGCTCCCGGCTTTCCGCCAGGTGATGAACATGGCGCCGCGCCAGTTGAAGAGCGCTCCCTGCCAGGAAGTGATGCAGGAGGGCGACCAGGTGGACCTGGGCAGCCTGCCCATCCAGACCTGCTGGCCCGGCGATGCGGGACCATTGATTACCTGGGGCCTGGTGATTACCCGGGGTCCGGAGAAGGATCGTCAGAACCTGGGAATTTACCGCCAGCAGGTTATCGGTAAAAACCGGGTCATTATGCGCTGGCTTGCGCACCGGGGCGGCGCCCTGGATTTCCGGGACTGGTGCGCCAAACATCCGGGTGAGCCATTTCCGGTGGCGGTGGCCCTGGGTGCGGACCCGGCCACGGTGCTCGGAGCGGTGACGCCGGTACCCGACAGCCTTTCTGAATACGCATTTGCGGGTCTGTTGCGAGGTTCCCGTACCGAGGTGGTGAAGGCCCAGGACAGTGATCTCCAGGTACCCGCCAGCGCCGAAATTGTCCTTGAAGGGGTGATTCACCCGGACGATATGGCTGAGGAGGGACCGTTTGGTGACCACACCGGTTACTACAACGAGGTGGACAGCTTCCCGGTATTCACCGTGAATCGAATTACCCGTCGTCGCGATGCGATTTATCACAGCACTTATACCGGGCGTCCGCCTGATGAGCCTGCGGTGCTTGGGGTCGCGCTGAATGAAGTGTTTGTGCCCATCTTGCGCAAGCAGTTTCCGGAGATTGTGGATTTCTACCTGCCGCCGGAAGGCTGCTCCTATCGCATGGCCCTGGTCAGTATTCGCAAGCAGTACCCGGGGCATGCCAAGCGCCTGATGTTCGGTATCTGGTCTTTCCTCAGGCAGTTCATGTACACCAAGTTCGTGGTGGTCACCGACGATGATGTGGACATTCGGAATTGGGAAGACGTGATCTGGGCCATGACCACCCGTATGGATCCTTCCAGGGACACCACGCTGGTTGAAAACACCCCGATTGATTACCTGGATTTTGCCTCGCCGGTGTCGGGCCTGGGTTCCAAGATGGGGCTGGATGCCACCAACAAGTGGCCGGGTGAAACCGACAGGGAATGGGGCGTACCCATCAGCATGTCTGATGAGGTCAAAACGAAAGTTGACGAGATGTGGGACGAGCTGGGGCTGGACTAGCCTGGCGTAGCGTGGACATTGGCTCTGCAAGTATTGTAGTTTACATAATCAGTCTGGCTAGATAACAAAAACGGGGACGGGTATGCGGCACATTACTGTCATGAATGCGAAGGGCGGTTGCGGTAAAAGTACGATTGCCACCAATTTGGCCAGCTACTATGCCAGCGAGGGAGCGAGCGTGGTTTTGGCGGATTTTGATCCGCAGCAATCATCGCTGGATTGGCTGGCCAGGCGGCCGGCTCACGTCACCGAAATTGTCGGTTTGTCAGGATTCTCTGACGGCCTCAAGGGCTTACCCAGGACCGCGGATGTGGTCATCATGGACGCCCCGGCTCGCAGTCATGGCCCAGAGCTAACCGAGTTACTAAAGCGTACCGAGACTGTTGTCGTGCCGGTACTGCCGTCGACTATCGATATGCAGGCAGCGGCCAAGTTTATTGAAGAACTCATGGGCAGTGGAAAAGTTCAGCGCTCACAGGTGAAAGTGGGCGTGGTAGCTAACCGGGTTCGTCAATACACCTTGATTTTCGATGAGCTGGACCAGTTCCTGGGCAAGCAGAAAGTGCCGTATCCGGCTGCCCTGCGAGACGCTCAAAACTATGTCCGCGCCTACACCCGTGGGCTGGGCGTGTTTGAACTTCCGGAATACCTGGCCTGGCCAGACTGGGAGCAGTGGGAGCCCTTGTTAAAATGGCTCAAGAGTAAGCGCAGTCAGCCCTGAGGCTGATCCACAACCTCAATCCCCATTTCCTTCAGGCTGGCCGCCAGGCCATCCAGCGGATTGCTGTAACGCATTGCCGGAGCGAGTTCTTCCTGCAAGCGGCGGACATCCAGCAGGCGGGATTCCGACAGGAATGACCAGCGTCCCGGACCGATCACCTGGGGAGCCTCGCTTCGGCTGACCAGCCGGGGCGCCTTGAGTCCCGTGGCCCTGGCCGTGGCCTGGGCAAAACCGGTGGCGCTCAAGGGGTTTCCATCTCCGACATTGAAAATCCCGCTCGCCTGGATCTTATCCGCGGCGGCCAGGCAGCATTCCAGCAAATCATCCACATGAATCCGGTTTCCCGGCCCGGCATCTTCGGGCCTGAGGAATGCATCGCCATTGGCCAGGGCAGACAGTGGCAGTCTTTCGGGACCGTAAATGCCCGGTACCCGCAGCACCGTCCAGGGTATCTGCTGGTCTTCGGCCCAGTCGGAGGCAGCTTGTTCGGCGGCTACCCGGCGCTGGGCCCGCTCGCTGCCCGGGTTTACCGGCGTATTTTCGTCGACCCGTTCTCCCTGGCAGTCGCCGTAAACTCCCGAGGTGGAGATGTAGACAAATTTTCCGGGTCGCTGGTCCAGCCGACCCAGCAGGCTCAGTAGTCGCGGGTCGGTTCCCGGTCCTGCCGGTGGCGCGGTGTACAAGATGACCTTGCCCGCTACCGGGATGGTCAGCAAGCCGCTATCAGTATCAAGGTCCAGGATCTGGTACTCGATGCCCAGGGAGTCCAGTTCCCCCTGGTGAGCGCTTGAGCGGGTGAGCACGGAGACGGGTCTGCCCAGGGCGACGCAGTGTTTCACCAGTCGCCTGCCCAGGTAGCCGTAGCCAACAAGAAGTATAGGTTGAGTTGTTTGCATGATGATTGCGGCAGCGTCCATGTGAAAACGGTATCCTTTTACGCCTTGTAGCATGAACCACCGGCGCTTTCACATGGGAAGGGAACAACCAACAGTTTTGCTCCAGCCCAACGGGCTGGAACTTCACCCGCGGGAAGGCGAAAGCATCCTGGACAGCGCCCTGCGCGCCGGGGTGAATCTGCCCCACAGCTGCAAGAGCGGTAACTGCGGATCTTGTATAGCCAGGCTGATCGAGGGTGAGGTTAGTTATCCGTTTGGGCCGCCCATGGGCTTGAACGAGGAAGATCGGCGCAATCGCAGCGTCCTGTTGTGCAAGGCGCAAGCCGTGGGCAACGTGGTGGTGGAAGCCCAGGTCATCTCCCGGGCGGGCCAGGCACAGGTCAAGCGCCTGCCTTGCAGGGTCCAGGAAATGACCGTGTTGTGCCACGACGTGATGCGCCTGGTGTTGCGCCTGCCCGCGGTGGAGCCGCTGGAGTTTCTGCCGGGACAATACGTGGACCTGATGCTCTCGGAGGGCCGCAGGCGTAGCTTTTCCATCGCCAGCTCGCCCAGCCAGCCCACCCTGCTGGAGTTGCATGTACGCCGGGTGCCGGAAGGTGAATTCACCGGCCAGGTGTTCGAGCAGATTACCTCCGGTGCGGTGCTTCGACTGCAAGGTCCCTTGGGTAACTTCACCTTGCAGGATTCAACCAGGCCCTGGTTGATGGTGGCAGGGGGCACGGGACTGGCGCCTATCAAGAGCATGCTGGACTGGGCCCTGGAGCAGGCCGAGCAGCGCCCGATTCGCCTGTACTGGGGAGTTCGCCGACCGGAGGACCTGTATGCGGTGGATACCCTGGAGCGTTACGTCAGCGAGTTTAACGATTTCGCCTGGACGCCGGTGTTATCCGAGGCCGGCGCTGAGTCTGATTGGCGGGGAGAAACCGGGCTGGTTCACCAGGCGGCGATAAATGGCTTGAAAGACCTGTGGTCATACGACATCTATGTCGCAGGACCTCCGGGGCTGGTCAATGCGGCCCGGGAAGAAATGCCCGAGGCCGGAGCGAATCCGGCCTCGATATTTTTTGATTCCTTTGATTACGCCCCTGACAGTCTCAGGGCAATCGCCGCCAGCGACTAGCGGTGGCGAGGGCGTTCCAGGGCGGGCAGGTCCTCGCCCAGGTGGGTCGCCAGGGTCAGTCCTGAACGGAAGGCCTCAGACGCGTTGACCGACTCACCGAGTTTTTCCAGCAGGCGACCGTAGAGTTGGTAGGCCTCTGCACTGGGCTTGATCGAGAGACTGGTCTCCAGGTAGCTGCGAGCCTTGCCCCAGAGTTCGTTACGCATGCTTAATCTGGCCACTGCCAGTAGCAACAGCGGGTCGTCACCGCGATTCACCAGCCAGGCCTCGGCGCGGGATAAATGTTTGGTCTTGTCCTCGACCTTCAGGTGGCTGTATTCCAGCGCCAGTTCCGAATCCCATGACTGCTTCAGGTGCTTGCGAATGACGCTTTCTGCCTTCGCAGATTGGCCGCAGGCCTTCAGTCCGCGTATCCATGCCTTGACCAGTTCCGGGTTCTTGCGCATGGCCTTGGGGATGCTGGACCATTGTGCTTCCAGTGCCGCGGCGTCCTTGCTTTTTTCGATCTTGACCAGGGCGTCACGATAGGCGCCCAGCGCCATCGCATCCAGTTCAGGGACGGGCAGTATCTTGCCGCTGCGCAGGCGCGGGAGTAATTCCATTATTGCCGGCCAGTCCTTTTGTTCCCGGTGTAGCCTGGCGAGTATTCCCAGTCCTTGCGCATGATTGGGTGCGCTGTCCAGAAGGCGTGCCAGGGTAGCGCGAGCTTCCTCGAACTGGCCGTGGGCCATCTGCAGTTCGGCCTGGGTCAATAACACGGCGTGTCCTGCATCCGGGCTTTGTTCGTAAGCCATGCGCAGCCAGTTATCGCGACGCTCGTAGGCTCCCTGTAACTGGGCGGCACGGGCGGCGGAAAGATAATTCAGCAGCGGGTTTTCATTGCGCCTTACACCCCGGGTGAGAGTGCGCTCTCCACGTGCCCAGTTGCCCTCGGCCATTTCCAGCAGGCCGTTGGTTAGCAGGCGTTGTTCCCGCTTGGCCCGGTACTGCACGGCCATCCGTCCCAGTGCACGAGGCGCCCGGAGAATTCGAATCACCAGGCGAACCAACAGGTACAGGCCGATCAGGATCATGGTCAGCACCGGTACAGAGGTTTCCACAAGATAGCCGCGGAAATTGAACATCACGTAGCCCGGGTCTTCCATCAGCAAGACGGCTAACGCGGTACCAGCGAGCAGGGTGAGGATAATGATCAGTCCGGTTTTCATAGTGCTTAATTGCCGCTATTTACTGGCAGGGTTCGCAGCAGGCCCAGGGAGCCTGAAATATCCGGAAGCGCCGGCTTAATACTCTGCATCTCCAATCCGGCCAGGGTTTCGATTGTGTTGCTGGTGGCCGAATCCGAGGTGTCGAAATACTGACCCAGCCAACCCCGGGCGCTACGCAGGCTTTCCCGGAAGTTGGTTTCATCGCCATGCAGTAACGCAAGGCGTGCCGCTTCAATTTTGAGTTCCAGGTTGCGGCGCAGGAAGAATTCTTCGGAGACGCTCAGCAGCGGGGTAATCTGCTGGTCGGTCTTGCGTACGCTTACGATGTCCTTGAACGCCGCGCCTACCTTACTTACCGCCCGGTCCCAGCCATCCTCGCCTTCGGCGGTCTGGGCTGCAGAACTGTCTGTCTCCTTGGTAACCGAACGGGAAAGCGGGAGCTGTCCGATACGGGTGCCAAGGCTGCTGAGGGTCAGAGCGATTCCCTGGATGTCCGGAATGTTGACCGCCCCCAGGTCCGTGAGCTCGCTACGAATAACCCGGCGAATTTCCAGCATGGTGGGATCGTCCATGGCGGATAGTCGGCCATCGGCAAGGCGAAGTGCGGAAATTGTGGATTTCACGTCACCAGCCAACTGCAGGCGGGCGTTGGCGATCTGCAGGTAATACTCGACCTCTGACATGATCCAGCGCTTGCGGGTCTCATCAGAGATGCCCTGCATGCTGGTCATCTGGGCCTCAAGGTTTCCCAGTCTCTGGGAGAGGCGGGCGATGTCGTTAAAACTGTCCTGCCGTGAATCTTCCAGGGCGGCTCGACCGGCTTCCAGCCTGTCTACTTCACGGCGCAGGGCAGTCACCGATTGTTCGAGTTCGCCGCGCTGACTGGTTTCGCTTGCCCCGCGTTGTGCTACCGATGTCTTGGCCAGTTGGATATCTCGCCACAACCAGGCGAAGGCCGCCACGGCCACCAGCGAGATGAGTAACGCGAGAAACGCCAGTCCGCGTCCACCACTGGCCTTGGGCGCCGGTTGGGCTTCAGGCGTGCTGTGCTGTTCCTGCGCCGTCTCTGGGGCAGGTTCCGGGGTATCGGACTCTGGCGGCACAGGATTACCGGTGCCTTCTTCTTCGAGTTTCTCGATCACGGGTTCTTTGTCTTGATGTTCTTGGCTCATGAATGCTCGCTGGCCTGGTTGGTAGTTAGCTTTATCATGTGTTCTAGCAGGTCCTGGTCCGAGGGCCCGGATGCTGGCCTAGCCGTCGGTATGCCAAGTTCCTCTGCCTTTTGTACCACACGATCACTGGCGCTAACCAGTTGCGACCTGCCCAGTAGGTGTCTGGCCTCGTTACCGAGTAGTTGCAGTATGTTTTCCAGTGTCTGGACGCTGGTGGCCGTGACAAAACGCACGTGCCCCGCATCAAGCTCCCTTCGGACCTGATCCAGCACGTGTGCAGGAATATCTGCCTCTGTTCGACAGTATACCTCCAGGTAATCCACCCTGGCTCCGCGGGCCGTCATGGCCTGTTCCAGCAGGTCTCTGCCGCCCACGCCGCGAACGATCAGTACCCGCTTTCCGTGCAGGTCTTGCAGTCGGGGATGATCCAGCAACGCTTCGGAGGTAAAGCCCTGGTGGGAGACCACGTTGGCCGGGTAGCCCTCTGCCTCAAGGCTTTTGGCGGTGCTGGGTCCCACCGCTGCTATGTCCATGTCGCAGTCTGACAGATAGTGGACGCCATATTTGACGGCGTTGCGACTGATAAAGACCAGCAACTGGTATTCGTTGATGTCGGGAAGTCTGGAGGGCCACGTGGTGGCCGCCCGGGTAGGTTCGATAGACATGGCCGGCAGGATAAAGCCGTGACCGCCGGCGGCTTCAACCAAAGACGCCAGCACTTCGCATTGCCCGGTAGGCCGGGTAATGATTACCCCCGCGCCTGCCAGTGGCATTGTCATCCAGCGTCTTCCAGATCCCGCAGGATCTTGCCGGCGCCTTTTCCAATAAGGTCTTCGGCCAGGGCCAATCCCAGTTTGCGGGCATCAGCAGCCTCACCGCGGATTTCACCTTTGAGTATTGTGCTGCCGTCGATTGTCGCTACCAGTCCACGCAAGAACACCTTGTCGCCCTCGAGTAGGGCGTGGGCTGCCACCGGGGCGTGACAACTGGCTTCCAGGGCCGAGGCAAAAGCGCGTTCGGCACCCAGGCAGATATCACTGACTGGATCATTGAGGTGGCTCAATAGTTCATTCAGTTCCTTGTCATCCTCACGGCACTCTATACCGACAATGCCCTGGCCCACGGCGGGGAGGCAGACTTCGGTATCCAGTACCTGCCTGGCGCGGTCGGCCAGGCCCAGGCGCTTGAGGCCGGCGTAGGCCAGCATGATTGCCTTGAAGTTACCTTCATCCAGTCGTTGCAGGCGGGTGCCTACATTGCCCCGGGCCGGCTCAATGGCCAGGTCCGGGCGCAGGCTCAGCATCTGTGCCTGGCGGCGCAGGCTGGAGGTGCCCAGCACCGAGCCCTGGGGCATCTCCTCCAGTGACTGCACGTCATTTGACACGATGGCATCACGGGGGTCTTCACGGGTCAGTACTGCGGCAATATGCAGGCCCGAGGGCAGGTCGGCGGGAACGTCTTTCATGGAATGAACGGCAAGATCTGCCTCGCCCGCCAGCATGGCGCGCTCCAGTTCCTTGAGAAACAGACCCTTGCCACCAATCGCAGCCAGGCTGCGATCGAGAATCTCGTCGCCCTTGGTGCTCATTGGTATAAGTTCCACAGTCAGTTCGGGGTAAAGCCTTTCCAGCTCCGCCTTGACGTGTTCGGCTTGCCACAAAGCCAGCGGACTTTTCCGCGTGGCAATTTTTAACACACGACCCATAATCGATTTTCCCGTCAGTTGTTCAGTGTTTAGAGCCGCTAATTATGCCGCATTCTCTTGCGTAATTCGGGCACCATTCGCCTGCTGACGGGTAAAAAGTCGGATTTTCCTCTGATCCGAACCTGGAAATGCCCCTCTTCATCTTTTTCCAGGGCCTCCAGGTGCGCTAGCGAGACCAGGATTGCGCGGTGGATGCGGACGAAGTCCTCGCTGAATTCGTCTTCCAGGGCCTTCAGGGAGTCGCCCAATAACTTGGTTCCGTCCTGGTGGATCATGGAAACGTATTTCTGGTCAGCCTGGAAGTACATGACTTCCGCCACGGGAAATAATTGCAGTTCATCCCGGTTCCCGACGCTGATGTACTGACGAGGCCGGGAGCCTCCCCGTGAATGCAGACTGTCGGCCTCGGCACTGGTCAGTCGCCTGGCCTGGCTGAGGGCATTTTCCAGGCGTTCCTTGCGCACCGGCTTGAGCAGGTACCCCACCGCCCGTGCTTCAAACGCTTCGATGGCGTACTGGTCGTAGGCCGTGGTGAACACTACCGCCGGGGGATTTTCCCTGGCGCTGATGTGGCGGGCGCACTCCATGCCGTCCATGCCGGGCATTCTTATGTCCAGCAAGATGACATCGGGATCCAGCTGACTGCTTAGCTTCAGGGCGTCCTGGCCGTTGGCCGCTTCGCCGACGATCTCGTGGCCTCCCAGGTCCTCCAGGAGTTGTTGCAGTCTCTGGCGTGCCGGAGCTTCGTCATCAACGATAAGGATTCTCACGTGGAGTCTCCGTGTAAGGGAATTCCAGCGTCACGCTGAAGTAATCAGGTCCCTGGTCTACTGTCAGTCCGGCTTTTCCGCCGTAGGCCAGTTCCATGCGTTGTCGAATATTGTCCAGGGCCATGCGATTGCCGGCCGAGTCTGACCGGGTTCCTCCGGCTAGCGGGTTTCTCACTTCCAGAAAAACCTGCTGGTTGTTCACGCTTCCCTTGACTGTGATCTCGCCGCCCTCGGGAAGCAGTTCCACACCGTGGTAGATGGCGTTTTCCAGTAACGGTTGCAGGCACAGCCCCGGCACCATCGCTCGCAGGGGAAGATCTTCGATTTGCCATGAGACGCTCAATCGCTCGCCAAGTCGCAGCGCCTCGATGCGTTGGTAAATCCTGGCAACCTCCAGTTCCTGCTTCAAGGGAATCTGGTCATTGTTTTCCGCCAGGGTCGCGCGGAACAGGTCGGACAAATCCTGCACCGCCTCTTCAGCCAGGGGCGGGTTGCTGCGGGTGAGGGCGGCGATGGTGTTCATGCTATTGAAAAGAAAATGAGGTCGAATGCGTGCCTGGAGTGCGTCGATGCGGGCCCTGGCCTGACTCTGCAGGTTGTCACGCCACTGGCGGGAGACATAGAAATACCGCAGCAGAAGGCCGCCGACGATGAAGCTGATGCCCGCGGTGCGCCCGAGCGTCTCCAGGTGCCGTGACGGAAACAAGCCAGTGTTGTTACTTCCGCTGGCGGAACTCAGGAACTGTCCGGCCAGGTAAGCCGCTTCGGTAACCGCCAGGGGAATCAGAACGATGATGAGCAGGGCGAACGCGCTGCCCTTGGATAATGGCAGCGAGTTAAGCCATTGCCGGCAAAGGCAGAGTACGCCGGCGGTACCCAGGGCAATCCAGAGCAGCAGCAGGGATACGCTGGCCAGTTCACTCCAGAAACCGATCAAGGTGTCCGGTCGGGCGAGAGCCAGTAACAGCGCGACGAGTTCTGCGACCAATACCGTGGCAAAGGCCATGGGGGCCGAGCAGAAATCCGGAAGATAGGCGTCCTTGCTGGGAGTCCGGGATTGTTTGGGTGTTGGCTGATTCATGGCTTGGGAGCTTGATGTTCGATCAACTTAATCCGGGCGCCCGCCAGGCGCCCGGCAGCGGTTCTGTCACCGCTGGTTAATCGCAAAATTCTTCGACAGCCTTCTGTGCGTTTTGGCGGGCCATGGCGACTTCTTCTTCTGAGTACCACTCCCGTTCGCCATTCTCCAGTTCCCGGTACAGGCGGCGGCTGTTGTTGTATGTCTCCAGGCGCTGCGTTGCCTGGGTGCATGCCTGGGCCCGCTGCTCGGCTTGTTTTGCAGCGTCCGCAGCGTTCTCTTGCTGGCCGATCATTTCTTCCTGTTCAATCAGGAACTGGGCCTGCTGTTTTCCCCTGGCCTGGGCCTGTGCGGTGCTGATACGGGCGTTGTCGGTGGGGCGGGAGTCAACGGAGACCAGGGTGGAGGCTATGCCCTCCGGAGGGGTGTCGGTGTAATGAGTGACACCGTCGGCATCTTGCCAGCGATAAATGTCCGCCGAGGCCACTGCTGAGACCAGCAAACCAACCAGGGTGAGTACAACAAGTTTCGTCGTCATGATATTTACCTCGTGACGGTGCCAATCGATTCAGAGCGCTTCCGCGTCTGTCTCGCCGGTCCGAATACGCAGTGCGAAATCAAGATTGGATACGAAAATCTTTCCGTCACCAATTTTCCCGGTATGGGCGGCACTGCTGATAGCTTCAACGACCTGATCCATGATCGCATCTTCAATCGCCAGCTCAATTTTCATTTTGGGCAGAAAATCAACGACATACTCTGCACCTCTATACAGCTCAGTATGACCCTTCTGACGGCCGAAACCTTTGACCTCGGTCACAGTAATGCCCTGAATTCCGACGTCTGCAAGCGCTTCACGCACGTCGTCCAGCTTGAAAGGCTTGATAATTGCAGTGACCATTTTCACTTTGTCGATTCCTCCGTTGCCCAGTGTTGGTGTTTGGGCGTTAACAGGCTTCTACTATCAGGGAATAAAAAACGGGCCGCAAGGCCCGTTTTGTTGAAATGGTTGACGCCGGAATACCGGCCTGTTCCCGTTGCTATTCTGACGGACGAAATTCCGGGTATGCCTCCAGGCCGCATTCCGCTATATCCAGACCGCCGTACTCTTCTTCTTCCGACACTCGAATACCTACGGTCTTCTTCAGTAGCAGCCAGGTTAGTCCACTGGTGAGCAGCACCCAGCCAGCGATTACCACGATCCCAAGGAGCTGGGCCCCGAGCTGGTCCAGCATGCCCCACTCAACACCCTTGTCTGCAGACAGGCTGGCGTAGTCCTGGCTGAATACCACGGCGATCAGTCCCCAGAGCCCGGCCAGGCCGTGCACTGAAATGGCGCCAACCGGGTCGTCGATCTTCAACTTGTCCAGCATCAGGACCGAGAAGAATACGATGACTCCGCCGACGGCACCGATCGAGGTGGCAAATAGCGGGGAGGGAGCCAGGGGTTCCGCGGTGATGGCCACCAGTCCGGCCAGGGCGCCGTTGAGGGTCATGGTCAGATCGGCTTTGCCGAAGATCAGTTTCGACACCAGTAGTGCGGCGATAAGGCCGCCGGCAGCCGCCATGTTGGTATTTACAAATACCAGGGCCACGGCGTTGGCATCGGCGACAGTGCCCAGCTTCAGTTGGGAGCCACCATTGAAGCCGAACCAGCCCAGCCACAGGATAAGCATTCCCAGGGTGGACAGGGGCAGGTTGCTGCCCGGGATGGCATTCGTTTGCCCATTCTTGCCGTACTTGCCCTTGCGCGCTCCAAGTAGCAGAACGCCGGCCAGGGCTGCTGATGCGCCTGCCAGGTGGACCACGCCTGAGCCGGCAAAATCCAGGAAGCCGGCCTGGTCAAGGAACCCGCCGCCCCACTTCCAGTAACCCTGCACCGGATAGATGAAGCCGGTCATGATCACGGTGAAGGCGAAGAAGCTCCATAACTTCATGCGTTCAGCGACCGCACCGGAAACAATGGACATGGCGGTGGCGACGAACACCACCTGGAAAAAGAAGTCCGAGAGTTTCGAGTAATAGACATCGCCGCCGCTGCCGGTCACATCCGCCAGGGAATTGTCGGCGCCGGTGAGCAGGCTTATACCGGGAATCAGGGGGTGGCTCCCGCCGTACATGATGCCGTAGCCGCAAAGCATGAACATCACGCAGGCAATGGCATACAGACCAACATTCTTGGTCAGGATTTCCGCGGTGTTCTTGGCCCGTACAAGACCGGCTTCTAACATGGTGAACCCGGCAGCCATCCACATGACCAGGGCACCGCATACCAGGAAGTAAAATGTATCCAGGGCGTAACCCAACTGTGTCACTTGCTCCACTACTCTCTCCTTGATTCAGTATGATTGACGGGGACGGGTCTAGACTGCTTCCGAGCCTGTTTCGCCGGTGCGGATCCTGACGACCTGCTCCAGGTTGGTGACAAAAATCTTTCCGTCGCCAATTTTTCCGGTGCGGGCCACGTTGCCAATGGCTTCGACGACTTGTTCGACAATGTCGTCGGATACGGCAAGTTCAACCTTGGCCTTGGGCAGGAAATCCACCACGTATTCCGCGCCACGATACAGTTCGGTGTGTCCACGCTGGCGACCGAAGCCTTTCACCTCGGTGACCGTGATGCCTTGTATCCCGATGTCCGCAACCGCTTCGCGAACGTCATCCAGCTTGAAGGGCTTGATGATGGCTGTAATTAATTTCATAAAGGTCTCTCCTAAGCCTTCTGTCGGTAGGGGCTAGTCTCGAATTCCAAATGACTTGCTGATGGAGATCACCAGGAAAGTGTCTTCCGCGGGCAGTCCGTCGAGGCCGGTGTTGAAAGCAAGTTCCTTGCTGCTGCGTACCAGGCTCAGGCCCAGGTCCAGTTCCGCTACGGTGATGCCGTAACCCAGTTCCAGGTATTCGCCATCAAAATCTTTTCCGAAGGTGCCGAACTTGGCATAGAAATCTTTATACGTGCCGGTCAGCGCGATGAAGTCATAGTCCAGGGTGGGACCGGTGAAGTTTTCATAGTCGCCGACGGTATATTCCAGCTCGACAAACTTGTAGCCCGCGTAGAGATTGACCTCCTGGTAGGTGTCGTCAAAGTCGTCGCTGAAGTAATAGAGGGTGAAGCCGGCGCCCAGCATCAGGTCATTGTCAAAGGTGTGCTTGTAGCCGCCGTAGACATCCACTTCCAGGCCGGGTTTGACCGCCGCGCCCCAGGCACCCAGGTACCAGTCGTCCTGGCTCCAGTCCACTCCGCCGTTGGCCACCGATGAGGCCTGGGGCACACCCCGGTAGATGTAATCAGAAAGGAATCCGATGTTGCCGGTGACTTCGGCCTTGGCGCCGGTGGCGACAATCAGAAGAGCCAGGGTTGCGATAATACGGTGCATGATAGATGTCCTTTGAAGGTTAAGCCGCCTACCGAGTTTCTTTGGCGGTGCAACTACACAAAGCAGATTCCGTGCCAACCTTGTGAAGCCCGCGCAAACACGGGTTTGGGTGGCTGAAGATTGCCGCTGTGCACCAAAATGGAACAGTCAGACCCCCCGCGCGCGCCAAAAACGGGCGAAGAGCTGGAAATGGCACTTGGCAAGTCGGGTTGAGCCGGTGACAATTGCTCCATGCAAATAGATCCAACAACACTTGACGCCCTGGCGCGTCGCCTGGCCCAGGCCGTACCCCCGGGATTGAACAGTCTCGGAGACGAACTGGAACGTAACTTGAAGGCTGTTCTCCAGACTGGCCTGAAGAACCTGGACCTGGTGACGCGGGAAGAGTTCGAGGTCCAGCGAGGCGTGCTGGGTCGAACCCGGCAGCGGCTCGAGCAGCTTCAGGAAAGGCTGGACGAGCTGGAAAAGGGTTTGAGCCAAAAGGGCTGAGACCGACCCGTTTAGCCATGGAGGGCGTATGGGGTTGGCAACGGCATATAGCCGGGCCGAGGCCGGCCTGGACGCACCCAGGATAGCGATAGAGGTCCACCTGCGCGGCGGATTGCCGGGGGTGGCCATCGTGGGCCTGCCCGAGGTGGCGGTGCGTGAGAGCAAGGACCGGGTGCGTTCCGCCCTGGTAAACAGCCAGTTTGAATTTCCCGCCCAGCGCATTACCGTGAACCTGGCTCCCGCCGACCTGCCCAAGGAAGGAGGGCGCTTTGACCTGGCGATTGCGGTGGGTTTGCTTCGTGCCTCGCGACAGCTTCCCCAGGTTCTTCCCGAAATGGAATTCCTGGGTGAGTTGTCCCTGGGTGGGGATATCCGCCCGGTTCGGGGATTGCTGCCGGCGCTGATCCAGGCGACCCGGGAGGGCAAGCAAGTAATTATTCCTGCCGCCAACGCCCCTGAGGCGGCCCTGCTGCGGGATGCCCGGGTATTTGTTGCAGACCACCTGCTGCAAGTGTGCAGCATGCTCCGTGGTGAGCAGTCCCTGGAGGCAGTGGAGCACATCCCCCGGGATTTGGCGGGGCCTGACCGCTCGGCATTTCACTCGGTACGCGGACAGTTCCAGGCTCGTCGCGCGCTGGCTGTGGCCGCCGCCGGCGGGCACAGCCTGTTGATGACCGGTCCGCCGGGCAGCGGCAAGAGCCTGCTGGCCAGTTGCCTGCCCGCCTTGCTTCCCCCTTTGCCGGAGGAGGAGATGCTTGAGGTCGCCGCGGTCCGCTCTCTCCGGGGCGAAGACGGGTTCCAGGGTTTGACTCATCGGCCGTTCAGGTCTCCCCATCATTCTGTTTCTCCCGTGGCGCTGACCGGCGGTGGGCGGGTGCCCAGGCCCGGAGAGGTGTCCATGGCCCACCGCGGGGTGTTGTTCCTGGATGAACTGCCGGAATTTGAACGTCGCGCACTGGAAGCCTTGAGGGAGCCCCTGGAGACTGGCGAGATCCGGATTTCCCGGGCGGCGGCCAGTCATGTTTTTCCAGCCCGGTTCCAGTTGATTGCAGCGATGAATCCCTGTCCTTGTGGTTATCACGGGGACAGCCAGGGGCGATGTCGTTGCACCGCCGAGCAGGTCAGGCGCTACGCAGGGCGGATATCCGGTCCGTTGCTTGATCGCATCGATATGCAGTTGATGGTGCAGCCGGTTTCCCGGGAAGTACTGCTCAGTGATTCCCCGGAAGCTGATGAGCACGGGCTGGAGGCCGCCCAGGTGAGCGATGCCGCGACCGTTCAGCGTCGCAGGGCGGGGGTGCTCAACGCAGACCTGGATGTCGAGCAGGTGGAGCGCTGGTGTCGTCCGGACCCCCGTGGCATGGGGTTGTTGGCCAGGGCCGTGGATCGGATGGGGCTGTCGGCCCGGGCGATACATCGATGCATGAGGGTGGCCCGCACAATTGCCGACCTTGATTGCGCGCAAGATGTGGCCGCCTCCCATCTGGCCGAGGCCCTGGGTTACAGGCAGCTACAGGGGTGAGCGTCACGTCCGTTGAGTGGCATCCCGGATCAGGCTAATCTAGCGCGCCTTCCACCCTCCGGTTCCTTACTTGATTCATGATTCGCCTTAATCAGCCCCAAAGCGCAGCGGTCTCCTACGTTCAGGGGCCCCTCCTGGTGTTGGCCGGTGCGGGCAGTGGCAAGACCAGGGTGATCACCGAGAAAATCTCTCACCTGATCAAGCATGATCTGTATCCGCCGGACCGGATCTGCGCGGTGACCTTTACCAACAAGGCAGCCCGCGAGATGCGCCAGCGGGTTGGTGAGAACCTGGGCAAGAAGAAAGGCCAGGCCAGGGGGCCACGTATCTCGACCTTCCATACCCTGGGACTGGATATCATCAAGCGAGAGTATGGTGGTCTCGGGTTGCGCAGTGGTTTCTCTATCATGGATGCCGCGGACACCCTGGGGGTGCTTCGGGACGTGCTGAAAAAGAGTGGTCCGGATGCGGTTGCCGCTGCCGAGGCTACTCAGTGGAGAATTTCCAGCTGGAAAAATGCCATGCTCACGCCCCAGCAGGCGGCGGCCCAGGCCGCAGATCCCCTGGAGCGGGCAGGGGCTCACGCCTACGAGTTGTATGTGCGCGCCCTGAAGGCCTACAACGCGGTGGATTTCGATGACCTGATCCTTTTGCCTGTGCAGTTCTTTGACCAGGTGCCGGAGCGGGTTCAGGAATGGCGAGACCGCCTGGGTTACCTGCTGGTGGATGAATACCAGGATACCAACCTGGCCCAGTACAACTTGCTGCGCCGGCTGATGGGTGATGGTGGGGCTATCACCGTAGTGGGCGACGACGACCAGTCTATTTACGCCTGGCGTGGCGCGGCTCCGGAAAATCTGAAGCAGCTATCGGCTGACTACCCGAACCTGAAAGTCATCAAGCTGGAGCAAAACTATCGCTCCTCGGTGCGAATTCTCCGGGTGGCCAACAAACTCATCGCCAACAACCCCCACTTGTTTGAGAAGAAACTCTGGAGCGGCCTGGGAGAAGGCGACGTGGTGCGAGTCCTCAAGGCCCGTGATCCGGCTGACGAGGCCCAGCGTGTGGTGGGAGAGATTGTCCAGTCACAGCTCCTGGGTAAGGGCCCTTTGAGCGAAATCGCTATCCTGTATCGCAGTAATTTCCTGGCAAGGCCGTTTGAACAGGCTTTGAGGGGCCAGGGCGTGCCCTACGTACTCAGTGGCGGCACCTCGTTCTTTGATCGCACCGAGGTCAAGGACATCCTGGCCTACCTGCGGTTGATCGCCAATCCCACCGATGATCGCGCCTTTCTGCGGATCGTGAATGTGCCCAGGCGAGAGATCGGGACCAAGACTCTTGAGGGCCTGGCCACTTACGCCGGTGAGCGCCACAAGAGCCTGCTGGAATCCAGTGATGATCTTGGCCTGGCCGCCAGGATTGCCGAGCGTGGGGCGCGGCGTTTGCAACAGTTTGCCGATCTGATCGAGCGACTGACGGAAACTGCCGAGCGCAAGGGACCGATTACCGCGGTCAAAGACCTGCTGCTGGATATTGATTACGAGAGTTGGTTGGCCGGTCAGGCCAAAGACCCGGTGGCTGCCGATCGGGCCGGGGCAAATGTACAGGACCTGATTCGCTGGCTGGAGAAGATGGTCAGTTCCCGGGAAGACTGCAGCCTGCCTGATTTGCTTGCCCAGATAAGTCTTCTGGACCGGCTCTCCGGCGAGGATGAGGACAAGACCGACGGCGTGCGATTGATGACCCTGCATTCGGCCAAGGGCCTGGAGTTCAACAATGTATTCCTGGTCGGGGTGGAAGAAGATCAGTTGCCCCACAAAAACAGTATTGAGGGTAGCGGGTTAGAGGAAGAGCGCCGGCTGATGTATGTGGGTATCACCCGGGCCAAGCAGCGCCTGACGATTACTTACTGTAACCAGCGAAAACGTTATGGCGACACCCTGGAGTGCACGCCCAGTAGATTCCTGGAAGAACTGCCCCAGGACGATTTGCGCTGGGAAGGTAGAAAAGAGCAACTGACTACCGAAGAGCGCCGCGAGCGGGGCCGGGCGGCCATTGCCAATCTCCGGGGCCTGTTGGCCGGCGGATAAAAAAAGGGCCGCATCAAGCGGCCCTTTTACGTTGCACTACAGTGAGGCGAAGAGGCTTACTGGCCCTTCTCCATCATGTATTCCACTGCGGCAGCGGTGTCGGCATCGCTGAGATCCATGCGACCGCCCTTGGCGGGCATGTAGCCTGCTGAACCTGCGAAACCCTTGATTGCATGTTCGACCAAGGTGTCCCTGCCCTTGGCAATACGGTCGGTCCAGGCGGCGGTATCACCCAGCCTTGGGGCACCGGCTACGCCAGCGACGTGGCAGGCTGCGCAAGCTTCGTTGAACACATCCGCGCCGGAGCGAGGAGCCTGTTCGACTTCCACAGCAGCAACTGCTGCGGCAGCCACGGGCTCGGCGTCACCAGTCTTGACCGCGTAACCGGCGGGTTTCAGGCGGGCTTCGGTGGCTGCCTTAAAGGCAGGGTCCTGCTTGGTCCACTGTTCCTGGGTGTCTTCGCTCATGCTTTGGGCCAGCAGGAACAGCATCAGAGTCACGAAAACCATCACGCCGATAATCAGCAGGAAGTTGTCGAAAAATTTCTTATCGTGGTCGCTCACTGACGACTCCTTGGTAATTGGGCGG
>CAKZML010000272.1 GCA_937128475.1 uncultured Chromatiales bacterium
CCATCGATTTCCGGGGCATCGGCGGCACTTCTGGCCTGGGCCACGCCGGTCTCCGGGTCAATCTCATCCACCAGCACCCTCATTTGCTGTCCGACCTTGGCCTCCAGGCGTGCCTCGCTAATGTCTGCCGCCTTTTCCATGAAACGCTCCCAACGGTCCTGCATGACCTCTTGGGGGACCGCTCCGGTCAATTCATTGGCCTTGGCGCCTTCCACCGGGGAATATTGAAAACAGCCAACCCGGTCCAACTGGGCCTCGTCCAGCCAGTCCAGCAAAGTCTGGAATTCTTCCTCGGTTTCACCGGGAAATCCGACGATAAAGGTACTACGCAAGGTGATATCCGGGCAGATCTCACGCCACCGCTTGATGCGCTCAAGGGTGTTCTCCGCATGGGCGGGCCGCTTCATGCGCTTGAGCACCGAGGGACTTCCATGCTGAAAGGGAATGTCCAGGTAGGGCAATATCTTGCCCTCTGCCATCAGCGGCAACACCTCGTCGACATGAGGGTATGGATACACGTAGTGCAGGCGCACCCAGGCATCCAGTTCGCCCAGTTCCCGACACATGTCATAGAAACGGGTCTTGACCGTCTGGCCACGCCAGGTATCCGGCGCGTAGCGCAAGTCCACACCATAAGCGCTGGTGTCCTGGGAAATAACCAGTAACTCCTTTACACCCGCATTGACCAGGCCCTCGGCCTCACGCAGCACATCCCCTACCGGCCGGCTGACCAGGTCGCCACGCATGGAAGGGATAATGCAGAACGTGCAACGATGATTGCAGCCCTCGGATATTTTCAGGTAGGCATAGTGTTTAGGCGTCAGCTTGATGCCCTGGGGAGGCAGCAAATCAAAATAAGGATCGTGAGGACGCGGCAGGTGTTGATGTACCGCCGACATGACCTCATCAAAGGCATGGGGTCCGGTGACGCTCAGCACGCTGGGATGACGTTCCAGGATTTCTTTGGGGCGGGCGCCCAGGCAGCCGGTAACCACCACCTTGCCGTTTTCCGCCAGGGCCTCACCAATGGTATCCAGCGATTCCTCCACCGCCGCGTCAATGAATCCGCAGGTGTTGACCACCACCAGGTCGGCGCCTTCAAAGGACGGTGAGGTCTCGTAGCCCTCGGCCCGCAACCGGGTGAGAATCGTCTCAGAATCCACCAGGGCCTTTGGGCAACCCAGGCTTACAAAACCAATCTTTCCAGCGCTAGAGCTCACTATTTCAATACCGTGCAGGTCAAAAGGGTGCTTATCCTAGCCTTTTCAGGCCACCTGGGACAGAACAAACCCGCCGATCGACTAGTGCAGGGCCTTGCCGCAGCCTTCAAATCCACGTCCATCCAGGTCGATGCTCACCCTGGTCTCAAATTCCTGATCACTCATGCTGTCCTGGCAGGGACCCAATTGCAGCAGGACTTCCAGGTGCTTGCCCCCGGCCTGCCCGCGAAACCGGCTACCCTTTCCGTCCGCCGTGGTTTCCGGCTCTGCTTCCAGGGCAACCTCCAGTTGCGCCTCGCCGTAGTCATACGTCAGGCGCATGCGATCCCACCAGATCACCAGCTCCCAACCCGGCTCATTACCCAGGCCGCGAAAATCCGCACCGGCGAGCTTCGCTGTCTCAAATGGTGTTTCCCGCCGGTCCACCGAGCAAGCGACCTGGACTTCACTTTCTTGAAGGATCACGGATTCGGCTCTGGCGTCACGATCAACTGTCACGAACACCTGGGTGTCATAGACAAAGTCTCCCGGCTGCCCGCTCACCTGCACGCTCACCGGATCTCCGGCATCCCAATGTCCTGTTCCGTACTGCAAGGGCTCGGAAACAATTCTTTTCAGTTGGACTGTTTCCTCGGGAAGAAACAGCCACGCCCGAAATTCTGAGAACTCCAGCACCACGCGCCTGCCTCCACAATCCAGCGCAAGCACCCTGGACTTTTCCTCGAACGGCCAGGCATATGGATTGGGTGCAAACGCCGAACCAGCTATCGCTCCGGTGGCCGCGCTTGCGGCCAGGCCGCCTGCAATCCCTCCGCATCCACCTGCCAATGAACCGACAGCGGCGAGCAACACCAGCAAGAGCCATCCCCTGAGTGAGGCGCCCTTCAGCGGAAAAAATATCCGGGAAAGTGCATCCATACGTATATCCTGTCTCCGCTAATCGGCGGCTGATAAATCCAATTTAAGTAGATCACCTTGATCAAATATTCCTCCCTTACCCAACGCGTGTAAATACCCACCACCCGGACTACTGACGGCGCAGCAAGCGTATAATTACGCTTACTCATATTCCCCGACACCCCTGGAGACAGCCGATGGAGCTACTGATACTTAGCCTGCAAAACTTCTGGCAGGAAGTACTGAGCATGGCGCCCCGGATATTGATTGCACTGGGTGTGGTAGCACTGAGCTATGTCCTGGGTCGTTACCTGGCGCGGCTGGCATCCATGGCCCTGCGGCGCAGTTCCCTGCAGCAACTTCACCATCGATTTTTCCGTGTGGCGATTATCATGCTATCGGTTTTCGCCGGAACGATTATCGCGTTAAACGTTCTCGGACTGGAAAAGGTGGCTGTATCCATGCTCGCCGGCGGCGGCGTCACGGCAGTCGTACTAGGTTTTGCCTTTCGGGAAATCGGCGAGAACTTTCTTGCCGGGCTGTTCCTGACTTTTAGTCGTCCCTTCAACGTGGGGGACTTGATTGCCACCGGTGAAATAGAAGGCACCGTCAAGGACATCGAACTTCGCTACACCCACATTCGCACTGACGATGGGCGGGATGCTTTCGTTCCCAGTTCACAACTGTTCAACAGCCCGGTAATCAATTACACCCGGGACGGCCTCAGGCGCAGTTCATTTACCGTGGGTATCGATTATTCAAATGATGCAAAGCTGGCCTGCGACTTTCTTAAACAGGCCGTGGGACGGGCTAACGGTGTTATGGCCGACCCCCGCCCCGGCGTATTCATCTCGGAACTGGCGGCATCGTTTGTGGTGCTGAAGGCCTGGTACTGGGTGGATGCACTCAAGAAAAACCAGTCCCTGGCCGACATCAATACCGAGGTACTGGACAACTGCCGGCTGGCGCTGCTGAGCAACGGTTACACGGTTAGTGCGGAAACCACTTCAAACATCGCCGTGGTTCAAATGCCCGGCGAGGGGTCTGCGTCAAAACAATAGCCCGCCTAGAAACTATCCTCTGCAGTGGTGGTTCGCTTGCTGGCCCAGAACTTGTAAAGGAAGGCTACGTATACCGATTGGGTAGTGTCGTCGGTAAACAAGGGACTCGCCTCATTGCGAGCACCCTGCAACATGCCAATCCTGATCCCGGCCCTGACCTCGAATGCGTCGGTAACCGGTTGCTGCACAGATAGCCCAAGGGTGGTGCCAAGGTAACCGCTACTGGCCTGGTAAGCAGGTCGCTGGGGATCGGCGAATGCCGGGTCCACCTGGTAGAAATATTCCATGTAATCGCTACTGGCAAATGCCGGGGTAATACGCAGTTTCAAGCGTGACCCGTCTTTCTCCAGGTGCTTGACATAGCGCAATTCAGGCGAAAAGGTGAATCCCCGCCAATCGGGACTGAAGCCGTCAAGTGATACCGCGCCTCGCATTTGCAAGGCAAAAAAGAGATTGCCGTGTCGCGAGGGCTGATTGGTGAATTTGAGTTCCAGTTCGGGTCCCAGTTCGATCAAGGGATCCAGGTCCGGCATGCCGACACGCGCATCGATCTCATCGCTCTTCGAGCCGAAATTCAGGTCCATATCAAGGTCCAGGCGGACCCGGTCGCTGCGAAACAGTCGACCGCGGATAGGCTTGTCCGAGTCTTCACCCAATCTCAGAAATTTGCCCCGATAAATCGGGATGGGCAGCGGCAGAAAATTACCCTGGTTTTCGGCGGACCCGGGATAGGCTGGCCCGTACAGGCCGTATCCTGCCAGGGCAAGTTCCCACAGTGGCTCGACCTTGGGCTCAACGGCGGCCTCCTCAGCAGCTGCCGGGACCGTCAGAGCCAAAAAGACAGAGGTGCAAAGTAGAAACCTCAAAAAAACCGACATCGTCATTGGAATAACAGCCTGAGTATCGTCTCTATAATCGGCACACACTGACAAAACCGGCGGTCCGGCGCAAGCACAGCAAGATGCCGCTTACCAGAATCTGGCGAATCTGATTCAGCTGGCTGTCTGGATCCAAGAACATGATGGTTTCCGGTAAGGCCCTGATTGTCCTGATGAGCTGGGCTGGCCGCTACAGCACTACACTCGAGAACCTCCCCGGCGTCCAGGTCCCGGCCGGCAAGCCCCTAAAGCCTCGCCTATTTTCTGTTACTCAAGAGGCAGTAGTCGTGGCTGACCCCCAGGCATTCCTCCATCAGCCACTTGAATTCAACAAAACTGTCGACGATGGCGTCCGGCTGGTAGGGGTGTGATTTTGTGCCGGGAAAGATCTTGTTGATCCACTCGTGCTCCCAGCCAGTGCCATTGAAAAATACGGATGTGATCCCCGCTCGCTTGGCCGCCGCGACATCTGTAGTGCTATCGCCGACGTACCAGCAATCAAGTCCCGGTTTTTCATTCAAGTTTTCCAGCGCCTTGAATAAGGACTCCGGATTCGGCTTCCGGTGTCCGGTATCGCAACCGCACACGGTGGTCTCAAACAGTCCAAGCCATGCCCCGTCTTCTACCTTCGCGAATTCATGTTCAAAAAACTCACGATCCCGGTTAGTCAGGATGCCCAGCTTGACATGGAGTTCGTGCATCTCGGTCAGTAATTCCAGCTCACCGCCCTCAAATGGTCGAACCTCGCCATAGTGATTTCTGTAAGCGCGGTTGAACGCCCCGTGGGCAATATGCTTGGCTTTTTCATTATTACCAAACAGCACTTCGAATATATCGGTACGGGAAATTCTCCGCGCTGCCTTGATCTTTGGGTGCAGCCGCAGGTTGTCACGCACATAGTCTACTAAGCGAGCATCTTCCGGAGTTTTGCATTGCTCTTCCGTCACCAGGGAACTCATCAGCCCCAGCTCCGGAATCCTTGGCAGGACATCGTCTACCGCCTGGTACATGGCATCCAGCGTATCCACCAGGGTTGCATGCCAGTCGAACAGCACTACCCGGGGCGCAACCAGGGCCCTTGCGGCTTCATCAAGCTCTCGTAACATGG
>CAKZML010000273.1 GCA_937128475.1 uncultured Chromatiales bacterium
CCGGGTTTCCACCATTCCCAGCAGGTCGTCCAACCCGGGCTCAGCATCCGGCACCTCGGCATCCGGCACCCGGTTCGCCCGCTCACCGAACAGATCAATATATCGCTCAGAGCGACGACCCATATTCATGACGCTGGCAAAATTGCCAGACGTGTTGGGCGCCCCGGAGAGCAGGTCCAGGGCAGCGGCAATAATTGAAACCGGGACGAGTATTACGTCGCGTAAACCGTCCACGAACAATTTGAACTGGAAAATCACCACCGTCCTGAGCAATCCCTTGCGACCGCCCTCTTCATCCAGTGTTTTTCCGTCATCCCCGGTTTTCGGCATCACTCTTCCTCCAGGTCTTTAGCCATCCTCTGCCAAAGCCGTAGATTTTGCTTTCAGTACTCACCCAGCGACCGGTGTCGGGTACAATCAGCGATCTGAGTAAGCAACATAACGATATCAATCATGGCCTACACTGGTGACAAAGACTACCGCCACGGCAGCAAACAAAGCCTGGGCATATTATTGGCAAACCTGGGAACTCCCGATGCGCCCACCACCTCGGCGGTGCGACGCTACCTGGCCGAGTTTCTCTGGGATGCCAGGGTTATTGAAGTACCCCGACCCATCTGGTGGCTGGTACTGCATGGTGTGATTCTTCGCTTTCGTCCGCGGAAAAGCGCGGAAGCCTATCGAAAAGTCTGGACCGAGGAGGGTTCCCCCCTGCTGGTTAATGGACGTCTTCTTCAGGAACAGCTGCAAAAGTCCATGGACGAGACCTTGCCCGGCACGGTGAAAGTGGAACTGGGTATGCGCTACGGAAGTCCGTCTATCGAAAGCGCCATGGAAGCCCTGCGCAAGGCCGGTTGCCGTCGCCTGCTGGTATTGCCCATGTACCCACAGTATTCAGCAACCACCAGCGCATCGATATTTGATGCCGTGTGGGATGTATTGCGCCAATGGCGCTGGGTGCCCGAAGTACGCACCATTAACCAATATCACGACGACCCGGGCTACATTGAGGCCCTGGCAAACTCGATCACCGAACACTGGGCCCGCAAGCCCCGGGGCGAACGCCTGCTGTTTTCATTCCACGGTGTACCCAAGCGCTACATCACCAACGGCGACCCCTATTTCTGTCATTGCCAGAAGACCGCAAGACTGGTGGCGGAGAAGCTGGGACTGGGCAAGGATGAATGGTTCTTGAGCTTCCAGTCCCGGGTTGGTCGCGAAGAATGGCTGCGTCCCTATACCGACCACCAGGTGATGGCCTTTGGTGACCAGGGCATGAAAAATCTGGACGTGGTGTGTCCGGGCTTTGCGTCCGACTGCCTGGAGACACTGGAAGAAATCGCCATGCAGAATAACGAGTTCTTCCAGGAACACGGCGGCGACCAACTGCGTTACATCCCCGCCCTGAACGCCCGGGAAGACCATGCCCGCGCCCTGGCAAGGCTGGTGGTGCAACATGTTGGTGGCTGGCCCGAGGCCAGCAGCCCGGAAGATTCCGATGCACTGAACACCTCTCGCGATCGTGCGCTGGAGATGGGTGCGGAGCGCTAGTCTTGATCGGGCGCTTTCTGGAAATCAGCATCGAGACACCGGACATCCTGGCCTCCATGGAGTTTTACCAGGGCCTGGGAATGCTATCCGCCACGGTGGGTGAAGTGTGGCCCCATCGCTACGGCGTGGTGACCGACGGTAACCTGGTCCTGGGCTTGCACGATTACAGTTTTGAATCGCCCTCACTGACCTATGTACGCCCGGAACTGAGAAAGAGCCTGCCGGAACTCCAGGCCCGTGCAGGTTCCCTGGCGTTTTCAAAAACCGATGATGACGAATTTAACGAAGCTGGATTTACCGACCCGGATGGCCAGATGATTGCGGTGCTTGAGGCCCGCACATTTTCACCACCGGAGATCGCCGGTTCAGACATCACCGCGCTGGGACACTTCTCTGAATTCAGCTTGCCGGTGACCCGCCTGGACGCATCCATCACCTTCTGGGAAAACATGGGCTTCGTGCTCACCGATCGTGAAGAGGAGGGTCTTGAAGGCGCCTGTTTAACCAGCGACTTCCTGAACCTGGGCTTGTATGTGAACCCACGAATGCGCGTCCCCGGCCTGACCTTCAGGGAGCCGGACATGGCCGAACGTATCGAATATGTCAGGGCCCAGGGCTACCGGCTTATCCAGGGCACGCCGATTTCACGGGAACGCCATGCAGGGGCCACCTTGATTGCCCCCGAGGGCACGCCCATATATCTGCTGCCGGAGCTCACCGATCAGGAAACCTGATCAAGCAACTCCCTGATCCGGCCATGGGCATCGCGCCCGTAACCGCCGCCGAACAGATTGGCGTGATTCAAAACATGATAAAGCTGGTAAAGGTTGCGACGTGCTTCCCAGCCTGGCGATAGCGGCCACTCTGACTCGTAGGCCTGGTAAAAATCCCGACCGAATCCGCCAAACAAACCCGTCATGGCCAGGTCTGTTTCACGGTCGCCGTAATACACCGCGGGATCAAATATTACCGGCTCGCCGTTATCCATGCGGCCCTGGTTACCCGCCCACAGGTCACCATGGAGCAAAGACGGTACCGGCTGGTAACCCTCAAAGAAGCTAGCCAGTGATTCCATCAGTTGCCGGCCGTCGGCCAGTAAGAATCCGAATCCGTTATCAGCCGCCAAGCGCAACTGAAATCCCATCCGTTGTTCACGAAAGAAGTCGATCCAGTTTTCCGTCCAGGGGTTGGGCTGGGGTGTGCTGCCAATGAAATTATCCCGGGTGAAACCAAACGCCTTGCCGGTATGACGATGCAGTGCCGCCAGCCCCTTGCCCAGGCTGTCATCGCCAATCCCACCCGGGCCGGTCAGATCCAGCCATTCCAGCAGCAAGTAGGCCTTCTGATGCGCCTCTGCGCAGCCCAACACCCTGGGCACCCGTAGAGTACTGGTAGCAGCCAGCGCCTCCAGGCCCATGGCTTCGGCTTCAAATCCTGCCAGTTGGTCTGGTGTATTCAGCTTCATGAACACCGCGCCTGAATCCCCCTGCAGGCGGTAGGCATGGTGAATACTTCCACCGCCAATTTGGCGAACATTGTCCGGCAACAGGCGAAGGCCGGTCTGCTCGCCTATCTGGTGCAACAGTTCGCCCCAGTCAGTCATGGCCCCGGGGGTTCCCCGGCGTAGGCAGCATGCAGGGCTTCGGAGCGTCGACGTAATCGTCCGCCCAAGCCCGCCTCATCCAGGACCTCCAGCAAGAGTTCGAGATTCGGTGCGCTTCGCGCCACGTTTACTCCTTCCAGGGGCATATCATCGGCGATGACTGTCAGGCGCCGGGCCAGCATCGCATCCTCTTTGTGCTGACTGAGCTTGTCGAAAATTCTCGCCGCGCCACGCAAGGGTAGTTCCTTCACCCGGGGCAGGTCCTGGTAAAGATGTTCGAGGCTTTCAAATTCCGTGAGCAACACCGTCGCGGTTTTCTTGCCCACACCGGGAACCCCGGGGATGTTATCCACCGGGTCGCCAGTCAGCGCCAGGAAGTCAGCCATGCGTTCCGGCAGCACACCGAAAGCATCGGCAATCTGCCCATAGGCCAGGCGCCGGCGGCCAGAGTAATCCCAGAATTCATCGCCCGGTTTCAAGACCTGGGTCAGGTCCTTGTCCCGGGTCACCACCACGCAGGACCGTCCCTGTTCTCGCTGCAACCGAGCCAGGGTACCGATAATGTCATCGGCCTCGTAACGCGGGCTGGCCATCTCTGAAATACCCAGGGCCGCGGTGAATCGACGGCAAAGCCCAAACTGGGCTTCCAGTTCTGGCGGCGGCAATTCTCGATTCGCCTTGTAGGCGGGGAAAATTTCATTGCGGTACGAACTGGTGAGACTCTCATCGAACGCCACCGCCATATTGATCGGTTTCTCTTCGTCGATCACATCCAGCAGGAATCCGGCATAACCATAAAAGGCATTCACGGGCATTCCACCGGGGCCGGTCATGGCATCAGAAATTGAAAACCAGGCCCGGAATATCCAGACGCTTGCGTCAATCAGGTAAACAGCTTGGGACACGGGTTCTCAGTAATGTCTGGAAAGCTCTCCGGCGAGCCTTGCGTGCAAGGGACTGCTGCGCGGGAAGTGGGCCAGCAGATACTCCATCTGATCAGCCAGTACACGGCGACCTTTAAGGAAAATGTATTCGGCATAGGTTGGCCGAAATGGAACCGCCAGCAACTGGGTACAGGCTTGTTCGGGTGTGCGTCCTGCCTTGTAATTATTGCAACTGCGACAGGCTGTCACCACGTTGGTCCAGACATTTCTCCCACCCTGGCTGATGGGCTTGACGTGGTCGCAGGAGAGTTGATCGTCAGAGAATTTTTCACCGCAATACAGACACAAATGAGCATCACGCCTGAAGAGAGTGATGTTGTTCAACGGCGGAACATAATCGGAACGCAACCGGGCCTGGATCTGGTGGGTTCCACGGGTAGCGATAATGCTATTGATTTCCACCACACTGTGCTTGCCGGTGTGAGCATTTACTCCGCCATGTAGCACGTACAGGGGAGTTCCACAGGCATAGACTACCTGCTCGGTATGATAAAGGCGTACAGCATCCCGGTAGTCCACCCACTCCAGTGGCATCCCGGCCATGTCGGTACGCAATACTTCTTGCGATAAATTTTGCACTCTGTGTGCCCGACGGGTGTTTAGCTACCCCAAGTGTCGGCATTTGCCACAGCATATGCAAGAGGGTGGGGCAGAAACGCCCCGGTCGGCAGATGCAAGCTACGCTACAGCGAGAAGACGCTGCAGCGTAGCTGCTGTTGTTACAGTGCTTTGAGCACCTCGTCCAGCGTCTCTTTCGCGTCGCCAAACAACATCCGGGTGTTCTCTTCAAAGAACAGCGGATTTTGCACACCCGCATAACCGGTGGCCATACTGCGCTTGAGTACGATGGAGACCTTGCCTTTCCAGCACTCAAGTACCGGCATGCCGGCGATGGGGCTGTTGGGATCGGTAAGAGCAGACGGGTTCACGATGTCGTTCGCGCCGATAACCACCGACACATCAACCTTCGGGAAGTCCTCGTTGATTTCTTCCATCTCGAAGACGATGTCATAAGGCACTTTGGCCTCGGCCAGCAACACGTTCATATGGCCGGGCATCCGACCAGCGACCGGATGGATACCGAATCGAACATTGACGCCCTTGGCACGAAGCGCCTTGGTGATTTCAAAAACCGTATGCTGTGCCTGGGCGACGGCCATACCGTAACCCGGGATAATCATGACTTCCTTGGCGTTGGCCAGCAGCTCGGCGGTTTCCTGGGTATCAATAGGAACGACCTCACCCTGTTCCTCGCCCTCAACTGCTGCTGCCGCCTTGCCACCACCGGTACCAAAGCCACCGGCGATAACGGCAATGAACTTGCGGTTCATGGCACGGCACATGATGTAACTCAGGATTGCACCACTGGAGCCAACCAGCGCACCGGTGACGATCAACAGATCGTTACCCAGCATGAAGCCGGTTGCTGATGCAGCCCAGCCAGAGTAGCTGTTAAGCATCGACACAACGACCGGCATGTCAGCACCACCAATCGCCATCACCATGTGTATGCCGAACAACAGGGCAATACCGGTCATGATCATCAGCGGTGCAAAACCTGCGCCAGCGGCAGACTGGATCACAAACTCACGGCCGAACCAGATAGCACCCAGCAAGAGTAAAAGGTTGAACCAGTGGCGCCCGGGCAGGGTAAGCGGGCTACCACCAATGCGTCCGGAGAGCTTGCCAAAGGCGATGATCGAACCCGAGAACGTCACGGCGCCGATCAGGATGCCCAGGTAGGTTTCGATGTCGTGAATGGTTTTCTCTACACCGGCAAGCTCGGATGTATGGTCCATGAAACTCACGTAACCCACAGCGACTGCGGCAAGACCCACGAGACTGTGCAAGATGGCAACCAGCTCGGGCATATCAGTCATTTTCACGCGACGCGCGAGGACGATACCAATGCTGCCGCCTACCAGGAGCGCGACCATCAAGATCACGTAATTCTGGGTCACCACTCCAAGCACCGTTGCGACCAGTGCAATCACCATGCCGCTGATGCCATACCAGTTACCGCGGCGTGCGGTCTCCTGGTTGGAAAGGCCACCCAGGGCCAGGATAAACAGGACCGTCGCAGCGATATACGACACAGTTACAATTCCACTACTAATCATGTCGTTCTCACTTCCTGAACATTTCGAGCATGCGACGTGTTACGGCGAATCCGCCTGCGATATTGATGCTCGTTATCAATACCGTTGCTGCAGCTATCCACATTGTCACGGTGTCCGTTGCACTAATCTGCATTAGCGCGCCGATCACGATGATGCTTGAAATCGCGTTGGTTACGCTCATCAAGGGCGTGTGCAGCGATGCCGACACATTCCAGATCACCATGTAGCCGACGAAGCATGCCAGCACGAACACCGTAAAGTGCGCCATGAAATCAGGCGGTGCCACGGCACCCAGACCCAGTAACGCGGCCGCAGCGATAATTACGCCAATAATCGGACCCGCCTTTGACGGTGGTTTTTTCTCAACAACAACAGGCTCCGGGGCAGGCTTGGTCTTTTTCGGTGCCGCCGAGAGCTTCGGTGCCGGCGGCGGCCAGGTGGTCTCGCCAGCCTTGCAAACTGTCGCGCCGCGAATCAGCTCGTCGTCCATATCCACGACGATGTTGCCGTCTTTTTCAGGAGTCAGGTCGGTGAGCAGGTGACGCAGGTTGGTCGCGTACAACTGGCTGGACTGTGCAGCCAGTCGGCTGGGCAGGTCGGTGTAACCAATGATTGTTACGCCATTGGCCTTGGCAACCTTGCCAGGCTCGGTCAGTTCGCAGTTACCGCCTTGCTCTGCGGCCAGGTCAACGATGACGCTGCCGTCCTTCATGGAGCTAACCATTTCCGCCGTGATCAGTCGCGGCGCTGGTTTGCCCGGGATCAGTGCGGTGGTAACAATGATGTCGACGTCTTTTGCCTGTTCAGCGAACAGGGCCATTTCGGCCTCGATGAACTCGGCGCTCATGGTCTTGGCGTAACCGCCTTCGCCAGAGCCGTCCTCGTCCTTGAAGTCGAGCATAAGGAATTCGGCATTCATGCTCTCGACCTGTTCCTTCACCTCGGGGCGAGTGTCAAAGGCGCGAACGATCGCACCCATGCTGTTCGCGGCACCGATGGCAGCAAGGCCGGCAACGCCTGCACCGATCACGAGGACCTTGGCGGGGGGCACCTTGCCTGCGGCCGTGATCTGACCAGTGAAGAAGCGACCGAAGTGCTGGGCGGCCTCGACGATTGCGCGGTAACCCGCGATGTTCGCCATGGAACTCAGGGCATCCGCTTTCTGCGCACGTGAAATACGCGGCACGCTGTCCATTGCCAGCACGGTGGCGCCACTGTCGCTCAGCAGTTTCAGCATTTCGGGGTTCTGGGCCGGCCAGAGGAAACTGATAAGCGTCTTGCCAGCGGTAAGCCGGGAAGCTTCTTCTCGCTCCGGACCTCTGACCTTCATAATAATGTCGGCCTGGGACCAGACTTCGTCAGCCCCGGCGACGATCTCGCAGCCTGCGGCGCGATAAGCATCATCCGAGTAGTTCGCCTCGGCGCCAGCGCCAGACTCTACAAGAACGCTAAATCCGAGCTTTTGTAGCTGCCCGACAACGTCAGGTGTCGTCGCAACGCGTCGCTCACCCGCAAAAATCTCTTTCGGTACACCGATTTTCATTCGTAAGTCTCCATTTGGATCGCGGCAGTCTAACCGAACGGCCCTCGGGTCTGCAAAGACGGAAAGTAGGCACTTTGGTAAGTGATTTACGAAGCAGAAGCCTTACATCGGGCCCCTCGCCGGCCACTTAATGAGTTCACATAGAACTGGATGTGATCAATGCAAAACTCCAGGCCGGCAAGCCGGCCCTGGTCATCGATGCCAACCGTGGGGCCAAACCAATGGCCAGCAGCGGCTACACCTGACCGATCAGTGCACTGCCTGACCCCACTCCGGTTTGCTCTGGGCGATGGTCAAAAATGGAGCGTCGGACCTCATCCACCTGGGTGGGAAATCCTGGGCAAGCCCTCCGATCTCTACCCCCTGGAGAGGCGACTGGTCTTGCGCCCAACGCCTGCCGCGGCCACAGTGTCACGGCAGGCGTTTCTTTCGGCCCATGAATACCCGCGAGAACATTGACTCGCGGCCCGAAATAGCCGATTTTGCCGGCCTCTGGATGGATTTTGGCAAGGTCTAATTTCATCTTTGGTCTTGGCAATTATGAATTTTATGCACATTACTGAAAATTTAAGTGTATTTTGCATGCAACTGAAGACTGACTCTTGGAAAGATTCATAACTTATTGTTTTATATATAGTATTAACTTCGCTCACTTTTTAACCAATCTGTAACAACCCCACTGATACAAGCCAGGAACCCCCTTTGTCCCAAGTCATCCACAGAGTTATCCACAGGAACTGTGGACAAAACCGACGCCGCCAGGGGGCCGATGGCCGATGATTTTCCAGGTTGCCATCAATGCCCCCCTGCACGGGCTGTTTGATTACCTGCCGCCGGCGGACTGGACGGGCGACCAGGACGTCCTGGGAAAGCGCGTGGAAGTGTTTTTTGGGCGGAGTAAAACCACCGGGCTGATTGCCGGAGTGGCCGATGAGTCCTCGTTCCCGGCCTCCCGCCTGCGCAAGGTCAACCAAATCCTGGATAAGGACCCGGTGCTGAATGAGGAGATGCTGTCACTCCTGCTGTGGGCCGCGGCGTACTACCAGCATCCGGTGGGCGAGGTGATCGCCACCGCTCTGCCCCTGGCCCTGCGCCAGGGAAAGCCCCTGGGTGGCATTGAACTGGTTTGGAGCCTGACCCCCAGCGGGGCGGAACAGGATTCTGCCGCCCTTGCCAGGCGAGCCCCCCGACAATGGGAGCTCTGGCAAAAACTCCAGCAATCTCCCGCTGGAATATCCGAAATCGTCCTGGCCGACCTTGCCCAGAACTGGCGTGACACCCTCAAGCGCATGCTGGACAAGGGCTGGGTGAGCAGCCGGGAAGAACAAATCAGCACTGAATACCCGCTGGAGATTCATCCCGGGCCCACCCTCACCGGGGACCAGAGCACTGCAGTGGCGGAAATTATCGATGCTTGCTCCGGATTCAGTCCTTTCCTGTTATTTGGCGTCACCGGCAGCGGCAAGACCGAGGTGTACTTCGAGGCCATGGAAAAGGTCTTGCGGGAGGGGCGGCAAGTCTTGCTGCTGGTTCCCGAGATTGGACTGACCCCCCAGTTACTGGCCCGGGTCAGGGCACGTTTCGATGGCAAGCTGGCAATTCTGCACTCGGGACTGGCAGACGGAGAGCGACTGGCATCCTGGCGTGATGCGGCCAGCGGCGCCGCCCACATCGTCATCGGCACCCGCTCCGCCGCCCTGGTCCCACTAGCCAGGCCCGGCATGATTATCGTCGATGAGGAACATGACCCCTCCTTTAAGCAATGGGAAGGATTTCGCTATTCGGCCAGGGACATGGCAGTTGCCCGTGCGCGGCGACACAAGGTTCCAGTCATCCTCGGCTCGGCGACACCTTCCCTGGAGTCCCTGTACAACGTGCATCGCGGGCGATACCGGCAACTGGATCTGCCCGAGCGGCCCGGCGCGGTCACCCACCCCGAGATTCGACTTGTGGACCTGCGGGCCCACGCAAGCAATGAAGGGCTATCCACCCCGCTGGTGCTGGCTGCAGAGAAACACCTGGCCAAGGGCGGCCAGGTACTGATTTTCCTGAACCGGCGCGGCTATGCACCCACTTTGTTCTGCACCGGCTGCGGATGGACCGCCCGCTGCAAGCGCTGTGACGCAGGAATGGTGGTACATCACCGGGAACGTCGACTGCACTGCCACCACTGCGACACCCGGCGACCAATCCCCGAGACCTGCGAGGAATGCCACGAGGAACTGGCACCGGTGGGACAGGGCACCGAGCGAGTGGAAGAAACCCTCTCGCAACTGCTGCCGGACTACCCCCAGGTACGCATAGACAGGGACTCGACCCAACGCAAAGGCTCCATGGAGGGCCTGCTTGATCAAATCAGGTCCGGCCATGCCCGCATCCTTACCGGCACCCAGATGCTGACCAAGGGCCATGATTTTCCTGACGTCAGCCTGGTCGGGGTGCTCAACGCAGACCAGGGCCTGTTTGGCACGGACTTTCGTGCCAGCGAAAGACTTGCCCAGACCATTATCCAGGTGGCCGGGCGCGCCGGCCGGGCGGAAAGACCCGGGCTGGTGCTTGTGCAGACTCAATACCCGGAGCACCCCCTGCTGACCAAGCTGGTGACCGAAGGCTATGCGGCCTTCGCCGAAGCCGCCCTCGCCGAGCGCGAGGAATCAGGCTGGCCACCCTACAGTCACCTTGCACTGATGCGTGCCGAATCGCCCAGTATGCAGCAGACCCTTGCCTTTCTTGACGATGCCCGCCGGCTCCTGATACTGCCCGAGGACAACTCGGTTGGCGCCCTGGGACCGGCAGCGGCACCGATGGAAAAACGCGCCGGCCGTTTCCGCGCTCAGCTGCTGGTAGAGTCCAGGGACCGGTCAGCCTTGCACAAGCTGCTCACTCCCTGGCTGGCCCAGGTTCGGGAATTACCCGAGGGCCGCAAGGTTCGCTGGTCTATAGATGTGGATCCCATCGAGCTTTTCTGAATTCTGAAAACCCTGCAAAACAGACGGCACAGCCAGCCTTTCTGTTAAACTATGTGGCTGTTTTATTTCTCCCTTCCGGTTACAAAAAAATGAAGTCATCCATTCATGCATTGCTGACAAAAGCGCTGGAGAATCTTGTCTCCAAGGGCGTACTGGAATCGGTTCCCGCCGAGGAAACTATCCAGGTAGAACGTACCCGCGACCCCAGTCATGGCGACTTCGCCAGCAACTGCGCGATGATGCTGTGCAAGAGCGCCGGCATGAAGCCCCGGGACCTGGCCCAGCAGATCATCGACTCCCTGCCTGGCTCCCACCTGATCCAGGAAGTCAGCATTGCCGGACCCGGCTTTATTAACTTCCGTTTTTCCTCCAGCGCCTGGCATACCGAAATCCGCCGCGTGCTGGAAGAAGGCGTCAGCTACGGCACCAGTCATTTGGGCAAGGGCGAGCAAGTGCTGGTGGAATTTGTATCCGCCAACCCCACCGGGCCCTTGCACGTAGGTCATGGCAGGCACGCCGCTTACGGCGCCTCCCTGGCGAACCTGCTGGAAGCAGTCGGATATAACGTCCGTCGCGAGTACTACGTCAACGATGCCGGCCGCCAAATGCAGATCCTGGCCCTGAGCCTGTGGCTGCGTTACCTGGAACTTCACGATGTGGCGGCGGCGCTGCCCGAAAACGCCTACCAGGGTGAATACATCATCGATATCGCCCGTGACCTGCAGGCAGAGCACGGCGACTCACTGGTCAGGGATCCCTCGGTACTGCCTTCGGTGACCGATGCCGAGGACAAGGAAACCGCGCTAAGTGACTTGATCGCCGCCTGTCGGGAACTTCTGGGCGAGGACACATTCCGGATCGTCCAGGACAAGGCGCTGGATGCCATCCTGTCGGACATCAAGGATGACCTGTCAGAATTCGGCGTGGTCTTCGATCGCTGGTATTCCGAGCGCAGCCTGTCCGAGACCGGCGCCATCGATCGGGCCCTGGAAAAACTCCAGGCCAACAACCACACCTACATCAAAGGTGGCGCCACCTGGTTCCGCGCCAGCGACCTGGGCGACGAAAAAGACCGGGTGGTGGTCCGTGATAACGGCCAGACAACCTACTTCGCCTCAGACATCGCCTATCACCTGGAAAAACGCGAACGGGGCTTCGAGATCCTGCTTGATGTGCTGGGCGCCGATCACCACGGCTACATTGCCCGGGTGCGGGCCGGCCTGGAAGCCATGGGCGAGCCCCCCGGGTCGCTGGAAGTCAAACTGGTACAGTTTGTCAGCCTGTTCAGGGCCGGCAAGAAAGAACAGATGTCTACTCGCTCCGGCCAGTTCGTAACCCTCCGGCAACTGCGCGAGGAAGTCGGGAACGATGCGGCACGTCTGATTTACGTAATGCGCTCCAACGACCAGCACCTGGATTTTGACCTGGAACTGGCCAAGTCCCAGTCATCGGACAATCCGGTGTACTACATCCAGTACGCCCACGCCCGGGTGGCCAGTGTCACCAGGCAGTTACATGAAAAGGGCTATCGCTGGGATCCGGAGTCGGGCCTGGCCTCACTGCATGCCCTGGAAAATCCCCACGAAATGGCGCTGATGAAAACCGTCACGCGCTATCCCGAGATCGTTGAAACAGCTGCCTTGAATCGCGCCCCGCACATGCTGGTGCATTACCTGCGCGACCTGGCGAATGACTTCCACACCTATTACAACGCCCACCAGTTCATCGTCGAAGACCAGGCGCTTCGCGATGCCCGTATCGGCTTGATTCACACCGCCAGGCAGGTCATCGCCAACGGACTGGGTCTGCTGGGCGTATCTGCACCGGACTCCATGTGAACCATGCCACGGGACTATAAAAAAACTCGCCGCAAGAGCAAACAAGTCCCCGGGTGGGTCTGGATGTTATACGGCCTGGGCGTCGGCCTTGCCGTCGCCCTGTGGGTTTACCTGCACGATCGCCAGCCGGAACACCTGGCCGGACCGACCGCCAAACCCCAGGCCTCTGTCAGCGCCAGCACCGCTGACGAAGAAGAAGAGGTGCCCAGCAGGCGCTTCGATTTTTACGAAATGCTGCCCAGGTTCGAGGTGGTGATACCGGAAATGGAATCCGGCGCGCCCACCCCCAAGGATTCCCCGGTTGAAAAACCCGGCTCCTATGTCCTGCAAGCCGGATCGTTCAAGAATTTCGCCGATGCAGATCGGATGAAAGCACAGCTGGCCCTGCTGGGAGCAGAAGCCAACATTCAGCGCGTTACCATCGACGACAAGACCTGGCACAGGGTGCGGGTGGGACCACTGACCCGCCTGGATGAGGTCAACAGCCTTCGAGAGCGGATGAGAAATGCAAAAATTGATGTCTTTGTGGTTCGACTCAGCGATTAAGCCCCACCGGCTAATCCTGACCCTGGCGCTGTGCTCCTGGATCGCAGGCTGTGCCACACCAATAGAAGAAAAACCCGCCCCCGTTGCCGAGGCTATAGTTCCCGCCCCGGTGGCAGAAGTCATACCTGAACCGGCACCCCCGCCTCCTCCGCCCAAACCGCCAATCACCATCGCCGCTGTGGGCGACATGATGATTGGAACCGATTTTCCGACTAACCGGCTGGCCGATGACGACGGAAAAGGTCAGCTTTCCGAGGCCGGCATCTACCTGTCCCGGGCCCAGGTCGCCTTTGGCAATCTCGAGGGCGTGTTGATGGACGGCGGCGAACCGGCCAAGGTCTGCAAGGACCCGTCCCTGTGTTACCTGTTTCGCAGCCCCGCCCGGTATGCAGAACACTTTCGTGATGCCGGCTTCGATGTGCTGAGCCTGGCCAACAACCACGCCCGGGACTTCGGTGAAGAAGGTCGGGACGCCAGCATGCTTGCCCTTGATGAGGTTGGCATTGCACACAGCGGCCGGGTGGGCGACGTGGCGTCCTGGCAGCAAGGCGACTACCGACTGGCCATGGCGGCATTCGCGCCCAATATCGACTCACACTCCATACATGACGAGGATGCCGCTGCCTGCCTGGTAAGCAAGCTGGCACAGGATCATGACCTGGTGCTGGTGTCTTTTCACGGTGGCGCAGAAGGTGAAGCCGCCATGCATGTGAGCGACGTTGAAGAATTTTATTACGGAGAATCCCGTGGCAACGTGGTCAGCTTTTCTCACCGGATGATTGATGCCGGCGCGGACATGGTGATCGGGCACGGACCTCATGTACCCAGGGCAATAGAGTTATACCGGGAACGCCTGATCGCCTACAGCCTGGGGAACTTCGCCACCTATTACGGGATTAGTGTTAGCGGCGACAAGGGTGTGGCGCCAATGCTGATGGCAACTGTCGATGAAGATGGTCGCTTGCTTGAGGGCAAGATCATTTCCTTCCGTCAGCGGCGTCCCGACGGTCCGCGACTGGATAGTCAGGAAACTGCTGCAACCCTGATCCGCAGTCTTACCCGAACGGACTTCAATGGCGGCGGCCTGGAGTTTACCGATGGAGGCAGCTTCAAGCCCTCGATCAGTCGTCAGCCCCAGCCTGGCGAAAATCCACGCCTAGCGCCCGCAGCTTGCGATACAGGTGAGTCCGCTCCATCCCAACCCGCTTCGCCAGCTGACCCACTTTCCCACCACTGAGAATAAGCTGCTGTTGCAAGTAGGCGCGCTCAAAGTGCTCCCTGGCTTCGCGCAGGGGCAGGGCCAGCAAGTCCTGCTTTACCAACGGTTCGTTGGCGGCAGCCGCCACCTGCAATTCGCTTTCGATTTCCTCCAGGGAAACCGATTCGTCCTCACCCGAAATCAGCAGGCGATGGACCAGGTTTCTAAGCTCCCTGACATTTCCAGGCCAGGGATAATTGCGTAACCGGTTCTGTGCAGCAACCGAAAACTGCCGGTATGGAAGACCTTCCTGGTCAACCATTTTTTCAACGTAATACTTCAACAGTTCCGGCACGTCCTCGGAGTAGTCACGCAGCGGAGGAATCTTCAGGCTAAGCACACTGATATGCGACAGCAAATCCCTTCGTACCGGCGAGTCAGCGGACTCCACCGACTGATTGGCCGAGGCCAGCAATCTGACATTCAGTGGTACAGCTTCAGTCGAGTGCTGGGGGATGAAATTGTGTTGCTCCAACACGCCAAGCAATACGGTCTGACCACGCGGACACAGGTCCTCGAGTTCATTGATGTACAACGTGCCACCCTGGGCGCGTGCCAGGTAACCGGCATCAGAACCTTGTTCATGCACCGCGCCCAGCAACAGGCCGTCCGCATTGTCTTCCGTCAAAGTACCCGCGGCAAGCGAGACAAAAGGCCCTTTCGCCCGATCGCTAACGCTGTGTAAATAGCGGGCGAATGCTTCACGGCCCGCACCGGACTCGCCGAGTAACATCACCGGCGTGTCGTGGGGCGCAACTTTGGTTATTTGCAGCCTCAAGGCGCGCATGATTTCACTTTTACCGATGGGCGTCAGGACCGAAGATGCGAGTTGCATGGCAGTCGATTCACGACTGGGCCTGCCTTCATCCAGACCACGCTGCACGGAGCGCAGCAGTTTCGACAATGAAAGCGGCTTCTCAATGAAATCATATGCCCCGAGTCGCGTGGCCTCCATGGCCGCATCCACTGTGCCATGACCAGACATCATTACCACCGCGCTTTTCAGGCCGCGGCTCACCCATTCCTTGAGCAGGGATATACCGTCGGTACCCGGCATCCAGATATCAAGCAGGATCAGGTCAGGAGCATGCTCGGCATATTGCCGGCGGGCCTCTTCGGCATCAGCCGCCACCCTGACCTCGTACCCCTCGTCGGAAAGAATTTCCTGCAAAAGACTGCGGATATCGGCCTCGTCATCGACGACCATGATTTGCGGAGTACTCAATTGGGCTCTCCCAGAAATTTTATCGGCGAACCAGTCTTGGCATCATCGCATTGCGGGATGCCTCGTTCAAAGGTAGCAAGATGGTAATACAGGCACCGCCACCTTCACGGTTCCGGGCATCAATGCTACCACCATGTTCCTCAATCAATTTCTTAACGATGGCCAACCCCAGTCCGGTGCCCTTGGGCTTGGATGTCACGTAGGGATCAAAGACCTGGTCGACACTGTTCATGTCGAAGCCGGGACCATTATCTTCAATTTTTAATTCAACCGCCCCATGACTCTCATCCTTGCGCAGGCTGGTGGTGATGTAGATCTCGCCATCCTCGCTACCCGCAAGAGCCTCGACAGAATTTCTGATCAGGTTATGCAGGACCTGGCGCAATCGGCCACTGTCTGCCTCAACCGATGGGATTTCCCGGTCCAGGTTCAAATTCAACTTGATACTAAAATCCCGGGCGCGGTAAAGATCACCCACTTCCAACACAATCTCGTTGATATCCAGCCTGGAAATTTCCAGGTCCGGGGCCCGGGCGTAGTCCCGAAATGCATCCACCATATCCTTCATGGCTTCAACCTGCTGCACAATAATGTGAGTAGAGCGATCCAGAACCTCACCCTCCTCCTCGCTCATGGTGCCCAGGTATTTCCTGCGCAAACGCTCGGCGGACAGCTGGATGGGCGTCAGCGGATTCTTGATCTCGTGTGCCAGTCGACGGGCCACTTCGCCCCACGCAGCGTCTCGCTGGCCCTGCAGCAATGCGGTGATTTCATCAAACACGACCACCACGCTACCCAGGTCACCAGGCAACGCGCTACAGGCAAAAATAAGCACCCTGTTTCCTGTTTCGCCACGCAGCACAATTTGTTCGCGCCACTCGGTTTTTCCCTTGCGCAATTGCGGCTCCACCGCATCAACGAACTGCTGCACCAGGGGATAGTCCTGAGCAATACTCGGTAAGGGCTGGCCCATCCACTTCTCAAGTTGCACATCCAGGATAGCGGAGGCTGCCTGGTTGGCAGTGCGAACAACCATTCCGGGATCCATGGAAATTACCCCGGTTGATAGCCGTGCCAGGATGATGGCCAGCCTGGAGCGTTCTGCCTCCACCTGCTGTTGGTGATGGATGGATTCTTCACGAGTGCGGGCAAGCCTTCGAGTCATGTCGTTAAACGAATCCACCAGGAACCCAAGTTCGTCGCGAGGCTGCTGGGGCAGACGCATATCGAAGTCGCCCTTGGCCACCGCCCGGGTACCTGCAACCAGGTCCGGAATCGGTTTCAGCAACACCCGGGCTACGATGAATGCGCCGTTTACTGCCAGCAACAAGGCCAGGAACAACACCAGCGTCAGGGTCAGGGTGAAACTGGTTTTCAGTGGCTCACGCAAATACTTCAGTTCACCATACTTGTCATAGGCCAGCAGCACACCATCAGCCAGTCGACTCAATCTCTCCGGGACAAGATATTCGACGATCAGAACCCTGGGCTCGGAACCTGGAACCCGGTTAAGCAAGGGCGTGGCGGTAATAATGACGTAGCCACCTTCGGCCAGCGCCTCCAGTTGAACATAGTCACGACCCTGGCGGGTCTGAAACATGATTTCTCCCACCCTGCGGGCAGGCTCAAAACCCGGACGATCCGAGCTGGTTGCAATGATGCGATTGTTGGCGCCGGCAATGGTGGTTTCCAGCGCGTTATTTTCCCGTCGCAGGAGACTCATCTCCTGGACCAGTTCGGAATCCGCCAATCGACCCAGGATCCCTGACATGTTGGAGGTGCGCTCCACATATTCGCGCTTGCGCAATTCCAGCGCCGTGCGACTCAGCTCCAGGGCCTGGCTAAGGCCCCGGTCCACTTCAACATTAAACCAGCTGTCGATGCCTTTATTCAGGAACTGCACTGCGAAGTAAAAGACCACCAGCAAGGGCACGATCGCCAGGGCTGAAAACATGGTGACCATGCGGGCCCTTAATCGGGAACCCGGAACCAGTTGCCGGTAATCGCTGACCAGGCGAAACAGGTTGCCACCAATGAGCACCAGCAGGAGCAGTACGCCCACCGCGTTGATTAGCAGCATGGCCTCGTGAGTGCGAGAAAATTGGGCCCAGTTCTGGCTAGTCTCTGCCAACAGGTACAAGGAAGTACCCCAGAGCAGCGCGCCGGCAATCAGCAGCGAGCGAAACGCAAGGCGCCTCAGGGTTTGAGCGGCCATCGGTACCATTCACTGGCGGTGCGCAGATCTCCCCACCAGAAAGTCATCCAGCGAATTGCACCGGGCAGGTCTCGAAGCTCCAGCACTGAACGCAGCGATACCTCGTAGGGCTCATCAGCATCCAGCAACGATTCATCGATCAGCGGGAGCTGGTTAATGTGCCCGATTGCATCCAGGGCATCAGCCAGGGTGTAATAACTGAACTGCTCACCACTGTTAAAATTAGTGACCATGTAACGCTGGGTGAGAGCATGAAATTGCAGCTGCGACATCTGGTGCAGGCTGGCCACCTCGGCATCCAGCCACCAGCGTCGCTTCTGACTGAGGCGGATTTCCAACTCCAGTTGCAGCGGTACCCCGCTGTGCAGCGCCTCCCGGGCCGGGTCACTCAAGCTATAACTCACCCTGCCATTGAGGTAATACACACCTTCACGAAACTCGGTGTAAACCGATCGAATCTCGAAGAGTCCCTCACTGGAATCTGCCGTGGCCAGGGCACAGGACAACAGCAGACACAGCGCAATGCACCGCCCTACAATTTTCCCGAAGCCCCTGACACCCTGCATATTCATTGGGATCCTTTCCCGATCAGCGCTTTATTAACGCCACATAATAGAAGCCGTCCATCGCCGAGTCACCCGGCAATATCTGGTAACCATATTCCATGCGTGTCGCCACGTCCTCCAGCAGTGCCAGGGACGCTTCCTCTGCGTTAGCGGTTTCAGCAAGGAACGGCCCTACAACCGCCTCGTTCTCCTGCCTCAATACCGAACACGTACAATACAAAAGTCTGCCGCCGGTGGCCAAAAGCGGCCAAAGAGCGCGGATCATTTGCGCCTGGAGTCGGGCCAGTTGTTCAATATCCTCGCTTCTGCGCAGCCACTTGATATCCGGGTGCCGACGAATCACACCCGTGGCGCTACACGGAGCATCCAGCAAGATCCGGTCAAAGGGCTTGCCATCCCACCAGGCAGCCGGGTCACTGGCATCGCCTTCGCGCACCCCGGCCTGGTAGCCGGTTCGTTGCAGGTTGGCCTGCAGCCGCTCCAGGCGCCTCCCCGAGTTATCCAGTGCCACCAGGTCCAGATTGCCATCCACCAGTTCCAGCAAGTGCGCGGTCTTGTTTCCCGGCGCTGCACAAGCGTCCAGCACCCGCTGTCCGGGCTGCACGTCCAGGCAATGTCCGGCCAGTTGGGCCGCCCCGTCCTGCACGGATACCCGCCCGCTACCAAACCCGGGCAGGTGCTCCACATCCATGGCTTTTTCGAGTAGCAAGGCTGAGGGAACGCTCTGCACAATCTCCGCCTGCCGGTTGCGCGCGCTGTGCACCGCCGCCACATACTCCTCCCGAGTACTCCGCTGCAGATTCACCCGCAGCCAAAAAGGCGCCTGGCTGTTATTCGCAATCAGTATCTTTTCCCAATCGGCAGGCCAGTCCGCCTGCAAGCGTTCCAGCAACCATCCGGGATGGGCATGACGCGCCGCGGGTTGCTTATCCAGTTTTTCAAGAACCGCCGCGCCCTCGCGCTGGCTGCGACGCAGGATGGCGTTAACCATTCCCGCGGCGCGGGGCTGCCGAAGTTTCCTGGCGGCGCTGACGGTTTCCGAAATCACCGCATGTTCCGCGGTGGACAAGTAATGCTGCTCGTACAGGCCGCAAATCATCAGGGCATGCAACACCCGTTGCTTGCGTGGCACGGGACGCTCCAGGAACACTGAGAGCAACCCATCCATTCGGCTATACCAGCGCAGTGCCCCGTAGACCAGCGCACCGAGCATTCGCCGATCGCTGTCACTGTCCAGGCCGGCCTGGGATTCAGGAAGAAGTTCCGACAGGGATTTCCCCTGGTGAACCACACCGGAAATCAGCTTGGCGGCTTCGGCCCTGATGATGGAAGAGCTACTCATGAGCCCAGGCACACGTCAGCAAGCGGATAGGCATTGGCAAATTCTCCGGCCGTGACATTTCGTTTGCCCGGCATTTGTACCTGCAACAATCTCAATAGACCGTCACCCGTGGCGACTACCACTCCATGCTTGTCACCGCAGACCACCGAACCCGGTGGGGCCTTGGAAACCCCCGGTTCAGGCCTGGCCATCCAAATTCTCAGTCGCTTGTCCTTGTACAGGGTCTCGGCCACGGGCCAGGGATTAAATGCCCGGACCCGCCTGGCAATAGCCTCCGCCGAGTCGTTCCAGTCAATCATGGCCTCGGATTTATCCAGTTTGCTGGCGTAACACGCACCTTCCCCGGGCTGGGGAGCGGGTCCGGACTTCGCCGCCATGATGGCCGGCAGGGCGCGCATCAAGGCCTGGCCACCCAGTACTGTCAGCTTGTCATGCAAACTTCCGCCGGTATCGTCATCCTCGATTGCCAGGCTTTCCGCGGACCATACCGGGCCCGTATCCAGACCGGCATCCATCTGCATAATGCAGACCCCGGTTTCCCGGTCGCCGGCCAGTATGGCCCGCTGGATTGGCGCGGCACCGCGCCAGCGCGGCAGCAAGGAGGCATGAATATTGATACAACCCAGCCGTGGAATAGCCAGTATTGGCCGGGGAATGATAAGACCGTAGGCCACCACAACCATTACATCCGGCTCCAGGGCGGCAAATTTGGCGGCCATCTCCGGCCCACGCAATGACACTGGCTGGGCAACTTCAAGGCCCAACTCCAGGGCGCGCTGTTTTACCGGGCTGGGAGTGGGTTTTCGACCACGACCCGCCGGCCTGTCGGGCTGGGTGAGAACCAGTGAAATCTCATGACCTGCCGCTGACAGCGCATCCAGGGCGGATACCGAGAATTCCGGTGTGCCGGCGAAAATAACTTTCAAGGATGACAAGCAAGGCCTCTACTGGTCTGATCGATCGCGGGAGACCGGGACCGGTTCGGGCTGGGAGCCGGTGATTTTTCGGGCCTTCTCTATCTTCTTGCGAATGCGCTGGCGCTTGAGCTCAGACAGGTAATCAACGAACAGCTTGCCTTCCAGGTGATCCATCTCGTGCTGGATACACACAGCCAACAGCCCTTCCGCCTCCATATCCATCGGCTCGCCAGTAATGCCCAGCCCACGAACCCTGATCTGCTGGGCCCTGGCCACTTTTTCGTATACATCCGGCACCGATAAACATCCCTCATCCGACCAGGCATCGCCCTCGGATTCTGTGATCTCGGGATTAATCAGCACCACCGGGGCCGACTGGTCTTCACTGACATCCGCCACCAAAATACGCTGGTGTACATTGACCTGGGTAGCAGCCAGTCCAATTCCCGGGGCTGCATACATGGTTTCAAACATATCTTTAATCAATTCACGGGTGTCATCAGTTACCTCGGTAACTGGTGTAGCCACGGTTCTGAGCCGCGGATCGGGGTATTCAAGTATTTGTAACTTTGCCATGTTTAGTAGGTTCGTCAATTCGTGTGTTTTCGAGAAAATGCTGCTAAAGTTCTTGAGGATTCAGAAGAATTGTCTGAATTATGCGAAATGTGTCACATCACCCTCTCACAGGGAAGTAGACACTGGCAACTAACGATTAGAGTGCCGGAATCCATAAGCCGGAATCATTATAACAACGCGGGCTGCCTTAATGGGCAGTAGTGTAGACAGACGGAAGGAGCGATCCAGATAATGTCTCTTCCGAAGCTTGCAATGACAAAGCTGGGACACAGTTTGTGCCTGGCATTGGCGATGGTAGCCGTAGCGGCTCCTGTGAATGCTTCGACTGGTGATGCAGCAATACGTGTAGCCCAGGCGAACACTTCAGACACTGTGCAACTTGCCCAGGGGCATCCCGACCGCTATGTGGTGGTCAAGGGTGACACCCTGTGGGATATCTCCGGCAAGTTCCTGACCAATCCCTGGCTGTGGCCAGAGATTTGGTATGTGAACCCCCAGGTGGAAAACCCACACCTGATCTATCCAGGCGATGTCCTGGTGCTGATCTGGGTGGATGGTCGTCCCCAGCTCAGGCTGGAACGCGGCACCACCGAGAAATTCTCCCCACGAGTCCGTTCGACCGCCCTGGACGAAGCAATCACCACGCTTTCCCATGACGCCATCGCCGGATTCTTGTCACGCCCCGGGATAATTTCCGAGGAACAACGTGAGAGCGCCCCTTATGTGCTGTCAACCAGGCAGGGACATCTCGTGGCAGCGGCTGGCATGGACCTGTATGTGCGCCGTAACAAGTCGGCTGCCGGATCAGACCTGTCCATCATGCACGTTGGCGAACCCCTGGTGGACCCGGATAACGGCGACCGCCTTGGCTACGAAGCCCATTACGTGGGCATGGGCAATGTGAGTTCTGTTGGCGACCCGGCAACCGTGAAGATGACGGAAAGCCACCGGGAAGCGCTGGAAGGCGACCTGCTATTTGCCGAAGCCGAGGATTTCCCGAACCACTACATCCCTCATGCGCCGAATTCCGAGGTGAATGGGCAGGTTATATCGGTTGCCGCAGGCAGCGCCATGGCCGGACAATTCATGGTCATAGCCTTTAACCGTGGCAGTCGCCATGGAATCGAGCCTGGCCATGTGTTGTCAGTCTGGAACAAGGGCGATGTCGTCATCGACCGCGTGAAAGGCGGAATGATGGGTGAAAAGGTTCAGCTGCCTGATGAGTACGCCGGAAAGTTAATGGTGTTCAAAGTCGGAGACCGCATGAGCTTCGGACTTATCATCAGCGCAGAGAGAGAGATTGGAAAACTGGATTTCATTCGAAACCCCTGACCTGATGCCACTGGTATTGTTGAGCACTGCCCGCGCTTCGTCGCGGGCAGTGTCGTTTTGAAATGCTCAAATCACCCGAATTCTGGCTCAAACTGATCCGCTGTCCGGGAGTCGGGCCCCAACAGGGACGAAGCCTGCTGGACGCGTGGGCGGCGGAAGCACCCCCCGGCCCCTCAGACGCCTCCTTCCTCGCTCAATGCGGTTGGAGCAGCGCAACTATCCAGGCATTCCAGAGGCTGGACGAAGAGATCCTGGCTGCCGACCTGGAATGGCTGTCCCAGCCAGGCAACCACCTGGTAGGCATGGATGACCCACGCTATCCGGCCCTGCTGCGTAGAATCCAGGACCCACCCCTGGCGCTATTCGTGCGCGGCGAGCCCAGGCTGCTCCAAGCGCCCCAGATTGCGGTGGTTGGCAGTCGCAACCCCACCCAGGGAGGCGTTGAAAACGGGCGGAAATTCGCTCGATTTATCGCCAGCCAGGCAGTGGTGGTGACCAGTGGCCTGGCCCAGGGCATAGACTGCGCGGCCCACGAGGGCGCCATGGAAAGCGGCACCACCATCGCGGTAACCGGCACCGGCCTGGACAAAGTATATCCCCGATCCAGCGAGGCGGTGGCCCAGGCCATTTCCGAACAAGGCGCCCTGGTAAGCGAATTTCCTCCAGGCACGCCACCCAGGCGGGAAAACTTTCCGCGCCGGAATCGCATCATCAGCGGCATGTCACTGGGAACCCTCGTAGTGGAGGCCACACGCCGCAGCGGCTCATTAATCACCGCCAGGCTGGCCAGCGAGCAAGGCCGGGAAGTCTTTGCCATCCCGGGCTCCATCCACAACCCCATGGCCCGGGGCTGCCACCAGCTAATCCGGCAGGGAGCCAAGCTGGTGGAGTCTGCCGGGGACATTTTTGAGGAGTTGGGACCGCTGGCAGCCACTGTGGAAAAGCAACCGGTCCAGGCCCCCCAGGCCGACCTGCCAGGGATTCCGCCCAGGGATCCCGAGTACACCTTATTACTGGACGCCCTGGGCCATGATCCGGTATCTCTGGACCAATTAGGCCAGCGGACTGGTTTGACGGCTGGTGAGCTTTCCTCCATGCTCCTCGTCCTAGAATTAGAGGGTGAGGTCACCCGAGAGCGTGGGGGACGCTATACGCGGACCCCGAAAGAGGCTGATAGATGAAGCAAGACGTGCTCGATGTACTTATGTACCTGTTCGAGACATACATGACGGACGAGAGCGCCGAAAACGAGCCTGACAGGTCTGAACTGAAGGGTGAGTTGGAGCGTGCGGGTTTCCATAACCGTGAAATTGATCGCGCCCTGGACTGGTTGGACGGCCTGACTGACGGACCCGACATCTCCCGCCTGCGTGCTCCAACCGCGCGGGCCAGCCGAATTTTCAACGATGTTGAACGCGCCCACCTGGATATCCACGCCCAGGGCTACATCATGTACCTGGAACAAATTGGTATCTTGTCGGCGGAGCAACGGGAGTTGCTAATTGATCGCCTGATGGCGCTGGGAACCGATGAAGTCGATATCGAACAAATTAAGTGGGTGGTGCTGATGGTGCTGTTTAGCCAGCCGGGTCAGGAAACCGCCTATGCACGGATGGAAGACCTGGTTTTCGATGAAAACCCGGGATTGCTGCATTAAGTAACGCGTTGATCGGATAGAAATATTCAATCTGAACCAATTACTAACAAGAGAAACCTGAACCTCCGATGTCCAAGAATCTTGTCATTGTAGAGTCGCCTGCCAAGGCGAAAACTATCAAGAAATACCTGGGGAAAGATTTCCAGGTCATGGCCTCCTATGGCCACGTACGCGACCTGGTTCCCAAGGAAGGCGCGGTAGACCCCGAGCAGGGTTTCGCCATGAAGTACGCGCTCATCGAGAAGAACATCAAGCATGTCAGCGCCATCCGCAAAGCCATGAAGCAGGCTGATGCCCTGTACCTCGCGACTGACCCTGATCGCGAGGGTGAGGCGATCTCGTGGCATTTGCTGGAGCATCTCAAGGAACAGGGCGATCTGGAGAATAAGGCGGTATACCGGGTAGAGTTTTACCAGATCACCCAAAACGCCGTGCGCGAGGCGATTGCCAGCCCCAGGGAATTATCCATCGACCTTATTAATGCCCAGCAGGCTCGGCGAGCCCTGGATTACCTGGTGGGTTTCAATCTTTCTCCCCTGCTATGGCGCAAGTTCTTTCCCGGCCTGTCTGCCGGCCGCGTACAAAGTCCTGCGCTGCGACTGATCGTTGAGCGTGAAGACGAGATCCGGGCCTTCCTGCGTCGGGAATTCTGGTCTGTAGAAGCCGCGGTATCGAAGAACTCGACGAGCTTCCCGGCCCGCCTGGCTGAATACAAGGGCGAGAAAGTAGAACAGTTCAGTTTCGAGAACGGCGACGCAGCGAAGGAGGTCGAAGAAACCCTGGCCGCTGCCGCCAATGGCAAGCTGACGGTCTCGGAAATCCAGAAAAAGCAGCGTCGCCGCAACCCGGCAGCGCCGTTCACGACGTCCACCCTGCAACAGGATGCCAGCCGGAAACTCGGCTTTGGCGCCCAACGCACCATGATGCTGGCCCAGCGCCTGTATGAAGGCCTGGATTTCGGTGAAGGCCCGGTGGGTCTGATCACCTATATGCGTACCGACTCGGTCAACCTGGCCCCCGAAGCCATCGATGAAATTCGCGGCGTCATTGCACAGCGATACGGTGCGGATCGGGTTCCGGCTGAACACCGGCTTTTCAAAACAAAGTCGAAAAATGCCCAGGAAGCCCATGAAGCCGTCCGTCCGGCCCAGGCCACCATTACTCCTGACGTTCTCAGGGGCAAGATCGACAACGACCAGTTCCGGCTGTATGAACTGATCTGGCGACGGGCCATTGCCTGTCAGATGATTCCGGCGGTATACGATACCGTTGCGGTAGATATGCTGGCAGGCCCCGACGGTGACCAGCGCCACCGCTTCCGGGCCAACGGCTCGATACTGGTGGAGCCCGGTTTTATGGCGGTCTACCAGGAAAGTAAGAGCGTGCAAGCCACCAAAGCCGAAGGCGATGGCGATGGCAACGGCCAGGACCGCATCCTTCCAGCCATGGAAGAAGGCGACACTATTACCCTGCAGCAAATAATTACCGAACAGCATTTCACCGAGCCGCCGCCGCGTTATTCAGAGGCCAGCCTGGTGAAGTCACTGGAAGAACACGGCATTGGCCGCCCATCCACCTATGCCAGCATTATCCAGACCCTGAAGAACAAGGATTATGCTGAACTGGATGGCAGGCGCTTCTTCCCCACAGACCGTGGAATCGGCGTTAACCGCTTCCTGACCAAGTATTTCGAGCGCTATGTAGATTACGATTTTACGGCCCGCCTGGAAGACGAACTGGACGCGGTATCCCGTGGCGAAGAGGAATGGCTGCCCCTTATGGGCCAGTTCTGGAAACCGTTCGAGGAACTGGTCGAACAGAGCAAGGAAATCTCCAGGGATGAAGCAAACCCGTCCATTCCCCTGGGTACCGATCCAGTAACCGGCAAGCCGGTTAGCGCCCGACTGGGTCGCTACGGTTCTTTTGCCCAGATTGGCTCCCGGGATGACGAGGACAAGCCGAAATTTGCCGGTCTGCGCCCCGGGCAACGGATGTCCGACATCACCCTGGAAGAAGCGCTGATCCTGTTCCAGCTGCCACGGGACCTGGGAGAAACTCCTGAAGGCGAGCCCATGACTGTGGCCATCGGACGCTTTGGTCCGTACGTGCGTTACGGCAGCAACTTTGCCAGCCTCAAGACCGACGACCCCTATACCATCACTCCCGAGCGAGCCCTGGAAGTGGTGAACGAGAAAAAACTGGCGGACGCGGAACGACTGATACTGGAATTTGAAGAAGAAGGCATCCAGGTCCTGAAAGGACGCTGGGGACCTTTCGTCACCGACGCAAGCAAGAAAAAAGCCCGGGTCGCCAAGGACCAGGACGCCAGCAAACTGACCCTGGAAGAATGCCAGGCCATGCTGCTGGCCGCGCCTGAACCCAAGGGCCGGGGTGGCCGGAAAGTAAGCGCCAAAAAGAAGGTCGCGAAAAAAGCGACTACCAAGAAAAAGGTCACAAAGAAGAAGGTGACCAAGAAGAAAACCAGGAAAAAGGCAGCGAACAAAAAGAAGGCCACGAGCAAGAAGAAAGCTGCGGTGAAGACCAAGGACTCAAAGGCCTGACGCGCCCCGAGGGCCGTCAGCTGGCGTGAGGACGTCCGGCATGAACTATCGTATTCGACAAGCTGCACACACCTTGTGGCAGGGCGGCGTAATCGCCTATCCCACTGAAGGCGTCTGGGGGCTGGGCTGCCTGCCCCATGAGAGCGATGCAATCGAGTACATACTCGACATCAAACATCGCGCCCCGGACAAGGGCTTGATCCTGGTGGCTGCAAACTTCGAGCAACTGGAGCCATTCATCGGCGAACTGCCGGAGAAGGCCCTGGGCAAGATGCTGGATAGCTGGCCCGGACCTGTGACCTGGGTGGTCCCGGCCGCGGAAGGTGTAGCAGAAGAACTTACCGGTGGACGAACCACCATCGCCCTGCGGGTGTCAGCCCACCCGGTGGTGCAGGCATTATGCGAAGCTGCTGACAGCGCGCTGGTTTCCACCAGTGCAAATCGAAGCGGTCGGCAGCCCGCACGCTCTATCCTGGAGACCCGTCTGCGTTTTGGAATGGACGTGGATGATATTGTCCCGGGAAAACTTGGCGGCCAAAAAGGTCCCACAGAAGTACGTGAAGCATTAACAGGCAAAATCCTCAGGCCGGCAGAATAGGAAACCCCGCATGACTACCCAGACAATACCGGTGGAACAGATCAAGCAGTTCCTCAGGGACCTGCAAAATCGTATTACCGAGAAGCTGGAAAAACTGGATGGTGGCGCCACCTTTCAGGCAGAGAGCTGGGATCGGCCTGGCGGCGGAGGCGGTGAGAGCCGGGTATTGAGCGGCGGCGCAGTATTTGAACAAGCCGGAGTCGGCTTTTCCCATGTAATGGGCGATTCCCTGCCACCATCGGCGACCCAGAGACGGCCCGAACTTGCCGGACGAAACTGGGAGGCCATGGGCGTGTCACTGGTCATTCATCCCCTGAATCCCATGGTGCCTACCAGCCATGCAAACGTTCGCTTTTTCGTGGCCCACAAGGAAGGCGAAGATCCGGTCTGGTGGTTTGGCGGCGGTTTCGACCTCACGCCCTATTACGCCTTCCGCGATGACGTGGTGGAATGGCACCGTAATGCCAGGGACGCCTGCACTGGCTTTGGCGACGAGGTCTACCCGCGCTACAAGCAATGGTGCGACGAGTATTTTTACCTCAAGCACAGGGATGAGCCCCGGGGCGTGGGCGGACTGTTTTTCGACGATTTGAATCACTGGGATTTCGATACTTGCTTCGCGTTCCTGCGCAGCGTGGGTGACCACTTCCTGAGCGGGTATGTCCCCATCGTCGAGCGACGCAAGGACATGGCCTATACCGACCAGCAACGCCAGTTCCAACTTTACCGGCGTGGACGCTACGTCGAGTTCAACCTGATTTACGATCGAGGCACTATCTTTGGACTGCAGTCGGGCGGACGCACCGAGTCCATCCTCATGTCCATGCCGCCCCTGGTTCGCTGGCAGTACAACTGGCAACCCGAGCCCGGCACTGCCGAAGCCGAGTTATACGAAGAGTACCTGCGACCCAGGGACTGGCTGGGCGAAGCCGGGGCCTGACCCGGGTTCACGCTGCTACAGGAACAGCAACACCAGGTTGCCGATGGCCAGGGCCAAAAGGATTATCCAGGTAAATAGCGTCCCGTAGAAACGGCCAACGCTGCGACCCTTTGTGGAGGCCAGGCCCCAGGCATGCATAACGCGAGCGATAAAAATTCCGGCGCCGGCGACATGCAGCAACCAACCCGACAGGTGATTGAGTTCCGCCAACAGCAGCAGGAAAAGGATGGTGGGCACGTACTCAACGAAGTTCGCCTGGACACGGATTGCGCGCTCAAGCTCCGGATTATCGGCATCACCCAAATTAACCCCGAGGGTCTGGCGAAAACGCACCACCCGATATGAGAGCCCAAGCAGCAGCAGGGCGCACAAGGAAGCGTAGAGCGTGGTGACGGGTACCAGGTTAATCATGCTGCGAACCTCTCAGACATCCAGGGTTTATATTCAACGGGCAAGACTAGCACGACCGGCATTCGTGAGGCATGACGGACATAGCACCGCGGGCTACGCAAGACGCGCGCACTGGGAATACCTGAAACATCCCGTCTGGTGATCATTGACCAGTCCCGCCGCCTGCATGTGAGCGTACATGATAGTGCTGCCGACAAACTTGAACCCCCGCTTTTTAAGATCCTTTGACAAGGCGTCGGACTGCTCGGAAGTGGCAGGCAGTTGCTTATGGGTTTTCCAGCGGTTCTGAATGGGCTTGCCGCCAACAAAACCCCAGATGTAATCATTGAAGCTGCCGAACTCCTCTTGCACCTGCAAAAACGCCCTGGCATTGGTCACCGCGGCGGCCACCTTCAGGCGATTACGAATAATCCCGGTATCCTGCAGCAACTGCTGAATCTTCTGGTCATCAAATTCAGCCACCACCCGGGGGTCGAAATTACAGAAAGCCTTGCGGTAACCCTCACGCCTGTTCAGCACCGTCGCCCAGCTCAATCCGGCCTGGGCGCCCTCAAGTATCAAGAATTCGAATTGTTGCCGGTCATTGCGAACAGGCACACCCCACTCATGGTCGTGATAGTGGTAATACAGATCGTTGCCACCTTCTACCCAGCGGCAGCGGGACTTTCCGTCATCCAAAACACTCATGGGATACCCCGGGGTTCATCACTTCAAAATAAAAACGGCCCGTGACCTTTGCAGGTCACGAGCCGAACTTTAGCGCGTGCCACATGGTGTGGCACAGGGTCGGGCGTTATTCTTTATCGCCGCCGCACTTGCCCTCGGCTTTGTCGGCTTTTTCACCACCGCACTTGCCCTCACCGCATTTACCCTCGGCCTTGTCGGCTTTCATGGCTTCGCCGCACTTGCCTTCACCGCATTTGCCCTCGGCATGGGCGGCTTTTTTATGGTCACAATTTTCTTCATCGCACTTGTGCTTGCTGTGGCCGGCTTTCATGCCTTCACCGCACTTGCCTTCAGCATGGTGAGCTTTCATGGCTTCACCACACTTGCCCTCACCGCATTTACCCTCGGCTTGTTTGGCTTTCATGGCTTCGCCACACTTGCCTTCACCGCATTTGCCTTCGGCTTCAGAGGCCTTTTCGCCTCCAGCACCCTCGGTGCCCGAGGCAACCATGTAGCCCGAAGACAGGCCAGCCATCGCAAACGGGCCAGTATCGGCGTTGGCGGTGACGCTAAGGCCACCGGCCAGGGCGGCGCTGACTGCAATTGCAACAGGCTTCAACAAATTCATCTTTCTCATCTTTGCATCTCCTCGATTATTGCTCGCCTTTTGGGCGAATCACTACTGCGCAATCGGAGACACTGGTATCTCAGATACCCCAATACACGCGGGTTATATTTGTCCTGGCATTTCCCGGGAAACGACTCACGGGTCTGCTCTTGGAATTTCAAACAATCATGCACGTAACGACGGTAATTTGCAGTGTTTAGTTTGGAATAAGTCCACTACAAATCTTATTCTAAAAACGGATATTTCTATTTTATTATAAAAATCAGCGTGTTATATATCAACGTCCGACCAGGAAATCTTTCTGGCCCGCGGGGTGAGAACCTGCCAGGACCAGCCCCTGTGACCGGGAAATGCCAGCTAAAAGCATAATCCGACAAATCCGTCACCCTCGGAAACCACGGGCGGAAACTTCTCTCCGAATCTGTTAAAAATGTCTTAAATCGATTCTGAGGATAAGGTTAATGACAACTAAGTACCCCGGTGAGTTCCCTGACGTTCGGCCTCGCCGCATGCGACGAGACGCGTTTTCAAGAAATATGATGCGTGAATCGACGCTGACCGCCCACGATTTGATCTGGCCGGTATTCGTCGTGGAAGGCAGCAATGAACGGCAGGAAATTCCGTCCATGCCCGGGGTAGAACGGTTATCTATCGACCTGCTCCTGAAAAAGGCCAGGGAAGTCTCGGATCTCGGCGTCCCCGCCATCGCCTTGTTCCCGGTACCGAACCCGGATACCAAGAGCGACAACGGATGCGAGGCCTACAATCCTGACGGACTGGCTCAACGAACCGTGCGAGCGCTGAAAGCCGCGATACCCGAGATGGGCGTGATCACCGACGTGGCGCTGGATCCTTTCACCAGCCACGGTCAGGACGGCCTGATCGACGAAAACGGCTACGTGATGAACGACGAGACTGTCGAGGTACTGGTACGCCAGGCCCTGTCTCACGCCGAAGCCGGTGTGGACATCGTGGCTCCCTCGGACATGATGGACGGTCGCATAGGCGCCATCCGCCAGGCATTCGAGGAAGCCGGCCATATTCATACCAAGATTCTCGCCTACAGCGCCAAGTACGCCTCATCCTTTTATGGCCCGTTCAGGGACGCCGTGGGCTCCGCCGGAAACCTGGGTGTGAGCAACAAGGACACCTATCAGCTGGATCCGGGTAACAGCAACGAAGCGATTCGGGAAACTGGCCTGGACATCCGCGAGGGCGCCGACATGGTCATGGTTAAGCCCGGTATGCCTTACCTGGACATCGTGCGCCGGGTAAAGGACAGCTTTGGTATGCCCACCTTTGTTTACCAGGTCAGCGGCGAGTACGCCATGCTCAAGGCCGCCAGCCAGAATGGCTGGCTGGACGAGCGTAAGGTAGTGATGGAATCCATGCTGTCCTTCAAGCGTGCCGGCGCCGATGCGGTGCTGACCTATTACGCCCCGCAAGTCGCCGCATGGCTGGCTGAAAAATGAGCCAGGACTGGGGAGCTGGTCTGAGGCTTGGGGTGGTAGGCCATCCCGTGGAACACAGCCGCTCCCCTCGGATCCACGAACTGTTCGCCAAACAGTTCGGGCTGCCCCTGGAATACCCACTGTTTGACGTACTGCCTGCTGATTTCGCCGCCTTCGTAAAACACCGGGAAGAGGCGCACCAGAGTGGAATGAACGTCACCCTGCCACACAAGCAGGCGGCCCATGCCCTGTGCGAAGTCCTCACCGACCGGGCATGGCAAGCCGGGGCGGTCAACACCCTGTGGTGGGAAGGCCATGTGCTGCACGGCGATAACACCGACGGTATCGGCCTGGTCCGTGACCTGACCCTGCACCAGGGCGTGGAACTCAAGGGAAAACGAATCATGGTGGTGGGCGCAGGCGGCGCCTGCCGGGGAATTCTCGGCCCCCTGCTCAATGCCGGAGTGTCATCGATCATTATCAGCAATCGCAGCACCGATCGCGCCCGGGCCCTGGCCGAGGTATTTGCCGAGGAAGGCGAACTAGGCTGGTGCGGCCTTGAACAAGCCCATCAGCACAGCGTTGACTTGCTGATAAACGCCACGTCTTGCGGCCACCGGGGCAGCTTCCCGGAACTGTCCGGCGACCTGGTGGGAGCTGACACGGTTTGCTATGACCTGAGTTATGGACCCGCTGCCCTGCCATTCCTGGACTGGGCCACGAAGAACGGCGCACGTATGGCCGTTGACGGCCTGGGAATGCTGGTAGAACAAGCCGCCGAGTCCTTCCACACCTGGACCGGACTGAAGCCTGACACCAAGGCGGTACTAGGCACGTTGCGAGAGGAGTCGCTCCGCCCCTAGCCCCCGGCCACCGCCGGGATAATGAAGATCTCATCGCCGGTTTCTATCCGGGATTCCAGTCCCTGCCTGTCACGCACGTTTATTTCACCCAGGAACACATTCACGTGACGCCGCAGGTTTCCCTCGGGTCCAAGTATGCGTGCGCCTGCCAGGGGATGCTCACGGGCCAGTTCACCCAAGGCCTGCCTCACGGTTCCACCAGCCACCGTAATCCTCTCCTGGCCGCCCACAAACTCTCTCAGGGCCAGGGGGAGATGCACTGTCACCATGTTGGCAGGCTCGTTCATCGCCAGATCACATCCACCAGGGGATTCGCATCCCGTTTCATACAGGCCAGTATCACCCGGTCAAATCGGCTGCTGCGCTCCAATGCCAGGTGGGCCGCCTCACGGGCCATGGCTTCCCTGGCCTCATCGTCCACCATATTGATAACCGGGATCACCGTGTATCCCTCACTGCCCTTTAGCAGCCCACGCTCATCACTGAACAGGGTGGCCAGGTGTTGTGGAGAAAAGACATCTCCGGGCCGGGTTCCGCACAGGGCGTGTATCTGCTCCAGGCGCAGGGCAATGCGCTCGTCCAGGGGTTCACCCAGGGCGCGGGCGGAGGCCAGCATCAACACCGTGGTGGCCCCGTCGGGAATCACAGGCTCATCCTCCCTGGGGGATTTCAGCCAGCGCATGCGCGCCCCATCGGCTTTCACAAATGTAGCGTCAAAACCGCCCATCTCATGCAGTTTCCTGACCAGGGAAATTGGCAGGCCACGCAAGCGGGCAGGTTTGTCACCGGTTCGTGCATAGGCAACACAACCGGGGCCCTCGCTGGCCAGCACCCGCTGTTCAAGCTCCGGAAGCTCGGACACGATTTCCAGGGCATTCAATTCGGCCGGAAAATACGTGGTGTAGGAGGTGGCTGTGACCCCAACCCTGCCCGGGTGCTCACGGGCCAGTCGATACAAAGTGCTCTTCTTGCCCCCGGCACCCACCGCACAGACGATACCCTCACGGGCATTAAACGCGTCCAGCAACGCACTCAAGAGTCACCGCCATGCTGAGTCAAATCCAGGGCCTTCACGCACAGCACCCTGGGCAGGTAACTGGCCAACAGCTCCCAGTTTCCAGCTCCATCGGGGCTGCCAAAAACATGACCGCTGGTGGTACCGAAATACACGCCGCAGTCCGGACGGCTGTCGGTACACATGGCCTGCCTGAGTACACTCACGTAGGCATGCTCCTGGGGCAATCCGCGACTGGCCGACTGCCAACTGCCGCCACCGTCATCACTTCGGAACACCCGCAGCTTTCCGTCCACCGCGGCACGCATATGGGAACCGGACTCCGGCACCTGGAACACGGTGTCCGCACAAGATGGCGATACCGCCAGCGCATAACCAAAATCACTGGGCAGGCCGGCGGTAATTTCACGCCAGTTCAGGCCAAAGTCATCGCTGCGATACAGACCGTTGTAGCACTGGCGGTACAACCGGGAAGGCTCGCTGGGCGCCTGGACCACCCGGTGCACGTTATGCCCCAACTCGGGAAACTCTCCGGGCAGATTCTCGGCACGCACGCCACGGTTGGCAGGCTCCCAACTCTGGCCGCCGTCCTCGCTACGGAATACTCCACCGGCGGACACCGATGCCACCATGCGCCGGGTATCATCCGGATCGATACGAATCGAATGCACAGAAAAACCACCCCGGGCCGGTTCCCAGCGATTGCGGGTGGGATGGTTGTTCAACCCTTTCACCGGCTCCCAGGTATTCCCTGCATCAGGACTATAGAACAACCCTGCCGGGTCTATGCCGGCATAGACGCCATGACCCTGGGGCATGGTTGCAAGAAACCAGATGGCCTTCAGGCTGGGAGAAAAACTGCCGGGCTTGTGGTGAGGGGTATTCTCCAGCGACTGCCAGTTATGCCCCTGGTCGTGACTTGCATAGATGTGAGCGCCCCAGATCGGATGATTGGTCGATACCAGCAGATGAGCCGAATGCTCCGGGGACTGCACGATATGCATGATCTCATTGCCAGCCATGAATGGACCGCTAAGCTGCCAGTTACCGCGGACCGGGTCCGACTCGAGTCGGAACAGGCCTTTCCGGGTTCCCACCAGCAGAGTCACGGCCGATTCGCTCATTAGCGCTCCAGCAACCTGGGCATCAACTCCACCAGGTTGCAGGGCCGGGTGCGGTAATCCAGCTGGGCGTTAATCAATTCATCCCAGGCCGTGGCGCAGGCTCCGGTGGAACCGGGCACACAAAAAATGTAGGTCCCGTTGGCCACCCCGCCCAGGGCCCGGGACTGGATGGTGGAGGTGCGAATTTGCTGCAGGGAAATTGATCTGAATACCTCGCCGAAACCATCGATCTGTTTATCAAGCAAGGGCTGAACCGCCTCCGGCGTACCGTCCCTGCCAGTCACGCCGGTGCCACCGGTTGTGATCACCACCTGGGTATCCGGGTCGGCAATCCAGCGTGAGACAATGGCCCGTATTGCGTACACATCATCCGGGACAATTGCCTTCTCGGCGCAGCGATGGCCGGCTGAGGTCAATCGCTCCACCAACAGTTTCCCCGACTTGTCGGTGCTCTCATCCCGGCTATCCGAAACGGTGAGTACGGCAATATTCAGCGGTACAAAATCACGTGCATTTCCATCGCTATGCGCCATGGGTTCTCCTTGGGGTAATAAGCTGGCTCAGACCAGTCCGCGGAACGGCTGTACCTTCACCATGTCTCCCGGCTCAACCGCGCCGCGATCCTCTTCCAAAACAATAAAACAATTTGCTGCGGCCATGGAACTCAACACCCCGGCGCCCTGGTGGCGGGTGCCGGTAACCTGGTAATCCCCCTGGGCGTCACGCTGCAAAACCCCCCGCTGGAATTCCCGGCGGCCGGGCTTCTTTTTCAGTCGATGAGTCACCCGCGCGTCGAGCATTATTACCGGGTCCTCGACCCGGGCTCCGGTCATGGCCAGCAGGGCCGGCTGCACCAGTTGGTAAAACGTGGACATCACCGACACGGGATTGCCCGGCAAACCAAAAAAGCAGGCCCGACCAATGCGACCAAAGGTAAACGGGCGACCCGGTTTCATGGCCACCTTCCAGAAATTCACCTGACCGACTTTCTCAAGTATCTGGGTAACAAAGTCCGCTTCGCCCACCGAAACGCCGCCGGTGGTCACGATGGCATCCGCCTGTTGGGATGCCTTCATCAGCACCGACTCCAGTACATCCGGGTCATCGGGCACTACGCCCAGGTCCATGACGTCCATTCCCAACCGGGTCAGCACGCCGTAAAGAGTGTAACGATTACTGTCGTAAATCTGGCCTTCCTTGAGTGTCTCACCGATTCCGACAAGCTCATCCCCGGTAGAGAAAAATGCCACCCTGGGTCGGCGCAGCACCGACACGCGGCCAACCCCCAACGAGGCCAGCACACCCAGCATGGCTGGATGAATCACGATTCCTGCCCGGGCGCCCACCGCCCCCGCCGCAACGTCCTCACCCGCCGGGCGAACGTGCTGGCCGGCGCGATGCCGGTCATCAATTACGACGCCGTCATCCACCCGTTCAACATGTTCCTGCATGACCACCGTATCGGTGCCCGCGGGCATGACTGCCCCGGTCATGATGCGGGCGCACTGGCCGGCCTCGACCCGGGCCTGCAAGGGCCTGCCCGCCCAGGCGGTGCCCACCAGTTGCAAGGTGCATTTACCTGCCTTGGGTAAATCCGAACCTGCCAGGGCGTAACCATCCATCGCCGAATTGGTATGCGCCGGGACATCCACGGCAGAGATCACATCCTCCGCCAACACCCTACCAAGAGCCTCCCGGATATCCAGAACCTCAACCTCGCTGACCGGCTCCACCACGGCCAGCACTTGCTCAAGCGCCTGGTGCAGGGGCATGGCGGTGTCGGCATGACTATCCGTGCAACAATCCCCAGGGGCCATAGGCTCTCCGTGACTCATTCTTTTACTCCACCTTGTGCTGCCAGCCTGGCTTCCAGTTGCTCACGGTCAGCCGGTTCATTGATGTTCAAAAACGTATCCTGGCAATCGCTGAAATCCACTTCCTGCATGGCATGCTGCCGGTACCATCGATCTATCTTGCGGTCGCCGGCGTCCAGGTAGGCCTGGAGACTTTCAAGCAGGTTACAGCGAATCATCGCAAACACCGGTTGCAGCCGTTGCCCATCGTGGGCGACAGCAATCTCGGCGCCCTGTTCACAAGCCTGCAACATACGCTGGGCCAGTAGCGGTGAAACCAGCGGCGAATCACATGGCGCGGTCAACAACCAATCGCCCCGCGCTGCCTGCATGCCACTGGCCATGCCGGCCAGGGGTCCCTGGAAGTCTCCGCTGCGATCCGCCACCACTGGATACCCCATGGCGCCGTATACATCCTGGTTGCGGTTGGCATTAATGATCAACTCATCAACCTGTTCCCGGAGACAATCAATCACCCAGGCAACCATGGGCTTTCCGGCAAGCTCCACCAGGCCCTTGTCCGATCCGCCCATACGCAGGGCACGGCCACCCGCCAGTACCAGGCCGGTAATCTGACCATTCATCGATTTGCTTGTCGTGTCCTGGCTTCCGGGCAAGATATTCTCCTTAGTGATCAACCATAGCATCAGGAAAAAACACCGGCGCCCCGTCAATAGCATAAGCGGCAATCAGCGCCTGCCCTCGAGTCGATACCAACCAATCAATAAAGGCCTGCCCGAGGCTCGCCCGAACATGGGGAAAGCGCTCCGGGTTGACCAGTATTACCCCGTAGGGATTGAACAGTCGGGGGTCACCTTCAAGCACGATCTTCAGTTCGCCCTTGTTGCCAAAACTTGCCCAGGTCGCACGGTCGCTCAGCGCATAGGCGCCCATGGCGACGGCGGTATTCAAGGTGGCGCCCATGCCGGAACCGGTCTCCCTGTACCAGGCGCCGCTGTCCACCACCGGGTCCACCCCGGCCTCGGCCCAGAGACTGAGTTCCTTCTTGTGGGTACCGCTGTCATCTCCGCGGGATGCAAACAACGATTCCGAGCGAGCGATTGCCTGCAGCGCCTGCAACATATCCGCCTGACCGATCACCGAGGCTGGATCAGCGGCCGGCCCGACCAGCACGAAATCATTGTGCATTACCGGATAGCGACGCACTCCCAGTCCTTGTGCAACAAACGCATCTTCCGACGGTCGATGGTGCACCAGCAAAACATCCGCATCGCCGCTGCTTGCAAGACGAATCGCCTGTCCGGTTCCCACCGCAACAACCCGGACCTGGATGCCGGAGTCTCGGGTGAATTCTGGCAGGATGTAATCGAACAGCCCGGAATTCTCGGTAGAGGTGGTGGACGCCAGGACCAGGAAAGGTTGCTCCTCAGTGGCCGCGCAAAAATTTCCCAGTAATGCACCCGCAAGAGCCACGAATACAAACAAAAACTTTTTCATACTGACCTCTCTCATTCGAGTAATTCACCACGTAAAAATCGTCTCGCCTCGTCGGTCTTCGGTTCGGCGAAAAATTCGCTTGCCGAGGTGTGTTCCAGCAATCCTCCGCGGTGCAGAAACAGGACTTCATCCGCCAGTCGCCTGGCCTGCAAAATGTCATGGGTGGTCATGATGATCCGGGTGCCATCCGCGTCGGCGGCGCGAATCATTCCCTCTACCGCCGCGGTGGCGCCGGGATCGAGATTCGAGGTGGGTTCGTCCAGCAACAAAACCCGGGGACGCAGCACTCTTGCCCGGGCGATACTCAGTCGTTGTTGCTCACCACCTGAGAGGGTGCGTGCCGGATGATCCTCCAGCTCCGACAGTCCGGCTTCTTTGAGCGCAGTGTCGATACGGGAACTTCGTTGCTCCCGTGGCACACCCATGATGGCCAGGGTATGAGCAATGTTGTCGGCAACCGTGCGCCGAAGCAAAACCGTTCGCTGGAAAACCATAGCCAGTTCGCGGCCTGCCTGTGACGGCGTACGGCCTGCCCAGCTGACGCTGCCGGAGCCAGGCTGCAGCAATCCGTGGCAGACCCGCAGCAACAAGCTTTTCCCCGCGCCATTGGGGCCAAGTATGACCGTGCGGACTCCATCCTCCAGGCGGAAATCAAGCTTGTTTAGCAAGGTCTTTCCACCGGCGTCATAGGAAAGATCCAGGACCTCCAGTGGCATCACCCGATTCGGTTCGATCGCCTTATCCATAACGCTTGCTCGCTGCATCACCGATCAGCACTGCCGCGGCGTTCACGCTGGCCGCGAGAATAATCAGTACGATGCCAAGGGCCAGGGCCAGGTTCAGATTTCCCTTGCTGGTTTCCAGGGCGATGGTGGTGGTCATTACCCGGGTAACGTGATTGATGTTGCCGCCAACGATAATCACCGCACCGACCTCGGCGCTGGCCCGGCCGAATCCTGCCAGCAGCCCGGTGAGCAGTCGAAAGCGACCGTCCCATAACAAGGTGGTGATTCTCTGCAAGTGTCCCGCGCCCAGTGAACACAGGTATTCATCATATTCTTCGTGCAGGTCTGAAATAGTCTGCCGGGTCAGAGCGGCGATAATTGGCGTGATCAGGATGCTCTGGGCGATAACCATGGCCGCGGGAGTAAAAAGAATCCCCAACTCACCCAGGGGTCCGGCGCGAGACAACAGCAGATAGACGACCAGGCCAACCACTACCGGTGGCAGGCCCATCGCGGCATTCAGCAAAATTACCGCTCCCCGGCGACCCGGAAATTTCACCAGTGCAACCGCAGCACCCAGTGGCAGCCCCACCAGCGCAGCAATCAGCACGGCGGAAAGACTGACCTTCAGGGACAGGGCAACAATTTCCACCAGGTCCGGATCCAGCCTGACGACCAGTTCTACGGCTGTGGCCACAGCGGAAAAAACCTCACTCATTGACTCGCCGCCTCCCCAGCGACATGTGCTCTAGTTTTACGAGCCGATTCGACAGACCTGCATACCTGCAAGTTGAGTGCCACTGCGGAGTATTGGGCTTTTTTCGAGGCCCTTCTACCCCGCTTTCCAATTCGCACCCCAAGTTTAGGGAAAAAACGGGTCAAATTGACGATATCCGAAGGTCTTATTGCGTCATCTTGTCCCAAAGAGTAGTTTCATGGGACATATCGGACTGTCGAACAACCATACGCGGGCCCGGCTCGAACCCAGGCTCCAGCGATAATAATGGGCAATCTGGCTGAGAAGATTGGATGCATATCCTGTTTTCCCGCCAGGACTGCCGACTAAGCAGGGTGAGATGACGAGGACGAAAAGGACTAACGGACACCAGGACTCCCCCGGTAAAGAAGGCGCCTGCAAACGGCTGTCGGTGATGCTGGTAGGGGGCGAACAAAATCATCGTTCACAGCTACAGCAGCGGCTGGCCAGGCAGTGCGGACTGGTGGAGTCTGCGGACAGCCTGGAAAAGGCCAGGCAGCTGGTAGCGCGCTGTCACTTCGATTTCCTGGTGGTGGATCCGGCGGACAATGGAGACTGGAGCCTGGACTGGATCCCCGCATTAAAGGGCTCATCCAGCATAATCCTCAGCGCCTACCGCCCCGATACCGAGCTGGCAATCAACGCCCTGCGTGCCGGTGTCAGCGATATCGTAAACCGCCCGGCACAGCCTGAGGATCTGATGGACGCCTTCAGGCGGCACCTCTCCATTCATGCTAAAGGGGTTGTTCCCAAGCCACCACGGCTGATTCATACGTCAAAGCACAGCTTGGTGGGAGAAAGCCCGTCAATCCGGCAGGTCAAGGCCTTGATCGAACGAATAGCGGCCTCACCGGCCACCGTGTTGATCCAGGGGGAAACCGGAACCGGCAAGGAACTGGTAGCGCGACTGCTACACCACAGCAGCGGACGTAATGGCAATTTCGTGCCGGTCAACTGCGGGGCAATTGCCCCCGAACTGCTGGAAAGCGAGCTGTTTGGACACACCCGGGGCGCCTTCACCAACGCTCACCAGGGCAGGGACGGACTTTTTGTCTCGGCACGTGGAGGCACGGTATTCCTGGATGAAATCAGTGAAATGCCTTTCGACATGGAAGTGAAGCTGCTGCGGGCCATCGAAGAAAGCGCGATTCGCCCGGTGGGTTCAGACCGGGAGGTGGCTATCGATTGCCGGATCGTGGCCTCCACACAGCACGAACTGACCACCCGTATAAAAATGGGCCAGTTTCGTGAAGATCTCTACTACCGCTTGAACGTAATTCATATCGACCTGCCATCTCTGCGCAGCAGACGAGAGGACATTCCGGCCCTGGTGGACCACTTCATCGCGAGCCTGTCAGCAGAACTGGCGGTGCCTCCAGTACCCATAAGCCAGAGAACCCTGGACACCCTCCAGGCTCATACCTGGCCTGGAAATGTGCGAGAGCTGAAGAATGTCCTGGAACGGACGCTACTGCTGGGCATCCCGCCGGAGGAATCCCTGCAACTGCTAACTGAAACCAGCGCGGAGGACCAGTCCGACTACTCCCTGGACTGGACCCTGGAGCAGGTTAAGCAACGCCACATGGCCCAGGTGCTCGAGGCCAGCGGTGGCAACAAATCCGAAGCGGCCCGCCGCCTGGGGATCTCTCGCAAGACCCTCGAGCGAAAGCTGCCTGCAGAACCAGGCAATCACTAGGCGAGCTATCCGCCGACAACTTTTTCCGGGACGGAACACCACAATGAGCGAAATTACACTGGACGAGGATCGACTGAATATGGAGATTCGGAAATTCCTCAAGACGGTCGGCGTCACCTCCCAGCGGGAGATCGAAAAAGCGATTCGCGCTGCCGCCGGACAAGGCACGCTGAAAAACGGCGGAATCGCCGCGAAGATCACTCTCGAGGTGCCTGAACTGGGGCTATCCCACGTGATTGAGCACGAACTTCACCCCAGGAATGACGCCTAGGTCGGCCAGACCAGCTTCCCCAGTTCCTTGAAATCGTAGCCGCCCAGCATCTGGGCCAGGCGCTGACATTCCGGCGCCCGCAATTGTTCCAGTAACTTCTGGAACAGGGTTCGGAAGAAAATCCCCCGGGGCATGGCCAGATCGAATGCCTCTGCACCGATAGGAATAAAGTCCAGTCCGAATTCGGCAGCTGTCGCACGAACGCCCAGCGCCACATCTGCCTGGCCCATGGCTATCATGCTCGCCCCATCGCGCTCCGACAGGGCCTGGCAAGTCACCCTGCGAGCAGCCGGATTCAATCCATGCCGGGTGGTGATTTCCTGCAGGAAGCGGTTGGACCCCGCCCCTTCCTGGCGCATTACCCAGCGCACCTCTGAGGAAAACAAATCGCTGATGTCCGACTCGGCGGTCCACATACCCGGCACCACGATCAACCCCTGGTCCCGCAAGAACAACCTCACCAGTACCCACTCATGGTGCTGGGCATATTGCTTGAGCAAGGCCGGGTGACGCATGAGGCTTTCCTCGGCAGGACCCCAGTGCAAGGCACAGATATCCGCCCTGCGGCGGGCGAGCAGGGACAGTCCAAGCTGGGTGCTGGTCGATGTGCAGCCAATCAGGGCGCGGGCCTGGATCTGGTTGGATACCTGCATGATCGCCCTGGCCAGCAGTGGATCATCACTGCCGGCGATAATCATCCTGTCAGTGAGCAGCCCACCATGGCTGGATTCGAGTATCCATTGGTCCACCAGGTCCCGTGGGAAAAGCCATTTTCCTGTGAGCTTGCTGGCCGGAATCTTTCCCTCGTTGACCAGGGAATACACTTTTTTCTCGTTAATGTTCAGATACCGGGCGACCTGGCGAACACTCATAAACCGCGGCAGCGGCTCCATGGGCACGCTACCGGACTCTGCGGCCGCCCTGAATGGCCCTTCCAATCTGCGGCTGATTGTTGCTATCCCCATATGCGGTGTCCTGATGTTGACGGCACCGTAATCATCTCCGATCACCGGTGCTCAACAAGCAGCGATGCAAAAAGTATTCCCTGAACCGCAGAACGACCAAGCGCCCTACTGGATCGCCTGTTCAACCATGCGGAAACTCAAAAGATAGTGACAAAATGTCCCAGCCTATCTACCCCGTGGCGCATTTTGTCCCTGCATTCCCGGCATAAACCCCAATGGGATTACCGGCCACGGGAACTAACACCGAAATCGCGCTTGGTACGCAACTTGCTTCGTCCTAAAGGCAGTCGCGCATCCAGCGACAGGGAGCGCTGCCTGACCCGCGCTAAACGCTGGGGAAAACTTGTAAGAACTGGAGGCTGTCCAAAGATTTATGAGCAACCAACTGACCATACCGGTTTCCGTGATCATGCAGACCAAACAGGTCAAGCAGGGGCAATGGAGTGTCGCCAGTTGGGAGGCTGTCGGCGTCATGCCCTTCGACCCCGAATCCGGCGTCCAGCGCAAACAACTGATGCGCGATGGGGCCGACCTGCAGCATTACCTGTGGTCCGGGTTCCGGATGTGCCTTTATCGAGATGGCGCTGAAAACTACTGGTACAACCTGGTTGGAAACAATCCCTCCCTGTATGTGCTCTGTCATGAAGATCCGAATGGCGATGTAGAGCCGTTTGCGGTGACCGCAAACCACGATGAGGCAAGTGCCGGCATAGAGGGTGACGATCGCGTCTACTCGGTACCGATAGCTCCGGAAATCTACCGGCAACTGGAGAGTTTCGTGGTGCAACACTATGTGCCCAAGGAAAAGTCGGTTCGGAAGCGCAAGAAGTGGCTGGACGAGAAGCCCTCATGAGTGAATCAGACCAGGATCCCAGGGAACTGGAAACCGCGGACCCGGACGTCCCGGCGGAAGATTTCATATCCCGATGGTCCCAGCGCAAGAGCGAGGCCCGGGAGCCACAGGCGGAGCCCAAGGCGGAGGCGGGTGAGGCTGTCGAAACAGAGCAACCTGTGCTCACCGACGCCGATATGCCCCCCCTGGAAAGCCTGGACCAGGACTCGGATTTCAGCGGTTTTCTCTCTGCAGGGGTGAGTGAAAAATTACGCAAGACGGCCCTGCGAAAAATGTTCCATGGAGCAAAGTTCAATATCACCGACGGGATGGACGACTACGCCGAGGACTATTCAATCTGGGTACCCCTGGGCGATGTGGTGACCTGTGATATGAAGCACGCTATAGAGCGTATGAAAGAAAAACTGCAGCAAACCCTTGACGATGCAAAAGAAAAACTCACCGATGACTCCCCTGCCGACAATGAAGCGGCGGACGAAATCGAAGATCTGCCGGACGAGACCAAGAACAGCAACTTGAAGACGGAGACACAGGATGACCAAGGCCAGTCATGAACTTCCCAGCACCGGCGCCAATGGCGCTGCACGAGCCAGGGCACTGGCCGGGGAGCCGCAACACGAGTTCACTCCTACCTCTCTGGTCAACTACGTCTCCCAGGGACGTTTGCTGATTATCGGCCCAGACTCGGATTGCCTGTCCACGGCGGCAACACTACGGGACGATCTGGAATGCACGCTCTGGGTGCCCTCTGATACGCCTCCTGTTACCTCCCTGGAAAACGGCTTTCGCGTCATCCGTGGTGGGCGGCCCGCACTGAAAGGCGCATTGGGGCAATACAAAATCTCGGTAATCCAGCCCGATGATGCGTCGCCGCTGGACAAGAAACTCCTGGAGTACGACCTGGTGCTGGACCAGGGGTCGCCCAGGTTGATTGACGCGGAAATCCTGCCTGTCGGCTATTACTCCCCATCCAGCCCCGAGAGCCTGGAACGGGACCTCAAGCTTCTCCCTGGCATGACCGGTGAATTCGAGAAGCCAAAATATTTCCAGTACAACCCGGACATTTGCGCCCACGGACGCAGCGGCGTACCCGGGTGCACCCGCTGCCTGGATGCCTGTCCGGCGGTGGCCATTACATCGCTGGGCGACACGGTAAGCGTGGATCCCTATTTATGCCAGGGCGGTGGCAGTTGTGTTGCGGCCTGCCCTACCGGCGCCATGACCTACGCCTTCCCCAAGGTCAGCGAGCTGCTGGGCCACATACAAACACTGCTTACCGCCTACCAGGAAGCCGGCGGAGAAGACCCCATCCTGTTGTTTCACGACGGCTGGAGCGGCATGGCAATTTATGGCGGGTTGGCAGAGTCGCTGTCCGAGCGAATCATCCCTGTTCAACTCGAAGAAATTGGCTCCATCGGCATGGACGCCTGGATGGCCAGCCTGGCGTTTGGTGCGGCGGGCGTGCTGATGGCGGTGACTGGCGGCACACCGGCCAGGATGCGCTCCGAACTGGCCGACCAGATCAGTTTTTCCCAGCCCATTCTCCAGGGCATGGGATATCCCGAAGACTGCCTCGGGCTGGTGGATGTAGAACAACCTGACGCCGCCGGGCGGCTTGGAGACTCGCTTCCTCGTTCCCAGGTGAAGCGGGCGGCGCGCTTCGTGCCCCAGGAAGACAAGCGGACCACCCTGCGCAACGCATTTAACCACCTGTATTCCCAGGCCGGCTCCACCCGAAAATCGGTGGATTTACCTGCTGCGGCGCCATTCGGTGATATTCGCGTGGACAAGCAGGCCTGCACCCTGTGCATGGGATGCGTGGCGGTTTGCCCCACCAAGGCCCTGCGTGACGGCGCCGACCTGCCCCAGCTCAAGTTCATGGAGTGGGACTGCGTGCAGTGCGGCCTGTGTGAAAAAGCCTGCCCCGAAGATGCCATCACACGGCATGCCCGGTTTGTTTATGACAACGACAAGCGCCACCAGGTGCGGCTGCTGAATGAGGAGCAGCCCCTGTGCTGCATCGTCTGTGGCAAGGCCTTCGCCACCCAGTCCATGCTGAAAGTCGTCAGCGAGAAACTGGATGGCCACTGGATGTTCCAGACAGAGGACGCCAAGCGACGGCTGTACATGTGTGAACACTGCAGGGTGAAGGACATGATGCAGTCCCAGGCTGATAAGTCTGACATGCCCATTTAGTCCCCAATTGCCAACATATGACTCAGGTTGAGCCAAATTGTCGCAGCCGGGTCACAAAAATTTGAATTATTTGAAGTTATAGGTTCGTTTTACTCCGATATTTCCAAAAATACTTGGCCCACAACTTGCTTTTATTTAGGTCTGAATAGACCAAGAAGGTGACGATTGTCCGAAGCACCCCAGACCAGTGAAGCCGAAGTCCGGCAATCGGGTGGCCCCACAGAGGCCCCCGAGGATGTGTTGCGCGCCAACACCTATAGTCTGCTTGCCCATTTACTGTCCGCACCACCGGTTGAAGACAGCCTGAACCTGCTCTCCCGGATCGATGTACAAGACAGTGAGTCAGGAGACCTGCTGGGTGCAGCATGGCAAATGCTGCGCCAGGCCGCCGGCCGATCCGACACCGCAGAACTCAATGACGAGTATCACGATCTGTTTACCGGCATGGGTCGGGGCGAACTCATGCCCTTCGGCTCCTGGTACATGACAGGATTTCTGATGGAGCAGCCCCTGGCCAAGCTTCGGGGTGATTTGCTGGAGCTGGGATTCGCGCGCCAGGAAGGCGTCACCGACCCTGAAGATCACGCAGCGGCCCTGTGCGAAGTCATGTCCATGATTACCACCACTGACCTGGCTGCCCAGGGCCAGTTTTTCCAACGTCACATCGCAACCTGGATGCCGCGCTTTTTCCGCGACATGCAGGAAGCATCCTCCGCGCGTTTTTACCGCGCGGTGGGGCAACTGGGTGAGCAATTTATGGAAGTGGAGAAGGAATACCTCCGCTTTTGGGAGCCGTCAGAGCCAGCTAACGCTGGGGAACGGCAAAACTGAAATATCGAAACCGATGACGACCAAGCAGTCTGATTGAGGAGAGTGTAATGACCCGGGAATCGCAAGTGGATAAGAAAAGCAGGCGAACATTCCTCAAGGAACTTGCGGTAGCCGGTGGTGCGGCAGCCGTAGTATCTGCCGCCGGCACGGCAAATGCGGAACCAACACCTGTTGCAACCAATGAAAAGCCCCATGCCAAGGGCTACCACCTCACGCCGCACATCAATCGTTATTACCAAAAGGCCCGCTTCTGATTGAAGTGACCGATGTGCTGATGCGTTAAAGAACTACAGTGAGGAGTCTCAGCGATGAAGCTGACAAAAAAACGAGACCTTAGCCCTGATGGAACCACAGTTCCTTTAAAAGGAATCCTTGGTAGCGCGATCGACAGGCGCACCTTTTTACGTCGCACCAGCCTGGCTGTTGGCGGCGGTGCAGTAGCCGGAGCACTGCAACCGGTCATGATGCGGCGCGCTGAAGCGGCAGCCGGTGCGGCCGGAGGCGAAACCGAAATTCGTAAATCGGTTTGTACGCACTGTTCTGTCGGCTGCGGCGTTGTTGCAGAAGTGCAAAACGGCGTATGGACCGGACAGGAACCGGATTTTGATTCCCCGTTCAACCTGGGTGGTCATTGCGCCAAGGGCGCATCGGTTCGCGAGCATGGACACGGTGAACGCCGTCTGAAACATCCCATGAAGCTCACTGGCGGCAAATGGAAGCAGGTGTCCTGGGACGAGGCCATCAACGAGATTGGCGACAAGGTGCTTGATATTCGCAAGCGCTCAGGCCCTGATTCGGTGTACTGGCTGGGCTCCGCCAAATTTAATAACGAGCAGGCTTACCTGTTCCGCAAATTTGCCGGCCTGTGGGGCACGAACAACGTGGACCACCAGGCGCGAATTTGTCACTCCACCACCGTGGCAGGCGTAGCGAATACATGGGGCTACGGCGCCATGACCAATTCCTACAACGACATGCATAACAGCAAGGCGATGTTCTTCATCGGCAGTAATGCCGCGGAAGCCCACCCGGTTGCCATGCAGCACATTCTGAAAGGCAAGGAAAACGGCGCGAAGATGATCGTGGTTGACCCGCGTTTCACACGTACCGCCGCCCACGCCGACCAGTTCATGCGGATTCGTCCCGGAACCGACGTGCCGCTGATCTGGGGAATGCTGTACCACATCTTCGAGAACGGCTGGGAAGACAAGGAATACATCCGCCAGCGCGTATTCGGACTTGACGAGATCCGAAAGGAAGTCGCCAAGTGGACTCCGGACGAGGTGGAAAGAGTCTCCGGCGTACCTGGTGACCAGGTGAAACTGGCGGCCCAGACCATGGCCGAAAATCGACCCGGAACCATCGTCTGGTGTATGGGCGGCACCCAGCACACCATCGGTAACAACAACACCCGCGCCTACTGCGTGCTGCAACTGGCACTGGGTAACGTGGGCGTTTCCGGCGGCGGCGCCAACATCTTCCGCGGCCACGATAACGTGCAGGGCGCAACTGACCTTGGAATCCTCTCTCACACGCTGCCCGGCTACTACGGCCTGGCAGAAGGCTCCTGGGCCCATTGGGCACGAGTCTGGGGTGTGGACTTCGACTGGCTGAAGGGTCGTTTCGACACCGGCTACATGGACACCAAGACCGGGGACGAGGATGGGGCAATGGGCATTCCTTTTGCCAACCCCATGAACTCGGCCGGCATACCGGTATCGCGCTGGATTGACGGTGTGCTGGAAGACAGCCGCAACATTGACCAGCGAGACAATCTGAAAGCGATGTTCTTCTGGGGACATGCTCCCAACAGCCAGACCCGCGGCCCGGAAATGAAGAAGGCCCTGGAAACCCTGGAAATGGTAGTGGTCGTCGATCCCTACCCGACCCACACGGCTGTAATGCCTGATCGTCAGGAAGGCATGTACCTGCTGCCCGCAGCAACCCAGTTCGAGACTTACGGATCGGTTACCGCGTCCAACCGCTCATTCCAGTGGCGCGACAAATTGATCGAACCATTGTTTGAAGCACTGCCCGATCACACCATCATGTACAAGATGGCCAAGAAGCTGGGCTTTGCTGACGAGCTGTTCAAGAACATACAGGTCAACAGCGCTGACGAGCCCCTGATCGAGGACATCCTGAGAGAAATCAATCGCGGCATGTGGACTATCGGCTATACCGGCCAGAGTCCAGAAAGACTGAAGCTGCAGTTGCTTAACAAGCACACCTTCAACACCACGACCTTGTTAGCCGAAGGTGGTCCTTGCGATGGCGAGTACTACGGTCTGCCGTGGCCATGTTGGGGCACGCCGGAAATGAAACATCCGGGCACTCCGATACTCTACGACACCAGCAAGTCTGTAGCGGATGGCGGACTGAATTTCCGCGCCCGTTTCGGTGTCGAGTTCGAGGGCAAGAACCTGCTGGCCGAGGACTCCTACAGCGTAGGCGCAGAGATTCAGGACGGTTATCCGGAATTCAGTGCGGACATGCTCAAGCAGTTGGGCTGGTGGAAAGACCTGACCGCGGAAGAAAAAGCTGCCGCGGAAGGAAAGAACTGGAAGACCGACCTGTCTGGCGGTATTCAGCGTGTAGCCATCGCTCACGGTTGTGCACCATTTGGCAACGCCAAGGCGCGCGCCATCGTCTGGACATTCCCGGATCGAGTGCCGATTCATCGCGAACCCCTGTACACGTCACGGCGTGACCTGGTGGAAAAATATCCCACCTACGAGGATCGCAAGAGTCACTATCGTCTACCCACCCGTTATGCCTCCATCCAGGCCCAGGACAAGACATCTGAGTATCCCTTGATCCTGACCAGCGGAAGATTGGTTGAATACGAGGGTGGCGGCGATGAAACCCGCTCCAACCCCTGGTTGGCTGAGCTGCAACAAGAGATGTTCGCCGAGATTCATCCCGGAGACGCCAATGACACCGGCATCCGTGACGGCGACTGGATCTGGCTCGAAGGTGCGGAAGGTGCAAAGGTGAAAGTTCGGGCCCAGATCACCGAGAGAGTCGGACGCGGCGTGGTATTTATGCCATTCCACTTCGCCGGCTGGTATGAAGGCAAGGACCTGCTCGACAAGTATCCGGAAGGCGCGGCACCTTATGTGCGCGGCGAGGCGGCCAACCAGGCCTTCACCTACGGTTATGACTCGGTTACCCAGATGCAGGAAACCAAGTGCACCCTTTGCAAGATCAGCGCGGCCTGAGGAGGATATAGATCATGGCAAGAATGAAATTTCTTTGTGATGCCGAGCGCTGCATTGAATGCAATGGCTGCGTAACCGCATGTAAAAACGAGCACGAAGTCCCGTGGGGTGTTAATCGCCGTCGCGTGGTCACTTTGGATGACGGTGTACCGGGTGAGAAATCCATCTCGGTGGCCTGCATGCATTGCAGCGACGCACCTTGCGCCGCTGTGTGTCCCGTCGACTGCTTCTACACCACCGACGATGGCATCGTTCTGCACGACAAGGACCTGTGCATTGGCTGCGGCTACTGCTTCTACGCATGTCCTTTCGGCGCGCCACAGTATCCCCAGAAAGAGGCCTTCGGGGTCAGGGGAAAAATGGACAAGTGCACCTTCTGCGCAGGCGGTCCCGAGGAAGATGGATCCCAGGCCGAGTTCGAGAAATACGGCCGGAATCGTATCTCCGAGGGCAAACTGCCACTATGTGCAGAGATGTGCTCGACCAAGGCGCTCCTGGGAGGTGATGGCGACATGGTGGCTGACATCTATCGCGAACGCGTCCTGAAGCGGAGCTCTCGTCCCCAAACCTGGGGCTGGGGAGTTGCTTACAAGGCTGACAGCTAGGCCGTGGCATTCCGGGTCGGCCTGGCCGACCCGGTAAACCACCGCACAGCACTAAGGAGAATCGTGATGCGAAAAGTAACCGTTACCCTGTTAATCATGGCCTCTTTCGCCATGGGGGGTTGTTACGAGGATACCGACATTACCCTGCATGACCCGGGGGTCTATCGGGGCACCACAGATCCATTGCTGGCAAAGCAGGCCAATCCGGAACAGCAGGCCAAGTTGGCCGCGCGTTTCCTGGAAGGGCAGTCAGACCGCTAGGACGGAACAACGACAAAAGAGGCTCTGCAGATGCACTTGCTGAAACAACAGGAAGCAAAGACTGTAGAGCACAGGAGGACTTGAGGCGATGGCCGAACGAGCAAACACCACCTTAAATGGGCGGGATCCGAGGCGCAGCAGGCGCATTCTGTTCTGGAGCCTTGCCCTGTTACTGCTCAGCACCATGGCGCTACCGATGGCCGGTTACCTGGTCACCGGAGTGAATAGCGTCGAGGCCGCAGCACAACAGGATTCCAGCAGCAATCCCAGATCTGAATTCTGGCGTGCCGTACGTGGCAGTGAACCTGGCGTTACCCAGGTAAAAGGCCAGGAAACCAACGTGCTGATTCAGAACGGCGGACAGAACTGGAGAGAGATTCGACAGGGACCATTAACCACCTACGGAGCAATTGCCCTGGGCGTGGTGATCCTGTTGATAGTCATTTTCCAGGCAGTTGTCGGGAAAGCGAAGCTGGAGACACGAACAGGCAGGACGGTTACACGCTGGTCAATGGTCGATAGGATATTGCACTGGTATGTAGCAATCCTGTTTATCATTCTCGCGATAACCGGTATGGCGACACTGTACGGGCGAGAGGTCTTGATACCCCTCATGGGCAAGGAGGGCTTTGCGGCCTTCGCAGCTTTCGCCAAGCCTGTACACAATTACCTGTCGCTGTTCTTCACCGCTGGCGTAACCATCATGTTGCTGAAGTGGATCTCACAGAACATTCCCAATTCCAGTGACATTAAATGGATACTCACCGGCGGCGGATATTTCGATGGCGTTCACAGGCCTGCAGGCTTCGTGAATGGCGGCGAAAAGATGTGGTTCTGGATTCTCTTCTGGGGAAGCGTTGCGATGGTTGGATCAGGTATCTTCCTGCTGTTCCCCAACCTGGACTGGACCCGGGAAACCATGCAGCTGGCAAACATCATCCACGGCATCAGCAGCCTGGCGTTAATCGCCGGCAGCATCGGCCATATCTACCTTGGCACCATCGGCAACGAAGGCACCCTGGAAGGCATGATCACCGGGGAGGTCGACGAAGCGTGGGCAAAGCAACACCATGGCCTGTGGCTTGATGAGGTTAAGGGAGAGTCGCCCAGCATTTCTGGCGGCGCAGCTCGCCCCTCTCCTGCGGCACCTGAAAAATAAAGGGCCCTGGAGGCACTAAAAAGAAAAGGGGCGCCTGGCGCCCCTTTTTTTATTCCTGATAACCCTTGTTCACCACGTTACGAATTCCAGATCTCTGCCAGCGCCTCAACCTTGCAGGCGCAATATTTAAACTCGGGTATCTTTCCGTAAGGATCAAGCACCGGATTGGTCAGCTTGTTGACCGCGGCCTCGGCATAACAGAAGGCAATGAACACCGCCCCGTCCGGTACCGCATCATCACAACGCGCCTTGAGTTCAATTTCTCCGCGGCGTGTAGTCACCCGAATCGGCCCACCAGGCTCCACGCCCAGCGCCTGCAACTGCCTGGCTGACAAACTGGCCACCGCTTCGGGTTCCAGCTCATCCAGCACTGCCGTTCTGCGGGTCATGGTCCCGGTATGCCAGTGCTCCAGTTGCCGCCCGGTGGTCAGCACCAGGGGATACTCGGCATCGGGAACCTCGGCCGGTGGGGTGGGAACGGTGGGGACCAGCAATGCCCGGCCGCCCTCCCTGGGGAATCCGTTTCCGAAAACAATATCCGTACCGGGCTGATCTTCCGCAGGACACGGATAAGTTACGAATCCTTCTCTTTCCAGCCGGTCCCAGGAAATATTCGCAAACGATGGCATCAACGAGCCCATCTCGGCAAAGACATCCCTGGGGTGGCTGTAATTCCAATCCAGACCCAAACCCCGGGCAAGCTCCTGGATAATCCACCAGTCCTGTTTCGCCTCACCGGGAGGATCCAGCGCCGGCCTGCCCAGTTGCACCTGGCGGTTGGTATTGGTGACCGTTCCATCTTTTTCAGGCCAGGCAGAAGCCGGCAGCACGACGTCCGCGTGGAAGGCGGTTTCTGTCATGAACAAGTCCTGGACCACCAGGTGTTCCAGCTTGGCCAGGGCCTGTCGCGCATGCTGGACGTCCGGATCGGACATGGCCGGGTTCTCACCCATGATATACATGCCACGAATCTCACCGGCATGAATGGCGCCCATGATTTCCACCACGGTCAGGCCACGCTGGGGATCCAGGCTGGTCCCCCAGGCGTCTTCAAACCTGGCACGGGGGTCATCGCCATCCACTGCCTGGTAGTCCGGGAAAAACATCGGAATCAAGCCGGCATCCGAGGCGCCCTGCACGTTGTTCTGACCACGCAGCGGGTGCAATCCTGTTCCCGGGCGTCCCACGTGACCGGTTATGGTGGCCAGGGCGATCAGGCACCTGGCATTGTCGGTTCCGTGACTGTGCTGGGATACACCCATGCCCCAGAAAATGATGCCCGCGCCGGCACTCGCATAACAACGGGCCACTTCCCGCAAGCGCTCGGCCTCGATACCGCAAATTGGCGCCATTGCCTCGGGGGTAAATTCCTTCACCCGCTGGCGCAGGTTTTCAAACCCTTCCGTGTGCCTGGCGACGTAATCGCCGTCCCACAGGTCCTCACTGATAATGACGTTCAATATGGCGTTGAGCATGGCCACATCCGAGCCAGGCGTGAATTGCAGCATATGGGTCGCGTGACGCTTCAGGGCGGTACCCCGGGGATCCATGACGATGAGCTTCGCACCGGCTTTCACCGCCTGCTTGAAAAAGGTCGCGGCTACCGGGTGATTCTCTGTGGGATTGGCGCCGATCACGATAATCACGTCGGCCTGGGCCGCCGCAGTGAACGGGGCCGTTACTGCGCCCGAACCGATGCCCTCAAGTAACGCCGCCACCGACGAGGCGTGACACAGGCGAGTGCAGTGATCCACGTTATTACTGCCGAAGCCGGTACGCACCAGTTTCTGAAACAGGAAAGCTTCCTCGTTGGAGCCCTTGGCGGAACCAAAGCCTGCAAGCGCCCTGCCCCCGTGCTCATCCCGTATACCGGCCAATCCACCGGCCGCCTTGCCCAACGCCTCTTCCCAGCTGGCTTCGCGGAAATGGCTGAGGGGATTCGCCGGGTCTACATACCCTGCAGCATCCTTGGGCGCATCGTCACGACGAATCAGCGGGCGAGTCAGTCGATGGGGGTGGCGCAGGTAATCCAGCCCAAAGCGTCCTTTGACACACAGACGCCCCTGGTTGGCCGGTCCATCACGACCCTGCACCGCCACAATATGATCATCGGCCACCTGGTAGGTAACCTGGCAGCCCACACCGCAGTAGGGGCACACGCTGTCTACATTCTTCAATTCCGGTGCGCACGCCCTGCCCTGTTCGTCCACCAGGGACTTCTCTATCAACGCTCCGGTAGGACAGGCCTGGACACACTCACCACAGGCCACGCAGGTGCTGTCGCCCATCGGATCGTCAAAATCAAACACGATCTTGCTGCCGTGTCCGCGACCCGCCATGCCGATCACGTCATTCACCTGCACTTCACGACAGGCCCTGACACACAGGTTGCAATGAATACACGAATCCAGGAATACGCCCATGGCCGTGTGACTTTGATCCGCCGGCACCGGGTGTCGGGCAGTGAACCGGCTACCGGCCAGTCCCACCTTGTCACTCCATTGCCAGAATTCCGACTCTGGATCGTGGGCCTGCTCACGCTCGGGCTGATCAGCCATCAACAATTCAAACACCAGTTTCCGGGCATCGCCGGCCCGATCCGTCTGGGTATGAACTTTCATGTCGGGAGTCGGCTGACGAACGCATGATGCTGCCAACACCCGCTCGCCCTCGATCTCAACCATACATGCCCGGCAGTTTCCGTCTGATCGATAGCCGGGTTGGCCGCTGTGACACAGGTGAGGAATGCTGGTGCCCTGGCGCCTGGCAACTTCCCAAATGCTCTCCCCTTCGCCAGCCTCGACCTGCACGCCGTCGAGATAAAATCTGATTGGACCCTGGCTCATGATTCAAACTCTTCAGGGAAATAACGCAAGGTACACAGCAACGGATTTGGTGCCGCCTGCCCCAGTCCGCAAATCGATGCGTCCGCCATGACCGTGGCCAACTCTTCAAGTAACTGGCGGTCCCATTGTTTCTCCTGCATCAAGGCAACGGCCTTTTCCGTTCCCACCCGGCAGGGAGTGCACTGGCCGCAACTCTCGTCCTCAAAAAATCGCATCAGGTTCAGGGCAAGACCTCGAAGATCATCCTGGTCACTGACAATCACCACCGCATGTGAGCCAACGAAACAGTCCTCGGCAGCCAGGGAACCAAAATCCAGCGGCAGGTCCGCCTTGGACGCCGGAAGTATGCCTCCCGAAGCACCGCCAGGCAGATAGGCCCTGAACTCGTGTCCCGGCAACATGCCGTCACAATATTCATTGATCAACTGGCGGGCGGTGATCCCCGCCGGCGCCAGCTTTACGCCGGGAGTCTTCACCCGACCAGATACCGAATAACTTCGTAATCCCTTGGCACCGTTACGACCATGACCGGCAAACCATTCGGAACCCCGCTCCACGATATCCCGCACCCAATGCAGGGTTTCCACGTTATTCACCAGGGTGGGACAGCCGAAAAGTCCACGCTCAGCCACATAGGGTGGTCTGTGCCTGGGAAGCGCACGCTTGCCCTCGATGGACTCGAGCATGGCGGACTCTTCGCCGCAGATATAGGCCCCTGCGCCACGCCGCAATTGCACCTTCACGTGAGGCGACAATCCGGCTTCCTGCAATGCAGCTATCTCGGTCTTGAGGATTTTCCTGATCGCCGGGTATTCATCCCGCAGGTAGATAAACAGCGTGTCGGCCTGGACCACCCACGCGGCAATTAACGCACCTTCCAGCATCCGGTGCGGATCCCGCTCCAGGTGGTAGCGATCCTTGAAGGTGCCGGGCTCGCCTTCATCGGCATTTACCGCCACATACCGGGGACCGGGGTAACTTCTCACCACCTCCCACTTGGTACCGGTGGGGAATCCTGCTCCACCCAGCCCACGCAACGACGCATGCTTGAGTGATTGAATAATTTCCTCGGGACTGCGGGTCTCGGCAAGGCACTGGCCAAGCAATTGATAACCGCCCTGCTCCCGATAACTGTCCAGCCCGATGTAAGACGGTATCTGCGGCGCGAGTTGGCCCCGCTCCACCGCATCTGTGACCAGCTGGACACTGGCATGGTCAATATGACGCTGATTGACCGCAACCACCGGGGCCGTATCGCAACGGCCCATACACGGGGCGCGCACCACCCTCACCTGCCCGGCCAGTCGCGTCTCCAGCTGTGAAGCCAGGCTGGTGGCGCCGGCCATTTCACAGCCGGGACTGTCACACACCCTCAAGGTAATGGCCGGGGGCGGCGACTGATCTTCTTTTACGATAGTGAAGTGAGCATAGAATGTGGCCACTTCATAAACTTCGGCCTGGGCGAGGTTCATTCGCTCTGCCAGGGCCGCCAGGTGAGCAGCCGAAAGATAGCCATAGCTGTCATGAATCACATGCAGGTATTCGATCAGCATGTCCCGACGAGGTGGTTCCGAACCAAGCAGCTCATCCAGCTCTTCCCGAGAACCAGCCAGAACATGGCGTCCTCGCGGTGCCACCCGGGTTTTCTTTTTGCTTTTGCCAGGATGTCCGCGTCCGGCACTGGAGGTGGATTGCACCGTCATCTTTTCGTCCTTTTAACCTGCTCAGTGTCGCAGTTACCGGGCCACGAAGCGGTTTCCGAATGGCCATGTAAGCGCAAAATCATGCTTTTGAGCATAGGTGCTGAAATTTTAATAGGCAACTTCCAGAATCCCTGTCCCTGCTCGCTACCCCTGGCCGCCGCCAGTAACCCCATGCACCAGTTCACTACCAACTGCTACAGAACTAGCCCGGCAGTCGCCAAAGACCTGGGCGAAGTCATCCGCGCAATGCCCGCCTGCAATGAACAGCGGCATTAACGGGCGCTCTTCCAGGAAGAAGCCGGTCACAGTGTTTGGGTCGCCGGCCATTAGGTCGCTAGTCCCGGGACAGACCAAGATAGTTATTTTTTATAGTCACATAGTGCTCGGCGGAATAACGCAGGCGCTGAATTTCCTCTTCAGCCAGTTCCCTTACCGGGCGTGCCGGGGCGCCCCGGTACAAATGTCCCGACAGCAGGCGCTTACCCGGTGAGACCAGGCTGCCCGCGGCAAGCAGGACATCGTCTTCGATCACCGCTCCGTCCAGGACAATGGCGCCTATGCCTATCAGGCAGCGATTTCCTACCGTGCAGGCATGCAGGGTGACCTGGTGACCAACGGTTACGTCATCGCCGATATACAAGCCACGCCCGCCGGGGCTAAAGGGACCGTCGTGGGTTACGTGCAACACCGCGTTATCCTGCACGTTGGTGCGATTGCCGATGTGAATTTCATGCACATCCCCGCGCACCGCGGCCCCGGGCCAGAACGAGCAATCATCGCCAATGGTCACGTCACCGATCAACGCCGACAGCGGATCAACATAAACTCGTTCGCCAAACTTCGGGGTGCTGTTGTTATAGGGGCGAACTGCGCTGCTATCTGACATCAAAAACTCCGGTGCGCGTCTAGCGCATGGTCACCAATTCTTCAGCACTGGTGGGGTGGATAGCAATAGTATCGTCAAAGTCGCGCTTGCATGCACCCATTCGTATCGCCACCGCGAATCCCTGCATCATTTCGTCGGCGCCATCACCGATTACGTGGCACCCGACCACACGTTCCTCTTCGCCAACGGTTATCAGTTTCATGCTCGCGCGTACTTTGCGCTCCATCAGGGCGTAGTACATGGGAACAAATTCCGAGGTATAAACCCGCACTTGCTGATCGGGGTATTGCGCCCTTGCCTGGGGCTCGCTCAGTCCCACGGTTCCAATAGGAGGATGAGTAAATATGGCCGTGGCGATGGTCTGGTAATCCAGGTAGCGCCCGGGCATCCCTCCGAACAGGCGATCTGACAATCGGCGTCCGGCTGCAATAGCTACCGGCGTCAGGGCCTCACGGCCCGTGATATCGCCAATCGCGAAGGTCCCGGCAAGGCTGGTTTCCTGAAACTTGTCGGTCTGGATAAATCCCCGGTCATCGGTCTCGATGCCCACATCGGCCAGCCCAAGTCCACCCACATTGGGCGCCCGCCCGATGGCCCACACCAACTCGTCCATCTCCGAATGACGGCGCCCATCCCGGGTGACCAGGGTCAGCCCGTCTTCGTTGCGTTCAAGGCAGGAGGGGGTAGCGTTGCTCACCACCCGGATTCCGTCCTGCTCCATCTGTGCCAGGAGCTTTTCCTGCAACATCGGGTCAAAACTTCTAAGCACGGAATCAAAACGCACGAAAATCGTGACTTCACTGCCCAGGGCCCGGAATACCCCCGCCAACTCGGTGGCAATGTATCCGCTACCCACGATGCCCACCCGCCGGGGCCGTGAGTGCAAGGTGTTGAAAAAATCATCGGAGGTCATGCCCAGTTCCGCCCCCGGAATATCCGGTATAACCGGGTAGCCTCCGGTGGCCAGAACCACGCAGTCGGCGCTGAGCTCCCGGTCGTCGACGGTTATCCGGCCAGGACCGGTAATTCTACCAAAGCCTTTGAATACATTGATATTTTTGCGTTCCAGGTTGCCGGCGTAGATCCCGTTAAGACGTGCAACATAGGCATCCCGGCTACGACGCAGGGCTTCCCAGTCATGGCCGTTAAGGTTCACATCAAAACCGTACGCCGCAGCATCTTCGAGGGCATGGGCCTGGTGCGCGGCATACCACATGACTTTCTTGGGTACACAGCCCACGTTCACGCAGGTGCCACCCAGCCTGCCGGCCTCAATGACCGCACAGCGCTTGCCATACTCGGCAGCGCGCTGGACCATGGCCAGGCCACCACTGCCACCGCCAATGGCTATCACATCGTATTTGCTGTTCTCGGACATCTGTTACTCCGGCATTACCTTGTTGGCCCGTCCTGGGCCGCATATCGAGCCCCGGTCGAGCGTCAGTGTACTTCAGGCCAACCCGCCATCCCACCATGGCTGAAAACACCCGCGGAGGCACTGCAAACCGCTTACCCCACAGTCACTGGCGACAGCAGCATTCCAAGTGTTTACACTCTCCTGTTGAAAAGATCCCCAGGCTTGGTAGGTCGCAAACCACATGCGTGCTTTGGCAGGCGGTTTTAACAGCCTTCACCTGCAAATTGTCGCAACTCGGGACACAAACTGGCGCGTAAGACAGCACTCGCATAAAATCAGGCATATTCGCTATATATGACCGTAAATGACCGTATAGGGAAATTCAGTCAGAAGAACGCTGATATAAAAAAGGAAAATGAGTTCAAATATGAGTGATTCCAAGGTTAACCCGCTACTCGACATGACAACCTTGCCAAGGTTTTCTGCCATCCGCCCCGAACATGTAGAGCCTGCGATCGCGGAAACCCTGCGAAAGAATCGGGAAAAACTTGAGAGCCTGCTGGACCGGGAGGACACTCCAACCTGGAACAACCTGGTGATTGAACTGGAACTGATGGAGGAAACCCTCGATAGAGTCTGGTCACCGGTCAGTCACCTGAATTCCGTGGTCAACTCGCCCGAACTGCGTGAGGCCTATAACGCATGCCTTGCCGATCTCAGCGCCTACAGCACAGAACTGGGACAAAACAGTCGCCTTTACCAGGCATTCGTGACGATCAACGAGCGCGAAAGAGACAGCCTGGACGCGGCACAACGAAAGTTGCTGGACAACAGCCTGAGAGATTTCCGGCTTGCCGGCGTCCACCTGGACCCCGAGCGGAAGGCCCGGTTCAAAAAAATCCAGCAGGAATTGGCGGCCCTGGCAGCACGCTTCGAGGAAAACGTTCTCGATGCCACCAACGACTTTCAACGCCACCTGACTCATGAGGACCAGATGCGGGGCATTCCGGAAGTCACCAGGGCCCGGGGCCGTGAAGCCGCGAAGGAGCAGGGCAAGGATGGCTGGATACTGTCCCTGGACTACCCCAATTACCATGCGGTGATGTGCTACGCCGACGATGCAGCACTTCGCCAGGAATTCTACACAGCGTGGTCCACCAGGGCCTCGGACCAGGGCCCAAGCGCCGACCGCTGGGATAACAGCACGGTCATCGAAGAAACCCTCAGCCTTCGCAATCAGATTGCCCGGCTGCTGGACTTTCAGGACTACGCCAGCCTTTCGCTGGCGACGAAGATGGCCGGAACGACGGCCGAAGTCGTGGCATTTCTTGAGGACCTGGCCAAGCGTAGCCGAGGGATTGCCCGATCGCAGCTTAAGGAACTGGAAGCGCTTGCCGGCCGCAAACTGGAAGCCTGGGACTTGATGTATTTCGGCGAGAAACTCAAGACCGAGAAATTCCAGATTTCAGATGAAACCCTCAAGAACTGGTTCCCGGTAGAAAAAGTCCTGGAGGGAATGTTTGGCATTGCCGAGCGCCTCTACGGAATCACACTTTCCCAGCGGGAGTCGGTGGACACCTGGCATCCGGATGTACGGTATGTAGATGTATTGGATAAACAGGGACAACCCGCCGGCGGCCTGTTCATGGATTTGTATGCCCGCAAGAAGAAGCGTGGCGGCGCCTGGATGGACGATTGCATTAATCGCAATGGCATGAAGTCACCATTGCAACAACCGGTTGCACACCTGGTCTGTAATTTCTCGCCACCCACGGCATCTCATCCGTCTTTGCTGACCCATGACGAGGTCGTGACCCTGTTCCACGAATTTGGCCACACCCTTCACCACCTGCTTACCACCGTGGATGTTCCCGGCGTAGCAGGAATTCATGGCGTGCCCTGGGACGCGGTAGAACTTCCCAGCCAGTTCATGGAAAATTTTGCCTGGCAGGAAGAGTCACTACCGTTGATTTCCAGTCATTACAAAACAGGCGAGCCCCTGCCTCACGATCTGTTCCTGCGCCTCAAGGGATCGCGACAGTTCCTGGGCGCCATGCAAATGATTCGGCAACTGGAATTCGCCTTGTTCGATATGCGCCTGCACAGCGAATTCGATCCCGAACGGGGAGGGCAGGTACTGGAGATTCTGCAGCAAATTCGTGATGAAGTTTCAGTCATTACCGTGCCGAACTTCAATCGCTTCTCGCACAGTTTTTCTCACATCTTCGCAGGTGGATATGCTGCCGGGTATTACAGCTACAAATGGGCAGAAGTGCTTG
>CAKZML010000274.1 GCA_937128475.1 uncultured Chromatiales bacterium
ATGCACCAGGAAATCCTAAAGTTCTGGTTCGAAGAGCTTGAGCCGAAGCAGTGGTGGGTCAAGGACCTCGAACTGGATCAATTGATCATCGCCCGGTTCTCCGAAATTCATGCTCGTGCAGTGCGTTGTGAGCTCTCCGGTTGGCGAAAAAATGCTTCCGGGCGGCTGGCTGAAATAATAGTCCTGGACCAGTTCTCACGAAACCTGTTCCGCGGCTCGCCGTTGTCTTTCGCCTATGACCCACTGGCGCTGGCTCTATCACAGGAAGCGATTTCGGTCGGCGCGGATCAACTGTTGAGTCCAGTCGAGAGAAATTTTATCTACATGCCCTTTATGCACAGCGAGTCTTTGCAGATTCATGAGGATGCGGTAGAGCTGTTCCGCCGTAACGGTCAGCAGGGGAATTTCGAATACGAGCTGAAGCACAAGGCGATAATCGAGAGGTTTGGACGCTACCCCCACCGGAACCAAGTGCTGGGCAGGGCGTCCACGGAATCAGAGCTTGAATTTCTGCGTCAGCCCGGATCGAGTTTTTAGAGGAGGGCTCAATGGCTGCTTATCTTATTGGACAGATCAAAGTCAGGAATCAAGGCCTCTGGCAGGAGTACGTGACTGGAGTCCGGGAATCTCTGGCTCCTTTTGAAGCGAAAACCCTTTTTCGGGGGAAACTTCTGGAAGTCCTTGCCGGTCAGCAGGATAAAGACCTGGTTGTTGTTATCGAATTTTCCAATCAAACTGTTTTGAATGACTGGTTCACCTCAGAAAAATACCAATCCTTGATTCCCCTGCGCGATGAAGCGGCCAGTGTTGTTATCTCGACTTATCAGGCATAAATCACTTGGGACCGTTGTGACGAGGCACTATCCATCCCCTTGCCATCGTAGAGGCATCAGTATTTTATACATGGTTCTGTCACTTCCCCTTATGAGAAGGATCGCTTCATGACCACTGATCAGGAGCAGGCCAAAAGCTGGATCGAAAAAATTGTCCGTGACTTCTGTTCTTCATCGGCCAATAGCCTGGAGAATGGCACGGGTGAACCCGCCTGGGATGTGCCTCAGTTTGCTTATGCTCGTGGTGACGATCCTCTTTTTAGCCAGTTGAAACATGACATCGGCGAGTTTTACTGGACTCCTGAAGAAGCTTACAAACTGGCTTATCCCGAGGAAGAGATAGCTTCGTCTGTCTTGGCGGTTATCTGCTATATCCTTCCCCAGACCAAAGCGACCCGAGTTGATCAAGCGCTAGAGACCGAATTCCCCGCCGAGCGATGGGCTCGTTCCCGTTTCCATGGTGAGGACTTTAATTGTGCTTTGCGCCTGCACCTGGCCGAACAGTTAACCCAGGCTGGCTACCCGGCGGTGGCCCCGGAGCGTTTGTCTGGCTTCGATTATCGCCAGAGCGAACGCTTCGGTATTGCCTCCAATTGGTCGGAAAGGCATACGGCCTGGGTTGCCGGGCTTGGTACTTTTGGTTTGTCCGATGGTTTGATTACCCGGGTCGGTAAGGCGGTTCGCTTCGGTTCTGTTGTCGTCAAAATGAGCCTTGAGGCGACACCTCGCCCTTACGCAGGCCACCAGGACTGGTGTCTTTGGTATGCGAAGGGAAGCTGCGGTGTTTGCATGAAACGCTGCCCGGCTGAGGCAATTACTGTCGATGGCCATGACAAACCGAAATGCTTTGATTATATCCGCAATGTCACCACGCCCTATGTGCGTGACCATTATGGGACCGGTGCCACCCCTTGTGGTCTTTGCCAGGTCAAGATCCCCTGCGAGGCGCGATCACCTCTTTGAAGGTTTCTTAGCCTGACCAGGACAGGAGCA
>CAKZML010000275.1 GCA_937128475.1 uncultured Chromatiales bacterium
GGCCTGCTGGCCATCGTGAATCCGTTTGGCGCGATTCCCATGTTCATCAGCATGACCGCCGACGAGAGCGTCGCCCAGCGTCGCGACACCACCAATCAGGTGGCACTGGGCCTGACCATCATCCTGTTGGTGGCGCTGTTTGCCGGCGACCTCCTGCTGCAGTTCTTCGGCATCACCATCGACTCTTTCCGGGTCGGCGGCGGCATCCTTGTATTGTTGATGGCGATCTCCATGCTCCAGGCCAAGACCAGCCCGGTAAAGCAGACCACTGAAGAAGCGACCGAATCCATCCAGAAAGAGTCGGTGGCCATCGTGCCCCTGGCCATGCCTCTGCTCGCCGGTCCCGGCGCCATCAGTGCCGTTATCCTGGCGGCACACAAGGCGAATAGCGTTGTCGGCAGCCTGATCATTGCCGGGGGCATTGTCGTGCTCAGCCTGGTGGTCTGGGTGGTGCTACGCATGTCTCCCTGGATCGCCGGTCACATGGGCGCCACGGGCATCAACATCATGACCCGTATCATGGGATTGATGCTTACAGCCATCGCCGTGGAATTCATCGCCAGCGGTATCAAGGGCATGTTCCCGCTACTGGGCTAAATTGGGGACAGGCACCTATTTTCACTGCGTTAATCGGTGCCTGTCCCTGGTTTTCTGTCAACTCACCCGGATGTTCTTGAACTGCCAGGGGTCGTCGGCATCCAGGTCCTCGGGGAACGGATGGTTGCGGCCGAGCAATGGCGTCCAGTCCGAATACACGCCCACGACGGGACCCAGGTAGGGATTGGCGACTTCCAGCACCCGTTGAAAATCCAGCTCGTCCGGTTCGACGATGCCCCGTTCCGGGTTCTCCATTGCCCACACCACGGCTCCCAGTACACCGGCCGCGACTTGCAGGCTGGTGGCATTGTTGTAGGGCGCTAATTTTCGAGCCTCTTGAACCGATAATTGCGAGCCATACCAGTACGCGCCCTTCTTGTGGCCCATCAGCAATGCCCCGAGTTCGTCAATGCCGTCGGTGACCTCGTCGCGCAGGAGTCGGTGCTGTTCTTGACCAACCCAGTTGCGTCCGGCGAATTCGTGTACCGAGGAGACCGCGTCGTCGCACGGGTGATAGGCGTAATGGCAGGTGGGACGGTACACGACCTTGTCGCCTTCACGAACGGTCAGGTAGTCCGCGATGGAAATCGCTTCGGCATGGGTAATCAAAAAGCCGTGGAAATGGCCTTCGGTAGGGGTCCAGGTACGCACCCGCACCGATGCGCCAGGCCGATCCAGGTATATAGCCGCATTGTCGCCAATCTCATGGTGATGGCCGTCCGGCGGAAAATGCTTCTCGTGTGAGCCCCAGCCCAACTCACAGGGCTGCGAACCCTCACCAATGAATCCATCCACCGACCAGGTATTCACGAATTCCCCGTGACGTTTGCGGGGCGTGGCAACCTGGGTATCGCGTTCGGAGCAATGAATACTTTTCACCTCCAGTTCCATCGCCAGCTGCGCCCACTCTGACTTGGATTGCGGGATCTCCGTTCGACCGAGGATGTCGCGTGCAAGATCGACCAGTCCTTGCTTGACCCAGTGGGAAATCAGTCCGGGATTGGCGCCATGGGTGGGAATGGCCGTTGGACCTTTCGGGTGCCGGCGGCGCAACGCAAGTACCGTCTCGCGGTGGGCATAGTTGGATCGCTGGGATGGCGACAACGATGGGTCGGTATATCCGCCCGGCCACGGCTCGATGCACGAGTCCATATAGAGCACACCCTGCTCACAGCAAAACTCCATCAGCGCGGCACTGGAAACGTCCACCGAAAGATTGATCAGGAAATCACCCCGGCTCAATCGCTCACCCAGGACTGTACGGAAATTCTCGCGGGTCACCGGATTGACTTCGTACGCTACGTCGAGGGCTTCGGCTTCGGCACGCCCACCCTCGTGACCGGTGATGATTGAAATACGGTCCTTCGGCATGTCGATGTGACGTAACAGCAGCGGAAGTAAGCCCTGTGCGACCGAACCGAATCCGACAATTACGATTTTCCCTTCAAACTTCAAATATGTTTCATTTGTCATGGTATGAACCGATGTTTTGCTGCTGTGAATACCTGAAGCTTACGACATAAACAGGGGTCGAACTCGCTGCTGTCCCATAAAGAGAAGCAAAAGGGCTTGATTCTCTTGTGTTGATGCAATGTGATGCACCACCAAAACACGATATCGACAGGAGGGTGCGCTTCGTGCACCGCCTTTTTCTCGTAGGGTGCACTTTGTGCACC
>CAKZML010000276.1 GCA_937128475.1 uncultured Chromatiales bacterium
CCGGAGCAGGTTGTGCTACAGGTTTGGGAGCTGCCGGAGCCGGAGCAGGTTGTGCTACAGGTTTGGGAGCTGCCGGAGCCGGAGCAGGTTGTGCCGCAGGCTTGGGAGCTGCCGGAGCCGGAGCAGGTTGTGCCGCAGGCTTGGGAGCTACCGGAGCCGGAGCAGGCTGTGCTGCAGGCTGGGAAGCTACCGGAGCCGGAGCAGGTTGTGCCGCAGGCTTGGGAGCTGCCGGAGCCGGAGCAGGTTGTGCTGCAGGCTTGGGAGCTGCCGGAGCCGGAGCAGGCTGTGCTGCAGGCTGGGGAGCCGCCGGGGCCGGAGCAGGTTGTGCTGCAGGCTGGCTGGAGTCTGCGCCCTGTCCTGATGCATTGGCGTCGCCTCTATTGTCTTCCTGAGGCCTGCGTCTTGGGCGGCGTTGCCTGGGCTGCCTGGGTTCTTGCTGGGACTGTTCCGGCGTCTTTGCGGTTGCCGGTGCGTCTTGTTGCTGAGCAGCCGGGGCCTGTTCGCCACCTGAAGTATCTTGCTGTGTGGTTTCCTGACCCTGGGTCTGGCCACCCTGGCCGCCACGACCTGAACGCCTGCGCCTGCGACGTCCGCCTCGGCGTGAGCGACTTGTCGCAGCTTGCTGTCCTTCGGCACCGGTATCGGCCTGGATATCTTTGTCGACAACCGACTCATTCTTGTTATCGGAAGACTGCTCGGCATCCTGATTGGGGCGCTTTGTGCGTTTCCGCCTGTTGGCGTCGTCACCACGTTGCTTCTGCTGATCGCCGCCTTGTGCCCTGCGGGATCTGTCGCGGTTGCGTCCTGAGCGGGCTTCGCCCTCTCCCTTGCGGGGACGGCGAGAATCTGTGCGTCCCTTGCCAGACGGTCTGGATGAACGTGCAGGTGTCGGTTTTGCTTTCGGCTTGTCCTTGGGCTTTAACCAGGCAATCAATCTTGCGATGAGGCCGGGGCCCTTTTCGGTTATCACCACGGGTTTGGGAGCCGGAGTCTGGGGAACGATGCCTGAAACCACGGCTTTGACTGCCTCTGGCTTGGGCGCCGCGTAGTCAGGTTCCTTGGCCACATCTTCATCAGGCATCGGGATCTGGTAGCTTATGCCCGCGTTCTCGGGCAGGTCCGTTGCGTCATCACGGACGCGACGGATGCTGTAATTCGGTGTTTCATAATTAGGGTTGGCAACCAGGATCAGCTCTACACCATGAGATTTTTCCTGTTGAACCACCCAGTCGCGTTTTTCATTGAGCAGGTAGGTTGCTACCTCTACCGGCAATTGGGCGATTACCTTTGAGGTGCGCTCCTTGCGGGCGTCCTCACCAATCAGCCTTAGCAATGCCAGTGACAGGGATTCCACGTCGCGGATGGTGCCAGAGCCGGTACAGCGGGGGCAGACCTGGTGAGTGGATTCGCCAAGTGAGGGGCGCAGACGCTGACGGGACATTTCCATGAGTCCAAATCGGGAGATTCGTCCGATTTGAACCCGGGCCCGGTCAGCCTTGACGGCTTCACGTAGCCGATTCTCGACCTCACGCTGGTTCTTCTGCGGGCCCATATCGATAAAGTCGATCACGATCAGGCCGCCGTTGTCCCGGATTCTCAGCTGACGTGCAATTTCGTCCGCCGCTTCCAGGTTGGTGTTAAATGCGGTGGCTTCGATGTCGCCGCCCTTGGTCGCTCTCGCCGAGTTGATATCAATGGCTACCAGCGCTTCGGTATGGTCGATCACGATGCTGCCGCCAGAAGGCAGGCTCACCGTACGGGAGAATGCCGATTCAATTTGGCTTTCTACCTGGAATCGGGTGAATAGCGGTGTGGGGTCATCATAAAGCTTCAGCTTGCGGATGTTCTGGGGCATTACGCGCTCCATGAACTCCTTCGCCTCATCGAAAGTGGCCTGTCCATCAATCAGGATTTCGCCCACATCGTTGCTTAGATGATCACGCAGGGCGCGCAATATGGCGTTGCTTTCCTGGTAAATCAGAACCGGGGAGGGGAGATTGACTGCGGCCACCTTGATCGCATTCCATACGGTCAACAGGTAGTCCATGTCCCACTGCAGTTCTTCTGCGGAACGGCCCACGCCGGCTGTGCGCACAATGGCGCCCATCCCTTCGGGGATCTCCATTTCCTTGAAAGAGTCCCGGACCACGTCCCTGTCGTTGCCGGTAATGCGACGTGAAACGCCGCCCGCACGAGGGTTGTTGGGCATCAGTACCAGGAATCGGCCAGCCAGGCTGACAAAGGTGGTCAGGGCAGCGCCTTTATTGCCGCGCTCCTCTTTCTCCACCTGGACAACAATGTCCTGTCCTTCCCGAAGCACTTCCCTAATATTCACCCGACCGCCGGAGGAGGGATTATTAACAAAGTATTCGCTGGAGATTTCTTTTAACGGTAAGAAACCGTGCCGATCTGCGCCGTATTCTACAAACGCGGCTTCAAGGCTCGGTTCCAATCGGGTGATCTTGCCCTTGTATATATTGGCCTTTTTCTGCTCCCGGCCAGGGCTTTCTATATCAAGGTCATACAGCTTTTGGCCGTCGACCATTGCAACTCGCAGTTCTTCCTGCTGAGTAGCATTAATTAACATTCTCTTCATCGGTCCCAACTCGCAAAGTTATGCGCGGGGCCGTGTGTCCCGGTTCAGGCAAGGTCGTCTAGAGGGTGGAAGTTCGAATATTTATTGTCGTGATCTTCGTTCAACCTACCGCGGCGTCAAGCGCCAGCGATTCTCGTAAAATCCTGCCCGAGCATATTCACGGCAGACGCTCCATTTCCTTTGCCCTCCACCTTGTTCAGGCGGGGCAATTCAGCGCGTCTCCGAGACATCGTCAGCCCAACGGGGGCTATGTGCCCAGGTAAAAACATCCCCAAGCCCGACGGGCTTGGTTCTAAAACTCAAAAGACCCGTTACGCTTTTGCAATCAGACGCATACGGGTCGCCAGTGAGGTACTATAACAACCGTTTTGACCACTATCAACGGAAGATCAATAGGATGACCGAGGCTTCGGCTAAGACGGGTGTGAGGTTGGTGACCATCGAGGACGAGTTTGCCGGGCAAAGGGTGGATAATTTCCTGATGCGGGAGCTCAAAGGAGTCCCCCGGACCCTCATTTATAGGATTATTCGCAAGGGTGAGGTCAGGGTGAACCGATCCAGGGTCCAGCCCAGCCACAAGTTGTGTGCGGGCGATCTGATCCGAATCCCTCCGGTGCGGGCTGCCGTGCCAGGGGCTCCGCCCAGCGAATCCCGCGCAAAGAGGGTGCTTGAGCATGTCCTGTTTGAGGACGATCGCCTGCTGGTAATCAACAAACCCTCTGGAATGGCCAGTCACGGCGGCAGCGGGATCAACCATGGCGTGATTGAGTTAATGAGGGCCGCCAGGCCCGATTTGCACTATCTGGAGCTGGTCCATCGCCTGGATCGCGATACCAGTGGTTGCATGATCCTGGCCAAGCGACGCAGTGCCTTGAGGGCTCTTCACGAGCAGTTGCGAGAAAGCCAGGTGGAAAAACATTATCTCGCCCTGGTCCGGGGGCATTGGGATTACGGGACTCGCAAGGTCGAGTTTCCCCTTGCGACTCATACACGCCAGGGCGGAGAGCGGCACGTAACGGTGGATGAATCGGGCAAGTATGCCCTGAGCTTTTTTCGCTCGGTCGAGACCTCCAAGGCGGCATCCCTTGTGGAAGTAAAGATTGGCACAGGCCGTACTCACCAGATTCGGGTTCATGCCTCAGCACTGGATCACCCGATTGCCGGTGATCCCAAGTACGGTGACAAAGAGTGGAATAAGGAATTGGCGAAACTGGGTCTGAAGCGGATGTTCCTGCATGCCACCGCCCTGAGCTTTATTCACCCCAAGTCGGGTGAATCAGTGCTGGTGAATGCGCCGTTGCCGGAAGATTTGTCCAGCGCCATGGACAAAATCATGTCCGCGGGAGGCTAACCCCAGGGGCGTGGTCAGGGATTGGGTAACCCGAGGTCCCTGAGGCTGTTGCTGACCCAGATTAGTGGCAATCCGGTCAGGGCTGTGGGGTCCTCACTGTTTATCGCGGTAAACAGGCTTATCCCCAGGGCTTCTGCCTTGAACGCCCCGGCGCAGTCCAGGGGTTGTTCTACCTGGACGTAGCGTTGAATTTCCGCCAGTTTCAGGTGCCGGAAGCTGACCTCTGTTATATCCAGGTGATCGACCCTGGTGCCGCCCGGTCCGAGAATCGCCACCGCAGTATAGAAATTGACGGTTTTCCCGCTACAGCGTTGTAGCTGGGCGATTGCGCGTTCGTCGGTGCCGGGTTTGCGCAGTCGCTCCCCATCCAGGTCGGCCACCTGGTCAGAGCCGATCACAATGGCTTCAGGGTGGTCTTTCCAGACATCCTGGGCCTTGGCGTAAGCGAGGCGGGCAGCCAGTTCCCGGTTGTTTTCGTTGGTTTCAGCGCTTTCGTCCGCATTGGACGGAATAGCCTCGAACGGCAGGTTTAGCCTCTCAAGCAGGGCCTTCCGGTAGGCCGAAGTGGAGGCCAGGATCAGCTTGGGGGAGGGGTTAAGCATGCGGGAATTCCGGTGTTTGGGCTTCTGGGGCGCACAGTTTGCCTAATATTTGCTCGCCTGTCAGGGTTTCTTGCTCTTCAGAAAATATCTCATAACACTTTGACTGGCCAAGTTTATCCGAGTAAAATTGGCCGATTATGTCGCGCTCACTCACAGGACAGGTGAATCTTCGGGAACTGGCCCGGCAAGAAGCTTCAATAGAGGCTGAGTTGCCGTTGTCGGATTTTGAGCGTGTGATCGCTTTGTCTACGCCTGCAAACAACAAGGCTGGCGAATCGGACGAAGGCGTCATTCGAGTAAGTTTACGCTTCTCCGGGGAACACGACTTGGTGTTTCTCAGGGGCAATCTGGAGGGTTCGGTAACACTGACCTGCCAGCGTTGCATGGAGGCCATGGATTATTCCCTGGCCGGCCCAGTTAAGCTTGCTGTGAGTGAGAAGGAGCAGGAGGTCGAAGGGCTTCCAAAAGGGTTTGAGTTGATTTGTTTGCTTGATGCAGATGATCTTGGGCTCAAGCTTGACGAGGTTCATTTACTGCCGTTGGTGGAAGATGAGCTTTTACTGCGAATACCGTTGGTTCCCATGCATGGCGAGGGGGCTGAATGTTTGGGGCGAGCCAGGGTCGGAGAAGTTTCCGATGAGGCAGAACCGAAAGAAGAGATTACCAGACCGTTTTCTGCGTTGGCCGATTTGATGGCGAGCAAGGGAAAGGGACATTAAAACGATTTACGCATTTATTGAATTCAGTATCAGGAGATAGCAATGGCCGTTCAAAAGAATCGAAAGAGCACGTCTCGCAGGGACATGCGTCGTTCGCACGATTCCTTGTCCAAGCCCACCTTGTCCGTGGACCCCACCTCCGGTGAAACCCACAGGCGCCACCATGTAAGCGCTGACGGTTACTACCGCGGCAAGAAAGTGATCGAGACTCAGCAGGTTCAGGACGACGAGTAAGTCGACCTTGCGACGGCCTCGCAGTGAATGCGGGGTCATCGGGATAGAGCTTAATTGAACTCCCCGGCTGCTAATTCCAAATCTCGCAAAATGACGATCGCCGTGGACGCCATGAGTGGCGACTACGGCGTTCGTGTTTGTGTGCCTGCTGCTTTGGCAGCGGCACGCGAGAATCCTGCGCTGATATTTATCCTGGTTGGTGATAAGTCAGTGCTGGAGCCTATGGTTCCGGCCAATTTATCGGGGCAGATCCGGATCCAGCACAGTTCCGAAATTGTCACCATGGACGACAAGCCTGTTGATGCCCTTCGCAAGAAGAAGGACTCATCAATGCGGGTTGCCATCAACCTGGTCAAGCAAGGTGACGCCGATGCCTGCGTGAGCGCGGGAAATACCGGCGCTCTCATGGCCACCGCCAAGTTTGTTCTCAAGACCCTGCCCGGTATCGACCGGCCGGCAATTATGTCTGCCGTCCCGGCCATTGGTGGTCATACCCACATGCTGGACCTGGGCGCTAACTCTGAGTGTTCGGCGGACCAGTTATTTCAGTTTGGTGTTATGGGTTCGGTCGTGGCTTCTGACTTTCACGGCATGAAAGCACCGAGAGTCGGCCTTTTGAATATTGGCTCGGAAGAACTCAAGGGAAACGATACGGTCCGCGAGGCCCATGGGTTGCTCAAGGCCAGTTCCCTGAACTACGTGGGCTTTGTCGAGGGTAACGATATCTTCAAGGGCACCGTGGATGTGGTAGTCACCGACGGTTTTACCGGGAATATCTCCTTGAAGACCATGGAAGGCGCTGCCCAGATGATTTCCTACAGCCTGCGCGAGGAGTTCAATCGTGGATGGTTGCGCAAGTTGCAGGCCCTGGCGGCTTTGCCGGCACTGCGGGCCATGCGGGCGAGGATGGATCCCCGGCGGTACAATGGTGCCAGCCTTTTGGGTTTGAACGGTATCGTGGTAAAAAGTCACGGGAGCGCCGATGAATTGGCGTTTCAGAACGCACTACGCACTGCTGCGGTAGAGATCGAAAAAGACGTTCCTCAGCAGATTCGCCGGACATTAGAGAAAAATTAAAATTATGAATTCTCGAATTGTTGGTACCGGACGTTACTTGCCGGAAAAGATTCTTACAAATGCCGAACTCGAAACCATGGTGGACACCACCAGTGAATGGATTCTGAGTCGCACAGGTATTGAGCGGCGACACATCGCGGCCGACCATGAGAGCACTAGCACCATGGCGACCGAGGCTGCGCGCAAGGCGATGGAAGCGGCCGGTGTTGGGCCCGAAGAGATCGACTTTGTGATTGTCGGCACCACCACCCCGGACCGCATTTTCCCTAATGTGGGTTGCCTTGTTGCACACGCGTTGGGATTTGGCGAAGCGCCAGCCATGTCAGTGGAAGCTGCATGCAGTAGCTTTATCTATGCGTTGAGTATTGCCGATAAGTACATCCGATGTGGCGAAGCCAAGTGCGCCCTGGTCATTGGTGCAGAAACCCTGTCGCGGATTGTTGACTGGGAAGATCGCCAGACTTGCGTGCTGTTTGGTGATGGCGCAGGCGCGGTGATCCTCAAGCCTTCCGAAGAGGAGGGCGTGATTTCGACCCATCTGAATGCCAACGGCGCTTACAAGGACTTGCTTTACAGCACCGGTGGCGTGTCCTGTCCCCGGGATTCGGATGAACTCGGTGAAGCCCGCATCAAGATGCGCGGCAACGAAGTCTTCAAGGTGGCGGTTACCAAGTTGGGTGAGATCGTCCAGCAGACACTGGCAGCCAATAACCTTGATAAATCTGACATTGACTGGTTGATTCCCCACCAGGCGAATAATCGTATTATCACGGCAACAGCAAAGAAACTGGGCATGCCCATGGAGCGAGTGATTCTGACGGTTCAGGATCACGGCAATACTTCGGCAGCATCGGTTCCGCTGGCCCTGGATGTGGCGGTGAGAAGCGGCAAGCTCAAGCGCGGCGACTTGCTCTTGCTCGAAGCATTTGGTGGTGGATTTACCTGGGGGTCGGCGCTAATTCGCTACTAGCGCAGTTCGGCTTCCGGCGTGCGGCCCGGACAGCTTATCTTTTAATTCTTTGACGCCAGACTTCGGCGGGATTCCAGCCAGTAGTTAGCGATCCGCCTTTAGCAGGACTGGATTCCTTGTCCTGCTTCAGGGCCAGTTGAGCAGGGCTCCACTGGTCCAGTTTATCTTTCTGGCTAGGTACTGCTTCAATACTGCCATCAGCAGTTTTAATGTGGCGCAGACTCATCGCGTTCCCTCGATTCGGACGACTACCCTATTCTCTAGACTTTGGTAAAACTGTGATCTGCATCACAATTGGCTTTTTCAGAAAAACCAGAAATTTATTTAAAGTCTATGTAAAACAGGGCCTAGCAATATACACCAAAAGTAAAGTGTAATGCAAAAAACTGTCGCAAATTGGAGACGGTGAGTGCATTAGCAGGGGTTTCCCGCAAAATAGGGTAGACGACTTTGCGCCGCTGACATGAATCCGGAGCTGCTCTGGAGGTCTGATTTGGCGGCGAAACACCATTATTTCGAGAACAATGAAGGTACGGAGAGACAAAATGCCCAAGCCATTCACACTGGTAATCGGAAATCGGAATTATTCATCCTGGTCCTTGCGGGCCTGGTTGCCCCTGCGCAAAACAGGTGTCGACTTTGATGTGGTGCGTATTCCCATGGATACCGACGAGTTCCAGCAGCGAATCGGAGAGTATTCTCCTACCCGGCGGGTGCCCGTGCTCCAGGCAGGCGATCTGACCATCTGGGACTCGTTGGCGATTTCTGAATATCTTGCCGAACAGTTCAGCGAGGCCCGGTTATGGCCGGATAATCCCTCTCACCGGGCCATAGCCAGGAGTATTTCTGCGGAAATGCACTCGGGTCTGATGGCCATGCGGGATGAGTTTCCGATGAGTTGCCGGGCCCGGGATCGCCAGGTGCAGGGCTCACCCCAGGCCATGCAGGACCTGGCCCGGGTTGAGCAGTGGCTGGAGGTTTGCCGGGGGCTGAAACCAGGCAACGGAGCCCTGTTTGGTCACTTTACAATTATAGATTCCATGCTTATCCCGGTATTATTGCGCTTCCACACTTATGGGCTGGCCAAAAGCGACCTGGCGAAAGAGTACCTGGAGTGGGTGTTGGCTGACGCGGACGTGCGTGAGTGGATGGAACTTGCAGAGAAGGAAACTGAAGTCATTGAGCATGAAGAACGTTAATACACAATTCAGGACAGCCCGGGCGCTGTTAGTCATTGCCGCGACACTGGTGTCTCCGGCAGCCCTGGCCGCAACCTATGTGCTTCCGCCAGCGGATGTGGACCTTATTGGTGCCATCACAACGGTGGAGGCCACCCATGAGGAAACCCTGCTGGATATCGCCCGTGCACATGATGTGGGGTTTGAAGATATCGTGAGTGCGAACCCGGACCTGGATCCGTGGATTCCCGGCGAGGGGGTTACCGTGGTGCTGCCCACTCGTTTCATATTGCCCCGGGCCCCTCGCGAGGGCGTGGTGCTGAATCTTCCTGAATTACGGATGTACTACTATCCGAAGCCGGTCAATGGGGAGGCGCCGGTGGTGGTGACTTACCCCATCAGTATCGGTCGCATGGATTGGCAGACACCCATGGGCCAGACCAAGGTTGTCAAGAAAGTCAGGAATCCGTCCTGGTATCCTCCCGAATCCATTCGTAAAGAACATGCAGAGGATGGCGATCCGCTGCCGAAGATTGTTCCGGCCGGTCCGGATAATCCGCTGGGCGCCTTTGCCATGCGGTTGGGCATTCCTGGTTATCTGATACACAGCACGAACAAGCCAGCTGGCGTAGGGATGCGCGTAACTCACGGTTGTATTCGGATGTATCCCGAGGACATCGAGGCCTTGTTCGAGCAGGTTCCGGTGGGTGAGAAGGTGCTGATTATCAACCAGCCTTACAAGGTGGGTTGGTCCCTGGATGCGTTGTACCTGGAAGCTCACCAGCCACTGGAGGAAGATGCCGAGACCCTGGGTAAGGACATGACCTCGGTGACTGAAATGCTGGTGGCTGCCACGGCCCGGAGAAATGGGCCGGTGGACTGGGAACTGGTCAGGACAATTTTCGATCGTGCCGATGGTCTTCCCGGACAGATGTCGGATTCATCACCCGGGCGTCAGGATACGGGTGAGATAGCCGTGAATGCGTTATAAAAGCCATTGCTCCAGGGCATGAAAATCAGGCATAAAAAAACGCCGCGGTTTTGAGGCCGCGGCGTTTTTTTTTACTCAAGCAATCAGATTACTTGCGCATGGCCTTTTCGAACATGCGGTCAATCTTTTCAGCGTTGCGATCGCAGCAAGCCTGAGCTTCGGCAGCGGCACGAGCAGCCTGGTCGGCAGTGCTCTGGGCGCTGGAGGCCATCTGCTTGGCGTCGCTGGCAGCGCGGCTGGCGGCATCAGCTGAAGATTTGGCTGAGTTAGCGGCAGCAGTTGCTGAATCAGCAGCGGCCTGTGCGGTAGCTACGGCGTCTTTCAGTTCCTGGTTTGCACAACCAGAAGCCAGGGCCAAGGCCAGAGCCAAGGTTCCGACTTTCATTGCATTCTGCAATTTATTGTTCATCTATAGATCCCCTAAATTCAAATATTCAGTAAGAAAGCTTTCTTGCGTCCAAGCGGGAAAATAATGCTGCCACGCATCAAACACCATGGAACGATAACGAATTGACCATAAGTAAGCAAGGGGAATATACGTATATAGCAGGGGGAAGCTTTTCTTTTTCATAGACTAATGACAAATAGGCGCAAAAATTTTTGCGGCCGGAGGCGGGGTTTCCCCCGGCGGTAGCTGGCAGACGGGAACAGGGCTTGCCAGGCACCCGACTTAGCTGTATATATTCACATACTGTTTATGTGTACAGGAAATAAATATGAACGAATTAACCCCCCGCCAGCAGCGAGTTCTGAGTTTCATCCGGGACTTCATCGAAGAGACGGGCATGCCCCCCACACGAGCGGAAATCGCCCGGGACCTGGGGTTCAAATCGGCGAATGCAGCGGAAGAACATCTCAGGGCATTGGAGCGCAAAGGCGCTATTGCACTGATGGCAGGCACTTCCCGGGGTATCCGCCTGTGTGATTCCCTGCGCGACCAGATGGGCTTGCCACTGGTTGGGCGGGTAGCAGCAGGTCATCCGATTCTTGCCGAGCAACATATCGAAGCCCGCTACCAGATCGATCCGGGTCTGTTTAATCCCAAGCCTCATTACCTGTTGCAGGTACACGGCATGAGTATGCGAGATGCCGGTATTCTGGACGGAGACCTGGTGGCGGTTCACCGCACACCGGAAATTCGTAACGGCCAGATTGTTGTCGCGCGACTGGAGGACGAAGTTACCGTCAAGCGTTATCGGCAGGAAGGCAAACTGGTCTGGCTGCTGCCTGAAAATACGGATTTTGCGCCAATGCGACTGGATTTGCGGGAACAACCGCTGGTCATTGAAGGCGTGGTCGTCGGCGTTATGCGCAGGGATATCGGCAGAGCGTGAAAGAAGCCCTGGAAGCGCTCTTGCATAACCCGGGCGTATGGCGAGGCCGCAGCGGTCGTGCCGTGCCTGCCCAGTCCAGCGGTTTCGCCTGGCTGGATGCATCGCTGCCCGGTGGAGGCTGGCCCCTGGGCGCCCTGAGCGAGATCGTTCTTGATTGCTACGGACTGGGAGAGCTGCGCCTGTTATTGCCCGCCTTGCGACAACGGGTGCAGGAAGGTGGCGAACAGGGCTGGCTGGTTTGGATAGCCCCACCGTTTACCCCTTACGCACCCGCCTTGTCGGATGCTGATATAGACCTGTCGCGCATCCTGGTTGTACATGCCCCCAGTGCCAGCGATGGCCTGTGGGCCGCGGAGCAGGCCTTGCGCAGCGGTCAGTGTGCCGCCGTCTTGCTATGGGCGGATCGCGTACCCGTTCCCTCCCAGAGACGCTTGCAACTGGCTGCCGAATCAAGCTCTTGCATGGTGATACTGTTTCGTCCGGCACGGGCCCTGGGAGAGCACTCGGTGGCGGCACTGCGCATGCACTTGAGCTCCTCTGGGCAGGGGTTGCGAATACATATACTGAAGAACCGGGGAGGCCAGCCGATGGTGCTGGACAAGCCGGATTTTCCCTCGCCGTGATTCGGCAAAGTCGCTGTTATCCCCATGGCAAAGCTACAAGAGCGCTCCCTCCCGCTTTTTCCGAATGAACTCCCGGTTCCTGCCCCACGGCCTGTAAATCGATCTCCCGCTCATATTTCATCTGCTTCAAACGAACAGTTGTGGCTGGCCCTGCAACTGCCCCGCCTGGCGCTGGATATCTTTGCTCCCAGTGATGAGGCGGTGGCCGTGGTGGAAGGCGAGGGCAGTCATCGCTGCCTGGTGGCCTGCAACGCCCCGGGGCTTGCTGCGGGGCTGTATCCGGGGATGGGACTGAATGCCGCCTTCGCCCTGGCTCCCCAGTTGCGGGTCCTGGAGCGTGATCCTGATCGTGAACAGGCGAGCCTGGAGCGCCTTGCAGCCTGGGCCGGGCAATTCACTTCCTGGGTCAGCCTGGTGCTACCGAATGCCTTGTTACTGGAACTCAAAGGCAGCCTGCGCCTGTTTGGTGGGTTGCCGGCCCTGCAGATGCGGATTGTCGGGGAGTTGGAGACGCTGGGTTACCAGGTCATGCAAGGCCTGGCTCCCACGCCCATGGGTGCGTTGTGGTTGTCCCGGGCGCCCGGACCAGCAGGAGCGCTGACCGATACGTCTTTACTTGCCAGCACCCTGGGGCGTTTGCCCCTGGAGTGCCTGGGCTGGGACACCCGGCAAAGCGAACAGCTTTACCGAATGGGTGTGCGTTCTATTGCAGACTGCCTGCGCTTGCCCCGGGATGGTTTCGCCCGACGGTTTGGTCCGACCCGGCTGGGAGAACTGGATAAGGCCCTGGGCCGCAGACCTGATCCACGAACCGGCTTTGTAGCGCCCCAGCGCTTTCGTGGTGACATTGAATTGCCCGCAGAGACCGAGTTCAGTACCCGGTTACTGCTGCCCCTGGAGCGACTGGTAGAGGAAATGGTGGGCTTGCTGCGCTCCCGTGAGGGGGGTGTGGACCGCCTGCGCCTGAGCTTGTTGCATACCGATGGACCGGCCACCCGCATTGCCTTGCAACGCCTGTCCCTGACCCGGGACCGGACGCATTTGCTGGGCTTGCTGGCCGGGCGCCTGGAACAACAGGCGCTGCCTGCACCGGTACTGGCCCTGATCCTGGAGTCCGGGGTCATAAGGGAATTGTCTGGACCCGGCAGGAGTTTGCTGGGAGAGGGTCAGGCTGAGGACAAGCGGGCTATACCCATGCTGGTTGAGAGGCTTCGCGTACGACTGGGCGATGATGCGGTCCATGGTTTATGCCTGGTGCCCGAGTATCGTCCCGAGGCTGCATGGCGACGCGGCGAGGGTGGCAGCCCGGTAGGTGACCCCGGGCAGCGTGTAGCCAGGCCCTTGTGGATGCTGGATACGCCCCAGGCCCTGGGGCAACGCAATGGGCAACCCTGTCATGCGGGACGGTTGTGCCTGCTCTCCGGGCCCGAACGCATCGAGACCGGTTGGTGGGATGGTGGTGACGTGACCCGGGATTATTACCGTGCCCGGACAACACAGGGTGAACTGCTGTGGATTTTCCAGGACAGACGCAATCGTGATGGTTGGTACTTGCATGGAATATTCGGGTGAGCAGCTGTGAGTATGCTGAGCTTCACTGCCTGAGTAATTTCACCTTTCTGCGCGGGGCCTCCCATGCGGAAGAATTGGTGAAGCAGGCGATCAAGCTGGGTTACCAGGCCCTGGCCATTACCGATGAGTGCACGGTTTCCGGGGTGGTGCGTGCTTACGTGGCCGCTCGCGATACATCCCTGAAACTGATTAT
>CAKZML010000277.1 GCA_937128475.1 uncultured Chromatiales bacterium
CAGCCGGCGGTTTTTCCCGCCTTGATGAAGCTGCCCGGATGACAGTGATGGAAAAGGCTGATTCGGCGGGCTTCCTGGGAATTTTCTCCACCCTTACGATGTTCGGGATGTTCTCGATGCCCACATACGGGGGTAATCGCAACCACGTGGGTTGGGAGATGATCGGGTTCGATCATCGCCATGCGTGGATGCCGCCTTTCGGCGATTACGATGCCGAGGAACACGGCGAGCGCTCTGGAGGGCAGTCCAATGAAACGTCCTGAGAATATGCCTGCCTTTGGGCTCGACAAAGAGGTGGACTTCGTCATCGTGGGCTCCGGTGCTGCTGGAGGCGTCCTGGCAAAGGAGCTTTCCCAGTCTGGCTTCCAGGTTGTTGTACTGGAGCAGGGTCAGTGGCGCAGCGAGGAAGACTTTACCCACGACGAGTTTGATGTGCTGTTTAACGGTGGCCTTGCAGGCGGTGAAGACCAGGCGGGCACCCAGACCTTCAGGCACACCGACCAGGATGAGGCCGAGGCGCGGGATGGTTTTCAACCGGCCTGGTACGCCCGTACCGTGGGCGGCAGCAGCGTGCATTTTTCGGCGAATTTCTGGCGTTTTCGCCCATTGGATTTCAAGGAAAAAACCCTGCTTGGCCCGATCTCGGGGACCAGCTTTGAAGACTGGCCGATTAGCTATGAAGAACTCGAACCCTATTACACCAAGGTGGATTGGGAGATAGGCGTCTCTGGTGCCCCGGGACCGTTTGATCCGCCTCGCTCCAAGCCCTATCCGCTGCCACCGATGCCGGTAAAGTCCTCTGGTGTGCTGTTTGAGAAGGGCGCCAGGAAAATCGGTCTGAATCCCCAGGTCGCACCGGTGGCTATCCTCTCCAAGCCCTATCGGGGCAGGGCGCCCTGTGTGAATTGTGGTTTTTGCATGGGCTTCGGTTGCGAAACCGGCGCCAAGTCTTCATCGCTGTCTGCGATGATTCCATTGGCCATGGCCAGCGGTCGCTGTGAGTTACGCAGTGATTGCACCGTGTATCGGCTGCAGACCAATGACAAGGGACGTGTCGACGAGGTGCTTTACCTGGACAAGGATGGCAAGCAGCGCTCCCAGCGGGCCAAGGCGGTAATTGTTTCGGCGAATGGCCTGGAAACTCCCAGGTTGTTGCTAATGTCCGAGTCACCGAGGTTTCCCCAGGGACTGGCAAATTCCAGCGGCCTGGTGGGCAAGAACCTGATGTTTAACCATCACTCGTCGGTGAACGCAACGTTCGAGCATCAACTCAACGAGTACAAGGGCATTCAGTGCACCCGCATCTCACATGATTTTTATGAGAATGACCCCAAGCGCGGCTTCTACGGTGGCGGTGGGCTGGATGGTCGTCCCTTGTTCCTCGCCATGCCTATGTTTTATAGCCAGTTGTTCCCACCGTCCGAGATGCCACGCTGGGGTCAGGAATTTAAAGAATACCTGGCGGATTCGTTTACCCGCAGCATGACCGTGGTGGGCGCGACCACCTCGCTGGCCATGGAGAGCAATAACGTCACACTGGATCCCACCGTGCGGGATCGTTATGGCCTGCCTGCCGCGCGCATGACCTACCTGGATCACGACGATGACATGGCCATGGGGCGTTTCCTGCAGGGTAAGGCCGTCGACATGATGGAGGCAGCCGGTGCCAGGAAAGTGGTCGCTAAAGAAGGTGGTCCGACCACCGTCAGTGCACACCTGATGGGAACCTGTCGGATGGGTAATGATCCAGCGACATCGGTAGTGGATCGTTATCACCGCAGTCACGATGTACCCAACCTGTTTATTTGTGATGGCAGCAGCTTTGTTACCTCAGGTCGCGGGCAGCCCACTATGACCATCCAGGCCCTGGCATTCAGGGCAGCCGATCATATCGCCGAGTTCGCACGGCGTAACGAAATCTAGATTGATTAAGGAGACGGAATCGATGAAAAAAATTGTAACGCTGACAGGTGTCTTTTCTGCACTGGTGCTGACTGCGGGAGTCGCCATGGCGGACGATCCAGCCACTGACCTGGAGTACCTGGGCCCTGAGGCGGTGGGAGAGCGCGTGTTGCCGTTTTCTGATGCCGTGCGAGTCGGGGATATCCTGTATGCGTCCGGCAAGCTGGGGAATATCCCCGGCACCATGAACCTGGCCCCCGGCGGGATCGGGCCTGAGACTCGTCAGACCATGGAAAACATCAAGGCCACTGTTGAACGAAATGGCTTTTCCATGGAAAAACCCATTAAGTGCACGGTGTTCCTGGCGGATATCGCCGAGTGGGCCGCGATGAATGAGGTTTACGTTGAATTTTTCCCGGCACGCAAACCCGCTCGCAGTGCGGTGGGTGTGAGTGGCCTGGCGCTCAACGCACGGGTTGAGATTGAGTGTATGTTCGCCAGGTAGTGCGGAGGTAAACTTTCGAAATAAAAAGGGCGGGTCGCCGGTTGCGGCCCGCCCTTTGTTTTGCCTTGAGAAATCAGCTGATCAGATGACGTCCCAGGGATAGGCTTCGCCGTCGACAATAAAGTCGCACAGGGCAGTCAGATCCTCGTCTTCATTTTTCAGCAGTCTACGCAGGTTCTGGTTCATGCGGCGCTTGGCTTCCTGGGTGAACAGTCGAGCGATACCCAGGGCCTGTGTGTACTTGGCGCTGTCATCGGCTTCCATGCTGGCAACCCGGGAAAGAACGCTGATACCGACGAACAGGTCGATAGCCACATCTGCCACACGCTGCATGGAGTACTGCTTGCCAATGATGTTTTTGCCATAGCGGCGCAACAGCACATCAGCCAGGCGTGACAGTTCCAGTGCGTACTTCTCGTAGACCAGTGCCTCGTTCTGAAGTGACTCGGGAACATTGGGTACGATACGGTCACGTCCTACGGAGGTCATCTGGGTCAGGCGTCGGCTGGTGTAATCGGTCAGCACACCAAAACCCTTGATGGGGTTGTTGAAGATGCCGTCGACGCCTTTCTTCATGTCCTTCAGGGCATCGCCCACGTCCTTGAGTCCGGACAGTGCGATGAACAAGCGCAAGATTTCACTGGTGCCCTCGAAGATCGTAAGAATGCGAGAGTCGCGCACTATCTTCTCGTACGGGTACTCCCTCATGTAGCCATTACCGGCTGCTATCTGCATGGCTTCGTTTGCGGTGCGCCACATGGCTTCGCTGGCGAAGACCTTGCTGATAGCTGCTTCGGTTGAATAGTCGCTATGCCCTGAATCAATGTAGTGGGCAACCATCCACACCGCACTCTCGGCGGCAAAGCAGTCCACTGTCATCTGGGCAATCTTCTTCTTGATCAGGCCGAAGTCAGACAGGCTCTGGCCGAATGCCTTGCGTTCCTTGGCGTACTGGGACGACAGGGTGATACAGGCTTTCATGCCGCCGACAGCGCCACCACCCAGTCCGGTGCGGCCGTTGTTAAGCACCTCCATGGCGACCTTGAAGCCCTTGCCTTCGTCGCCCAGCAGGGCATGGGCAGGCAACTTCACGTCCGAGAAACTCACGGTGGTCGTGGAGGAAGCGCGGATACCCATCTTGTGTTCGGTGGGTCCGGGCATCACGCCTTCCCAGCCGTTCTCGACGATGAAGGCGCTGAGCTTTCCGCCTTCGCCTTCAGTGCGGGCGAACACCGTGAAAAAGTCGGCCAGGCCGCCATTGGTCACCCAGATTTTTTCGCCGTTAAGCGTCCAGGTGCCGTCATCATTTTTTACTGCCTTGGTTTTCAGTGCGGCCGCGTCTGACCCGGCACCGGATTCGGTGAGGCAGAATGCGGCGATCATTTCACCGCTGGCTAATTTGGGCAGGTACATCGCTTTTTGTTCGGCGGTGCCGAAAAGCAGCAGGCCTTTCATGCCGATTGAGCTATGCGCGCCGATAGTCAGGGACCCGGAACTGTCATGCATGCTGCTTTGTTCCAGTACCCGGGAGTAGGCGGCGTTGGATAAGCCAAGCCCATCGTATTCTTCGGGAATGATCAGTCCGAAAAGACCCATCTCGCGTAACCCCTGGAGAAATTCTTCGGGCTGTGCCGCATCTTCATCCCACTTGGCAAATGAATCTTTTTTCTCTGCAAGGAATCTGTCGAAGGAGTCCAGCACCATTTCCAGGGTTTCCCGTTCTTCTTCCTTGATGGTCGGGTAGGGAAACAGGTTCTGGTGGATGACGTGTCCCAGGAACAGCGATTTCACTGGGCTTACATCTAACAGCAGTCCAGATTCAGATGGCGCTTGGTCGGTAGTGTCTAGTACGGCAGCATTCATGGGAGTCGTCTCCTGGTATCTGTTGATTTCGCATTTAGCGATTCAAGCATGGACTCTGCACCGGGTTTCGCTGCAATGCAACATGGGAACGGAAGATTAGAATCAGTCCTATCGGGATGGATGAGGAATTTTGGGCAGAAATTACTCAGATCGTTCTCGATTTGAGGGCCGTAACAATATGTGATGAAGCAGAAAGCCATTCAATTCTGGAATTGTTAACCGCAACAGGGCTACTCTGGGCCCGCAATCGATATAAACAATCTGCGAAACGCAGGTCATGCATAAGTACAAGAGGGCTGAGGGATGAGTTTCATTAAACGCGCTGCTGTAATTCTGAGTCTGGTTACATTAAGCCTGCCTGCCTGGGGCGGGGATGACTTGCTGGCTGTTCGGGCGGGTCATTTGATTGATACACAGCAAGGCAAGGTGCTTAAGGACCAGGTCATTCTTATCCAGGGTGACAGGATCAGCCAGGTGGGATCTGCCGATGTTGTGCCCATTCCTGAAGGCACAAAGGTCATCGATCTTTCCGGCAAGACCGTACTGCCGGGCTTAATTGATATGCATGATCACATTACCGGCGACCATCGATTCCATGGCTATGAGGGACTCTCCATCTCAGTTCCTCGTGAAACCCTTTATGGCGTGTTGAATTCACGAAAGACCTTGCTTGCCGGTTTCACGACGATTCGCAACGTGGGTGCAAGCGGCTACTCCGATGTCGCGTTGCGCGATGCTATCAATGAAGGTGAAATTGCCGGTCCACGGATGCGTGTCTCTGGTCCTGCGTTGGGCATTACCGGCGGGCACTGCGATAACAACCTGTTGCCCCGGGAATACGATGTGACGGCCGAGGGTGTGGCTAACGGGCCCTGGGCTGTTCGCGCCAAGGTTCGAGAGGTCATCAAGTATGGTGCGGACCTCATCAAGTTCTGTGCAACCGGAGGCGTCTTGTCAAAGGGCGACAGCGTGGGTGGACAGCAGTACACGCTGGAGGAAATGACTGCGCTGGTGGATGAGGCGCATATGCATGGTCGCAAGGTGGCCGCTCATGCACACGGTGCCCAGGGTATACGAACTGCGATCATGGCGGGGGTGGACTCCATTGAGCACAGCAGCCTCATCGATGACGAAGGAATCAAACTCGCCAAGCAGCGCGGTACCTTCCTGGTTATGGATATCTATAACGACACGTTTATTCTTGAATACGGTGCCGAGGTTGGAATGTTGCAGGAATCCCTGGATAAGGAGCGTGCAATAGGCCAGTTACAACGGGACAATTTCCGTAAGGCTCACAAGGCCGGTGTGCGCATGGCTTTTGGCAGCGATGGCGCCGTCTATCCGCATGGTGATAACGGCAAGCAGTTTGCCTACATGGTGGAGTATGGAATGACTCCCATGGAATCCATCCAGGCCGCGACGGTGCACGCCGCCGAGTTACTGGGATGGAAAGAGGATGTGGGTGCTATTGCTGAAGGGTATTTCGCGGACATCATTGCCGTGGATGGGCAGCCGCTGGAAGATGTTTCAGTGCTTGAGAACGTGAGTTTTGTGATGAAAGGCGGCGAGGTCTATAAAGACTAGACTCGCGGTTCTGTGTAAGATTGACTCTGGATTAAGGCTAATCACGATGAGAAGCGTTGTTTGGATGCTTTTCACGTCCCTGTCTATTGGTAGCTAGTCATGACAAACACTCAGAATCCCGACCCGGATATTTTTTACAGCCTGGATGCCAACAACGTGATGGTGGCGGTGGGGCTTGGATGGGACGAATTCGCGACCGCCAACGGCGCTCCACAGCTACGCTCGAGTTCTCTCATTGGTAAGCCTGTACTGAATTATTTCTCTGATGCGGCGACCCGCAGGCTGTATGCACGCCTGTTTGACAGGGCGAGAACATCCGGGAATAAGATCAGCTTTGACTATCGATGCGATTCCCCGACTTTACGGCGTTTCATGCGCCTTACGATCAAGCCTGTGAAGGAGGTGGTCACCGTCCGCTGCGAGACGCTGCGAAAGGAAACCCGTCAGGCGAGCCATTTCGAATGGGCAGGACATCAGCGGGCGGCACGCAGCGGCGCCCAGGGAAACCAGATGGTGCTGCCCGTGTGCAGCCTGTGTTCCAAGGTGCAGGTCATCTCGGGAGATTGGCACGAAATCGAGTCGGCAGTTAAACACATGTCCCTGGACATGGATCCCAGGGTGCCCCTGCTCGCCCCTTCGCTGTGTCCGGACTGCGAGAACGTGGCCCACTAGCTCCGATAAACGGCACGTCAGCACTGGAACCTTGGCCCACGAGGCCCCGGTCCACCGCAACCTCGCTCAGCCGGCGAAGCGCTGAACCAGTTCCAGGGGCAGACGGACCATGCCACTGAGAACCAGTGCCACGCCCACGGACAAGGCCACCGAGAACAGCGCGTCGCGCTTGCCGATGGTCTTGAGCATGACCGCGAAGGTGGATACGCAGGGGATGTAGAAGGTCAGGAATACCAGGAAGGTACTGATCTGCACCCAGTCCAGGTACTGACCCACCTCGAAACTTCCCAGGGCCTGGTAGATCATCAACAGCGACAATTCCTTGCGCAGGATTCCGAAGAGAATCGGGACGCCCAGTACGATGGGTAGGCCCAGCCACCAACCCGTGATCGGCGTCAGCACCAGGTTGATATATTCGTCGGCCTGGAAATGTCCGAGCAGGGCCAGCACCACGGAGCCGCCCACCAGCAGCGGGGTGACGATGGTCAGGATGTCGCTGGTGCGATGCCAGGTAGTCTTCAGCAAAGTATCCAGCCTGGGCAGGGAGTAGGGCGGGATTTCCTGCACCACGCCGGGTCCGCTTTCCGTGTAGCGACGGGCCAGCAGTTTGCCCAGCAGGGCGATCACAACCATGGTCAGCAAGAAGATAGCCAGCACGCCCACTCCTCCCAGGTACTTGCCAGCCAGGGCCAGGATAATGGCCGAGCGGGCAGAGCAGGGGACGAAGGTAATCAGCAGGGAGGCGACGACTCGTTCATGGCCCTTGGAGGTCGCTGCCGCCGCGGACAGCGCCGGCACGTTACAGCCCAGCCCCAGCAAGAACGGAACGGCCACGGCGCCGTGCAGGCCGATCTTGTGGAACCCGCGATCCACCACGAAGGCGATACGGTGCATGATGCCGCTTTCTTCCAGCGCCACCAGCAACAAGACCAGCGGTAGCATGTAGGGCACGACGATGCCCACCAGGCCGATCAGGCCGTCCACCACGGCGCGGCCGACAACCCCACCGGTGCTGGTGGGTTGCCAGACTTCCACCGCCTCAATGAGGCGCGCAGCGGTCAGGCTGTCCAGCCAGCCGCCAACCTCGAAGACCACGAACAGCACCAGGGCGAAGACACCCAGGCAACCGATCAGGCCGATTTTCGGATTCAGGAACAGCTTGTCCAGCAGTCCCCGCCAGCCGCCGCTTTCCGGGCTTACGCCGGTACGGATGACCATTTCAAACAGGGATGCGGCCTGGTGGTGACGATCGGCATGCATTTCTTCCGCCAGGGGGCGGGGCAGTTGTCCGCCGGCGGCCTCGACAAGCTGGGTTAGCTTGGGAACCCGGGCCGGGAAATGCTGACCCAGTTCACCAAGGATGAACGGGTCGCCGGCGGCAACCTGCTGCACCAGGAAGGCGTGGGGAGCCTGGAAGGCCGCCTGGATATCGGCATCGTTCAGGGCGTCACTCAGGGGCTTCATGGCCTTGGCAATGTGGCTACTGAAGGGCTGGGGCACGGGGCAGGCATCTTCGCGCACTACCGCGACGGCTGCGGCGAACAGCTCGGAGATTCCCTGGCCCATGGTGGCGATGGTCGGGATCACCCGTACGCCCAGTTGCCGCTCCAGCTTGGCAGCACTGATTTTCAGCCCGCGCTTGTTGGCCTCGTCCATGCGGTTCAGGGCCAGCACCATGGGTTTACCCAACTGGCTTAATTCCAGGGTTAATTCCAGGTGCCGTTCCAGTGCGGTCGCGTCCACCACCTGCACGATGACGTCGGGCGGTGCGAACGGCGCGGGCGGGGCAACCCTGTCATGGGCAGACACTGGCGGTGGGACATCTCCCCAGAGCAGGTACTTCAGAGCCACCAGGTCGGTGTCTTCCAGGTGATGCAGGGACCGGGTGCTGGGCAGGTCAACCAGGTTGGCTTCGTCCAGACCCACCTGGACACGGCATTCTTCGTAGGTCCGATCAGTACCGGCCAGCTTGCCGGTGTGGACCGAGGTGGCCGAGACCGCCTGGAACAGGGTGCTCTTGCCGCTGTTGGGCATACCCAGCAGGGCAATGCGTACCCGGCGCTCGCCGCGGTAAAGGGGAAACTGGACGGGGATGGCGTGGGTGGTCATTGTTTCGGTTCTCGACTCACGCGCCGCGTACCGGCGCTGCTTGGTTAGTGATTGCGCTCCCTGGTACGAATCTGGCGGCAGACCCGGGCCTGGCGGAGGCGGGCGGGGAGTCGTTTGTCCCCTGTATTACACGAATGGTAGGGACTCTAGTTGCAAATAACAATAATTCTCATTCGTATTAACCGAAGCGCCCACGAATACTCGTCTAACTTATGGCTGTAAATCATATAAGCCATTGTTTTTATTTATATAAGATAGTTTTTGGTCTGTCATGACAGGGCAGTGGGCAGCCCCGATTGATCAGTTTGGGGTCGAAGGGCTGAAGAAACTGCGCGGTCTTCCGGGGACGATGCCTGCCGGGGACACTGGGCCAGGGTCATAGCGCCACTCGCCTCCCGTCAGGACCCGGACGTCTCATCGCTCTTGTTGGCAGGCAGTCGGGAGGCCTTTCTCAACGCCTCACGCAAGACGTATTCGATCTGGCCGTTGGCGCTGCGCAGTTCATCGTCCGCCCAGCGTTGCATGGCTTCGAGTATGTCCTCGTTAATGCGTAGCGCGAAGGCTTTGCGTTTACTCATTTCGATGTGTCCCGTCCCGGGGGGGCGCTAGCCCCCCGGGCAAGTTTTATCAGGAATACAGGCTGCCGGTATTGAGCACTGGTTGTGCGTTTTCTTCGCTACACAGTACGACCAGCAAATTGCTGACCATGGCTGCCTTGCGTTCCTCGTCCAGTTCCACCACACCCTGCTTTTTCAGCTCATGAAGAGCCATGTTCACCATGCCTACCGCGCCTTCCACAATCTGGGCGCGTGCCGCGATGATGGCAGAGGCCTGTTGACGACGTAGCATGGCGCTGGCGATTTCCTGGGCATAGGCCAGGTGCGAGATACGCGCTTCGATGACTTCAACGCCGGCCTTGTCCAGGCGCTCCTGAATTTCAACTCGCAGGCTTGCAGCGATCTTCTTGGGGTCGCTGCGCAGGCTGATTTGCCCGTCCTCATGGGTTTCGTAGGGATAGCTGGTTGCCAGGTTACGCAGGGCAGCCTCGCTCTGGATGGTCACGAATTCCTCGAAGTCATCCACCTCGAATACCGCTTCGGCAGTATCAATTACTTTCCAGACCACCACCGCAGCAATCTCGATGGGGCTACCGTTGGAATCATTAACCTTGAGCTTGCCGCTTTCGAAATTTCGAATCCGCAGTGACACGGCTTTCTTGGCGTAGAAGGGATTTGCCCAACGCAGACCGGGCTCTCTCGCGGTGCCCGCGTACTTGCCGAAAATCTGCAGGACCTTGCCTTCGTTGGGGTTGACCATGAACAGGCCAAACCAGCAAATCAGCGTGATGATGGCCAACAGGGCCCAGAACAAGGTCATTCCGACGCTATAGCTTCTCAATCCGTTGAAAACACCGTAGCCGGTGAGGAGCTGGGCTACCGCCAGGACCACGATGAACAGGTATCCCGAATTCACTTTTCGTTTGATTTCTTTCGACATGGCTATCTCCTTGCCAGGAATTAATTTGATATCAAATTAATATCAACTCGGCGAAAAGTCAAGCCACAAAAGGCCTCCGGGCCGGTAGCCTAGTCCTGGAAAATGGCGGCGATGCGCCGGATCCCGTCAAATGTGGGTTGGCAATATTGCGCCAGGAAGGCCTCGCCAGGTTCTGATCCGGCGGGTAATTCCCTGACTGCCGCCAGCGCCGCGGCGCCGTCGAAGTCCACGCAGGCGAGTCGGCAGGATAGCTCGTCCGGTGCCCTGCCAAAGGCGGTGCCGGGCAGGGCGGCAACCCCGGTGTTCTCCAGCAGGTATTCACACAGTGCCTGGCTGTTTTGAATATTCAGCTTTTCCCTGAGTGGCTCCATGTGGGGCATCAAGTAAAACCCGCCGCGAGGTCGCGTGCCCCGGGCCCCTGCCGATTCCAGGGTCTCCCAGCTCCAGAGCATCAAGGCCTTTACCAGTCTGCGACAATTCTCCAGGTAATCCCGTAACTCCGGGTTATCGTTGAAGGCATGAATCGCCGCGTACTGCACCGGGGCGCTGACCGAAGTGAAGGACTCACTGGCCAGGGCGATCATATTTCTCAGCACCGGCTCCAGGGTTTCGGGGAAAATAAACGCCCCAAGTCGCCAGCCACCGGCTCCGGCCCACTTGCTGATGCCATTGCTGATGATGGTGCCCTCGGGGTAATAGCGGGCAATGGAGACGTGCTGGTTGTCAAAATGCAGCCCGCTGTATATCTCGTCCGAGAGAATCATCACGTGGTGCTCCCGAGCCACGCGAGCGATGGTCTCCAGGCGATCCGGGTCCAGGGTGCTACCGGTGGGGTTGTTCGGGTAGTTAAGTATCAGTAACCGGGCCCTGGCGGGCTCCTGCCGGCAATACCTGTCCAGCATCTCCGGGTCCAGGTCCGGCTTGTCAGCCGGCGAGGACAGCCATTGCATGTCCCTGCCCAGGATCCTGGCCTGGGGGGCATAGGAGACCCAGCTGGGGGAAGGTAGCAATAGCTCGGCATCACACGCCATTTGCAGGTGAAACAGCAATTCCTTGGTGCCGGGGCCGATCAGTACCTGGTCGGATGAATAGTGCAGGCCCTCGGTCCGCTCAATGTAGCGACTCACTGCCTCACGCAGTTCAGCCAGGCCTTGTACTGCGAGATAGGCCTTCTGGTGGGCATTCAGTTGCAGGGCGCGCTCCATGACCGAGGGAACCGGAAATGGCGACTGCCCCAGGCCTAGTCTCACCACCTGTTTCCCCTGGGCCAGCAAATCCCGGGATCGCTCGTTAATCGCCAGGGTGGCGGACTTTGCCAGGCCAGACAATCGTGGATCCAGCCGCAAACTGGGCGGAAGAGTTGCTTTATCGTTCACGCTTGTGATGCCCCGGGGTTATGTCTGAGCCACCGTCTGAATCTACCGGTGTCGGGAGCCTCCGGCAACTGGCCGGAGAGCCGCTGGATGGCTTGTGCATAGGCAAGATGGTCCAGTCGCGGTAAAGTTAGCGGCTGTTTAAGAACAAAACGCGGCAGCTTGCTGACAGAAATTTATTTGGGACCACCTTAGGTATCCGGGGTCTGGTCTCATTAAGGGCTAAACAAAAATGATCAAACGGCTTTTCATCGCGGTAGTGCTTCTGGGCGGAACCTTCGGGGGCATTTTTTACTACAAGTACCTGGGCTCCCAGCAGATGAGCCAGGGCGGTTACCAGTCGCCGCCAACCGTCATTTCATCGGCCGAGGCTGAGTTGGAAAGCTGGCGCCCCTCCATCTCCTCGGTGGGCGGCTTGAGTTCAACCCAGGGAATAATGGTGACACCCGAGGTCAGCGGGGTGGTGAAGGAACTGGTGTTTGAGTCTGGTCAGAATGTCGTGAAAGGACAGTTGTTACTGCGCCTGGATGATGCGGTGGATCGGGCTGCCCTGCAGGTGCTGGCAGCGGAGTCCAGGTTGGCGGAAGTCCAATTCCAGCGGGCAAAGGAATTGTTGCCCAAGCGTGCCCTGTCCCAGTCCGAGTTCGACGCCAGCAACGCAGCCGTGGAAGCGGCTCGGGCACGGGTGGCTCAGCAAGAGGCCATCATTGAACGCAAATCCGTGCGGGCGCCATTTGCCGGTTCCCTGGGCATACGCCAGGTTGACGCCGGGCAATATATTGAACCGGGGGACGGCATCGTGAGTCTGCAGTCCCTGGATCCCATGTACCTGGACTACGCGTTGCCAGAGCGCCTTCTCCCCAGCCTGGCGGTAGGCCAGGACGTGGAGGTCAGTGTGGGTGCCTATCCGGACGAGCTGTTCCCGGGTCGACTGCAAGCCATTGAGCCTGACGTGGACGTGGGAACTCGCATGGTTCGCCTGCGCGCAACCATGCCTAACCCGACCGGGAAATTGAGGCCGGGGATGTTTGCCAGGGTGGTGAATATCGTTGAAGGAACCGTGGAGGCGGTGACTGTGCCGCGCACCGCGGTCAGCTTGAATAGCTATGGCGATTTCCTCTACCTGGTGGAAGATGACGGTAAGGGTGGTCTGGTCGCCAGGCGCCAGCAGATCGTCACCGGCGAGGTCAGGGGCGGACGCATCGTGATCGATTCGGGTCTTGAGGCCGGCCAGACGGTTGTTCGCACCGGCTTGATCAAGTTGCGAGACGGCATGGCCATCGCAGTGGATAACAGTGTCCAGCTGGACGACGAAAGGCTTGGTCATCAATGAAATTCACCGACCTTTTTATTCGCCGACCGGTGTTGGCATCGGTCATCAGTCTGATCATCTTGCTACTGGGGTTGCGTTCAGTCGGTATGTTGGATTTACGGCAGTTCCCGGAGATGCAGACTACAGTTATCTCGGTGACTACGGTCTACCCCGGTGCCAGCTCTGACCTGGTCCAGGGATTCATCACTACACCCTTGCAGCGGGCTATCGCCGAGGCACGGGGGATCGACTACATCAGCGCCAACAGCAGCAAGGGCGTGTCCAGCATCCAGGTGCATATGCAAATGGATTACGACACCGATGCGGCGGTGGCGGAAATCCAGGCCAAGGTGGCCAGTCAGCGAAACATCCTGCCGGCGGATGCCGAGAATCCGGTCATTGAAAGCGGTGGTGACGAGGGCTTTGCCCTGATGTACCTGGGGTTCTTGAGCGATACCGTGCCGGGTCCCCAGATCACCGACTACGCGACCCGGGTCATTCAGCCCCAGGTCCAGGCCCTGCCCGGGGTGGCCAAGGCGGCGGTCTACGGTCAGGAACTGGCCATGCGCATCTGGCTGGATCCGGCCCTGATGCGGGCGCTGGATGTGACGGCGGAAGAAATTGCCTCGGTACTGCGTGCGAACAACTACCTTGCGGGCATCGGTTCCACCAAGGGCAAGTATGTGTCGGTGGACCTGGACGCCACCACCAACCTCACTACCGAAAAAGAATTTCGCCAGCTGGCGATCAAGACGGTGGAGGGAAAGGTTGTACGCCTTGGTGACCTGGCCAGGGTTGAACTGGGTGCCGAACAATACCAGACTCGGGTGCTGTACCAGGGTGTTCCCAGTGTATTTATTGCGATTGAAACCGCTCCGGGCGCCAATCCACTGGATGTGGCGGGCCTGGTCAATGACCTGATGCCTTCTATCCAGGCCCAGTTGCCCAAGGGAATCACCGGTGGAGTTGCCTATGACGGCAGCGTCTACATCAGCGAGTCCATCAGCGAGGTGTACCAGACCCTGGCCGAGGCGGTGGTCATCGTACTGGCGGTTATTTTTCTCAGCCTGGGATCATTCCGGGCGGCCCTGGTGCCCGCGGTGGCGGTTCCGCTGTCCATGGTGGGCGCGGCATTCGTTATGTGGGTGCTGGGTTACTCCATTAACCTGCTCACTTTGCTGGCCATGATCCTGGCCATCGGCCTGGTGGTGGACGATGCCATCATCGTGGTCGAGAACGTTCACCGGCACGTGGAGAAAGGCAGTTCCCGCATACAGGCGGCATTGACTGCCGCCCGGGAACTGGCGGCGCCGATTATCGCCATGACCACCACCTTGCTGGCGGTATATGCGCCTATTGGATTTACCGGTGGCCTGGTGGGTACGCTGTTTAGCGAATTTGCTTTCACTCTTGCCGGCGCCTTCGTGATTTCCGGCATCGTCGCGTTGACTCTCTCGCCGGTATTGTCGGCCAATGTGCTCAAGCCCCATGGCACCCAGGGTCGTTTTGAACAAGCGGTTGAACGATTTTTCTCCTGGCTTTCGGATGCCTACAGGCGTTCCCTGCACCTGAGCCTGGACACTGTGGCCGTGGCCTTTTTGGTCGCCGCAGCGGTGCTGGTGTCGAACTACTTCATGTTTGTCAGCAGCAAGAGCGAACTGGCGCCTTCGGAGGATCAAAGCTCCTTGTTCTACATGGGTACCGGGCCGCGTACCGCAACCCTGGATTACAACGAGGCCTATGGCGCCCAGATACAGGAGTTGTTTGAGGAGATCCCCGAGTACCACGAAAGCTGGATGATTCTGGGTATGGGGCAGGGCGGCGTGTTCGGGGGCTTCGATATGGGGCCCATCAATGAGCGGGAGCGTTCCTCGGCTGAAGTCCAACCCCAGGTGCAGAGCCAGTTGGCCAAGGTGGCCGGGTTCCAGATGGCCGTATTTGCGCCTTCCAGCGTGCCGGGCGGTGGCGGCGGGATGCCCGTGCAGTTCGTGTTGGGCAGCGACCGGCCCCACGAGGAAATCGTACAGTTGGCCGATGTCATGATTGGCGAGGCCATGGGTAGCGGCAAGTTCATGTTCCTGAGGAAATCCCTGGAAATTGACCGCCCCGTGACGACCGTGGTTATCGACCGGGAACGCGCTGCGGACATGGGAATCTCCATGGCCGATGTGGGACGCGGGCTGGGCTTGATGCTCGGTGGTGGTTACGTGAATCGCTTCAGTATCGATGGCCGCAGTTACAAGGTGATTCCCCAGGTGGAGCGTGAGGCCCGTGTCCAGGCAGAACAACTGGGCGCCTACTTTATTCGTTCCGGTAGCGGCCAGATGGTTCCGCTTTCCACCCTGGTGTCCCTGGAGCAGGGAGTCGAGCCTTCGAGTCGCACTCAATTCCAGCAACTGAATTCGGTGACCGTGGAAGGGGTGATGGCTGCTGGCGTTCCCCAGGGCGAGGCCCTGGAGTATTTGCAGGAAATGGCAGAGCAGAAGTTGCCCCAGGGCTATGTGGTGAACTACTCCGGCGGTTCGCGCCAGTTCATGCAACAGGGCTCGGTACTGGTGTTTACCTTCTTCATGTCTTTGCTGGTGATCTACCTGGTTCTTGCCGCCCAGTTTGAAAGCTGGCGGGACCCGCTGATTATCCTGGTGTCAGTGCCCCTGGCCACTGCCGGCGCCTTGGCCTTTATCACCCTCGGGTTTTCTTCTATCAATATCTATACCCAGGTTGGTTTGATCACCCTGATCGGTGTGGTGGCGAAGAACGGGATTCTTATCGTGGAGTTTGCCAACCAGTTGCAGATTAACGAAGGCTTGAGCAAGCGCGATGCAGTGGAGAAGGCCGCAGCCATTCGCCTGCGCCCCATCCTGATGACCTCGGCGGCGATGATCATGGCCATGGTTCCGTTGTTAACCGCCACAGGTTCAGGTGCGGCAAGCCGATTTGATATCGGCCTGACTATCGCGGCCGGGCTGGGTATTGGCACTTTGTTTACTTTATACATCCTGCCTGCCTTCTACCTGTGGTTGGCCAGGGATCACAGCGCGCTGTCTCCGGCGCAAGAGATGACCAATGGGTAATGGCTTTGTGAAATCGAGTTTGGCCGCAGGGCTGCTGTCTATGCTACTGGCGGGCATGCCTGGCGTATCTGATGCCCAGGCGACGCCAAAGCAGGCCGCACCCAGGGCGGACATGGCCTATGACATGGATGTCACCGCGACCTTGGTGCCGGCCGAAGGGATTGCCCGGGTGCGTATCCAGCTTCGTCAGCCCAGGGACTTGTTGCGCAGTGTCCGTTTCAGGATTGATCCAAAGCGATACCGGGACTTTACCGGCGATGGTGAGCTGAAAGTTGAGTCGGGCAGGGTGACCTGGTTACCACCAAAAAAAGGTGGAAGTATTTCCTATTCGGTTTCCCTTCAGGAACAAAAAAAGTCAGGTTCCTATGACAGCATGGTCCAGTCCAGGTGGGCCTTGTTCAGGGGTGACGACCTTGTGCCTGCGGCATCGGTAAAGACCATCAAGACTGCGTACTCCCGCACCCGCTTGCGCCTTACCGGACCGGCAGGATGGTCATTTCTATCAGCCTATACCAGGGATTCGCAGGGTTGGTTTGTCGTCAACTGGCCGGAGCGTGGTTTCGATCGTCCGGTGGGCTGGATGATAGCCGGCAAGCTAACGGTTAAGTGGGCTGATGTGCAGGGTGTCAGGCTGGCCGTGGCCGGCCCGCTTGGTCAGGGTGTCCGAAGCATGGATATCCTCGCCTTCATGCGTTGGAACCTGCCGTCACTGCTACAGACCTTTCCTAACTTCCCGGAGAGAATTCTTATCGTCTCTGCAGGTGACCCCATGTGGAGGGGTGGAATTTCTGGCCCGAATTCCCTGTTCCTGCATGCTGATCGTCCGCTGATCAGTGGGAATGGGACCAGCACCCTGCTGCATGAGCTAATGCACATTGCCCAGGGCTACTCAGCCGAAGGTGGGGATGACTGGATTGTTGAAGGTATTGCCGAGTACTACACCCTGGAAATCCTGCATCGATCCGGAACCCTGTCCAGCAGTCGCTACGAAAAAGGCCATGAGAAACTTGATGCCTGGGGCGAGGAAGTCCAGTCCATGGAGTCCGAGCATTCTTCCGGTGCGCGTACCGCCAGGGCAGTGAGTATCCTGCAGGACCTGGATGCCGAACTGCGTGCAAACAGCAAGGGCATCTACAGCCTGGATGATGTTGCCAGGCGATTATCCGTAGATGGCAATCCCGTGACCCTGTCTCGACTTAGACAGGTTTGCGAGGACCTTGTCGGCAAACCCCTTGCGTCACTGTCGGATGCAAAGGTTGAGGGTCGCTAGCTTTTATAGTTTTTCCAGTTTCATTGTGGGCTGGAATTAGTCCCGGTTTTATAAGACTGCCACTGGCGAGATATTGGGTAGGTGA
>CAKZML010000278.1 GCA_937128475.1 uncultured Chromatiales bacterium
GATTCCATGACAAGTGTGATCAGGACGCCTGCTCTTGGGGCAAGTAACGCACCAGCATGGTGAACTCGTCGACCATGTCAGGAGCCACCTCGACGGGCATGGGGATTTTCACCACGTAACCGGATCCCGGGGCGACCTCCATCCGGGCGCCCTCCACGTCGCTCATATCTTCCAGTCGGAAAGAGCGGTTGCCGGAAGGGGTTACCAATTCCATGAGATCTCCGGTGCCAAAGCGGTTTTTCACATCGATGGTGATCCAGTTATCGGTCACATCGCGGATCTCACCCACCACCTGCTGCTTGTCAGAGTGGGAGGCCCCGCTTTCGTAGTTCTGGTATTCACCCGGGGGATGACGGCGATAGAAGCCCTCGGTGAAGCCCCGGTTGGACAAGCCTTCCAGCTCATCCATCATGTCCATGTCAAAAGGCCGGCCTGCCGCCGCGTCTTCGATGGCCCGGCGGTACACCTGTGCGGTACGGGCGGTGTAATAGGCAGACTTGGTACGTCCCTCGATCTTCAGGGAATCAATGCCCATGGCGGCCAGGGTGTGTACATGCTGGACCGCGCGCAGGTCCTTGGAATTCATGATGTAGGTGCCGTGCTCATCCTCATAGGCCGGCATAAACTCACCAGGACGCGTCTCTTCCTCCAGCAGCGCTATGGTAGGTTCCCGGGGCTGCTCGGGCATTGCCACGGGCTCCACGCCGCCTGTGCTCGTCTCACGAGCCTCAAACGCGTTGTACTTCCAACGGCAGGTATTGGTGCAGGCACCCTGGTTGGAATCCCGATGGGACATGTAACCCGAAAGCAGGCAGCGGCCTGAATAGGCAATACACAAGGCGCCATGAACGAATACTTCAAGCTCAATATCCGGACATTCCTCCCGGATTTGTCCAACTTCCTTAATGGATAACTCACGAGACAGGATAATCCGGCTCAGGCCAATGGCCTTCCAGAACTTCACCGAGGCGTAGTTCACCACGTTGGATTGCACCGACAGGTGAATGGGCATATCCGGCCAACGCTCACGCACCATCATGATCAGGCCCGGGTCTGACATGATCAGGGCGTCGGGCGCCATCTCGATCACCGGTTCCAGGTCACGCATGTAGTTTTTCAGCTTATTGTTGTGAGGCGCGATATTGCTGGCCAGGAAAAACAGCTTACCGGCCCCATGAGCCTCCTCGATCCCCTGCCGCAGGATTTCTTCCTTGCTGAACTCGTTATTCCGCACCCGCAGGCTATAACGGGGCTGGCCGGCATAGACCGCATCGGCGCCATAGGCGAATGCGAAACGCATATTCTTCAGGGAGCCGGCAGGCGACAGCAATTCAGGTTTTTTCATTGGGGAACCAGGAAGTAAAGGCGGAACGGGCAAGTATATAGGGGTATCGCCCAAGAGCAATCCAGTTTGGCCCCCTTAGTCCTGCTGCAGCTGCACCCTGAATTTTTCGTCCTCGAATTGCAGGATGTCCCCCGAGACAATCTTCTTTCTTTTCTGAGTCTCGATATGGCCATTGACCCGCACATAGCCCATAGAGATTGCTGCCTTGGCCTCGCCGCCACTGGCCACCAGGCCCTCGAACTTCAGGATTTTGTATAGCTCAACGGGCTCGCAGGTAATCTCGACGATTTTCATCGGGTCAGCTTCTCAGTGGCTGGGTCCGTTATGGACCGGCGGGGTAAATGATACCAGCATGCAGCTGGGTGGCCAGCTCACGCACTCCATAGAAGGCAGGGACGATTTAGTGCTTTTTGGCTTCCTTCTTGGCCTTCTTTGCGGCTTTCTTCTCCTTGGGACTCAAAGCAGCTTTTTTCTTCACTTCCTTGGTTGCGTTACGTTCTTTAGACATCTGGATACTCCCTGTGAAAACCACGATAGTCAGATTATGCGACCGATATCTGCTTCAACACCATACACTGACACAACTTTTTTGTCGGCCCCAGGCGGAACAAGGCGCCACGGGTCCACAATTGGCCAGACATCGGCGTAACTCTCACGGGTAGGCAATCAAAAATGCCATTGCAGGGACAGCACCACGATGCCCGGCAGGGCCGCGCCGGCTTCCAGGCTCAGGTGCCGGTTCAGGTCATATTCCAGACCATGATAGATGTAGAAAGTGAATCCTACGCCAGTGATGTCCCGAACGTTATTGTAAAAACCTGCATCGCCACAATGCGAAAAAGCATCGAAGAAAAACTCTCCGGCATAGGCGTAAACCCCTTCGAAGCTCAATCGATCATCGTATTGAATCCAGTCTTTTTGAACTCCCAGCATCAAGCAGCGATTCCCGTGACTATTCAGTCCACTGCCAACCACCAGGGAATCTATGTAGGGATTCTCAATTCTGCGCTCCAATGCAATAACGCGATTATCGAAATACTGGAGGAAATCCCGTTGCGGGGAATAGGCGTGATAAATAAACGACCCGGTGTTGAGCGAGTAGGTCATCTCGGAACTAAGGGTGTCTGCAGGGTCGCTATCGTTATTTTGAGCCGCAGCAAGGTTCATCCAGAAACCCAGCAGGATGCAGCAACCAATCAGCCCAGCGTGCATAGAATGCCTCAGGCGTAACCGTCCGACCCTGTACTATTTATAGCAGCCCAGACCCGGGCCGACCATACTGGCTTGCCACCACGAGACATGCCAAAGGTCGCGACCAAGATCGACGCCTAACCCGGCAGCATGTTCTCCGGCATCTTCACGGCAATCACCGTGCCCCGGGCACAAAGCGTATCCCCGGCGTGCAAACTGATCTCCACGATCACCTTGCGATCCTTAATCTCTACGGGCGTGGCTCGCAGCACCAGTTCGACGCCCATGGGAGTCGGCGCCAGGTAATCCACCTTCAGGGAGGCCGTGACAAAGCGTAACGGTGGCTCGGCGCTCATCGCCCTGCCCTGGACCTTGCAGGCAGCGGCAAAGGCGGTACCCGTGCCATGACAGTCTATAAGGGAAGCGATCAGGCCACCGTACACGTAGCCAGGTATGGCCGTGTGACACTCATCAGGGGTAAATCGCGCGACCGTCTGCTCACCGTCCCAGTAACTTTTCAACTGGTGGCCTGCCGGGTTTTTGCTTCCACACCCGAAGCAATGGCTTAATTCATCAGGATAATAGTCTTGAAACGCCTTGCTGCTCATAGTTCTCCCCGGGGCCGGGCGTGCCGGCCACACTGCGGCCAGGCACACCTCTCAACAGGCTCGTGCGCTGCTTTCGGGCTGGCAGCCCTTGCTCAGTCGTGGGTGATGGGCGTGTCGGTAAACAGGAAGTCTTTTAGTTCCTTGTTAAAGACGGGATCCTTGCGCCGGATCCATTCAAGAACCATCGCGGCGTGCTCTTTTTCTTCATCCCGGTTATGGGCAAGAATGGCCTTGAGGGCCGGATCCTTGCATGCGTCTACCCGCTGGTTATACCAATCCACCGCTTCAAGCTCTTCCATTAGCGAAGAGATTGCCCGGTGCATATCACGGGTTTCGTCCGTGAGATCTGAAATTTCCTCGTGATAACCCTCGTTCGACATGAATCACCTCCGTAAACCAAACGCTTCCGGCAAACCGCCATAGCCCGATCCTATGCCGTAAGCTACCTGGCGCGACATCGTGACATACCTCTACAACAAGGTTTGACGAGGGGTTTACCGGGACGTCCGTGAGGACCGTATCAGAGGGCGCTTTGCAGTCGCTCAAGTTCTTCGGAGGCTTCCATCCAGCGTTCTTCCCACTCGGCGCACTCTTTACCCACGGCGACTTTTTCGTTCAGCAGGGCCTTGAGCTGCTCTTTGTTCTGGGATTCGTAGATCTCCGGCTGGGCCAACTCCGCTTCTATGGTTTGCTGACGAGCATGCAGTTTTTCTATCTTCTGCTCCGCCTGCTTTACCGTCTTGCGCAGCGGGTCATACTTGCGACGCATCTCGGCCTCAATACGCTTGCGCTCTTTCCTGGCGCCGGCAGTATGTTCACCACCATTCGTCTCGCGCTCTACCGCCTCGCCCTTATCCCTATCGGTCAACCACTTGGGGTAGTCGTCAAGACTTCCCGGGAATTCGCCTACCGCGCCGCCATGGACCAGCAACAGCTTGTCACAACTCACCCTGAGCAGGTGTCTGTCATGGGAAACCAACACCATGGCTCCCTGGAAATCCTGCAGCGCCATGGCCAGGGCCTGGCGCATTTCCAGGTCCAGGTGATTGGTGGGCTCATCAAGCAGCAGCAGATTGGGTCGCTGGTAGACAAGCATGGCCAACACCAGCCGGGATTTCTCGCCTCCAGAGAAGGGACCGGTAAGCATCAATGCCTGGTCGCCGATAAAGCCAAAGCCGCCCAGGAAATTCCTCAGCTCCTGCTCCCTGGCCTTGGGATCCAGGCGTTGCAGATGCTCCAGGGGCGACTCTGCAGGATCTAGCTGATCAACCTGGTGCTGGGCAAAGTAGCCAATCAGCGCCTCCTTGGCGGGCAATCGTTTGCCAACCTGGGCCTCCAACTCACCTGCAATGAACTTGATCAGGGTGGACTTACCTGCCCCGTTGGGACCTAACAGACCTACCCGGTCACCTTGCCCCAGGGTCAGGTTGACGCCCGAGATAACCGTCAAGTCCTTGTAGCCCACGCTGGCGGTTTCCAGCTGGAGCAGCGGATCCGGCGCCTTATCTGGCTTCTTGAAGGAGAAATGAAATGGTGAGTCCACATGGGCAGGAGCAATCAACTCCATACGCTCCAGGGCCTTCAACCGGCTCTGGGCCTGGCGGGCCTTGCTGGCCTTGGCTCGAAAGCGGTCCACGTAGGAACGCATGTGGGCGATCTCTCGCTGCTGCTTCACAAATTCGGCCTGCTGACCTGCAAGCTGGGCTGCCCTCTGGCGCTCAAATGCCGAGTAGTTGCCGGTATACAGGGCCATCTTCTGGCCTTCGATATGAGCCACGTGCCCGACCACCGAGTCCAGGAACTCCCGGTCATGAGAAATCATCAACAGGGTGCCGGGATAATCCCGCAGCCAGTTCTCCACCCAGATCACCGCATCCAGGTCCAGGTGATTGGTGGGCTCATCCAGCAACAGTAAATCGGAACGGCACATCAGCGCCTGGGCCAGGTTCAGACGTACCCGCCAGCCACCTGAGAATTCGGCAACCGGGCGGTTCTCCTCACCGGGCCCGAATCCAAGTCCGTGTAGCAACTGTCCCGCACGACTGCTGGCCGCATAGCCTCCGATGGAGTCCAGCCGTCCGTGCAACAAGCCCACGGCATGCCCGTCACCCCTGGCCTCCGCGTCGGCCAGTTCCTTTTCGACCTGGCGAAATTCCCCGTCGCCATCCAGAACAAACTCGATGGCCGGTCGGGGATCTGCAACGGTTTCCTGGGCCACATGGGCGATTACCCAGTCCGGGGGCAGGCTCAGGTTGCCCTCGTCGGTCTGTAACTCGCCGCGAATCAGGGAGAAAAGGCTGGATTTGCCTGTGCCATTGGCGCCCGTGACACCCACCTTTTGTCCGGGATGGATCTGAAAACTCACCCCTTCGAAAAGGATTCGAGGGCCACGTCTCAGGCAAATGTTATCGAAGTGCAGCACGGCGGCGGATTTTACATGGGTTGGGAAAGATTTGCCGGGCGCAGCTGGCGCTATCGGCCCCGGCCTATTTTGAACTTGATTTTCTTTCGCCGACTTGGGGTGAACAAACCTTCCCGAATTCGAGCACTGTCAACCTCGATTCCCCGTGCTTTGGCTTCCTCGACAAAGGCGCTGACGCACAAGGTATGGACCCTGGAGTTGTCTATGTGGATCACATTATTGCGCGTCTCGAGGCGCCGGTTATCCGGCGGTATGGGACGACGGTACAAGACAATCTTGACCACACCTTCGAGACTCGCCTGGGCCACTACCCATCCCAGTTCATGACGCATGACCACCTTGTCATTCTCAACCCGCATCCAGGCCACGGACTTCGTCACGCCGTACAGCCAGGCGACAACCAGCAAGGCCACGGCGTACAGATAGTTCCAATCGATCGTGAATGACAGGGCCAGCATGACCGCCGTGAGCGCCGCCATCAGCACGTGCTCTCTCAATCTCACCAGTTCTTTGAGTAAACCCATCATCTTCCCGTTCTCTCGTTCTCGTTACCCAGGCTTGGGATGCTCAATGGCATGCCGCACTACCTGGATCAAATCATCCATGGGAAGCTCGTCCCGATCGCGAAGGTTAATGCAACCCTTGCCGGTTTTCACCCCGGGATGGGCCTGCTTGAACGCTTCAATGTGGTGATAGCCACAGGTGTACAGGGAAATATGCTGTTTTTGATTAGCCAGGGCCACCCAGCCGTCTCCAGCCTTGTAAGTCGGCATCCGGTAGCCCATGTCCACCTGCGCCTTGGGATACGCCGCCAGGATCGCCTGGTGCAGGGCCAGCAGCCGCTCACGCCTGGGTTCAGGCTGAGCCTGGAAATACTCCATGACCTCCTCCGCGACCTGTGAATTCATTTCAGCTACCTCTGGGCGATCAGGTAAATCCCCGCCAGCAATAACAAGATTCCCGCAACGTCTGTTCCCAGGAGCTTTTCTTTAAACAATAAAATCCCCACCGGAATCAGGGTCAGGGCCACCAGCGCGTTGACCACGATCGAGGCCAGGCTGATATTCCAGCCACTGCGATACAGCAACAGGAACCCGACCTCGATACCGATAATCGTTATTCCCAATAGCACGCTGGACCAATTCAGCCTGCGTAGCTCAGCCACCACTCCCCCGTTGTCTCCGATGAACACCGGTAACAAGGCGGCGGATGCCAGGGTTGCCACCAGGAATGTCACCGTGACCGAGACCATGGGATTTGCGACCCCGGGGATGGTTTTCTGACATACATGGTAGGCCACATTGGCCCCAATCAACATTGCCATCGATAGCCAAAACATAGAGCGATCCTTTAACAAGTGTGTAGCCACAGGCTAGGCCATGCGCAGCCCAAGCATCACCCACAGGGCAGTCAGGGCAACCCAACTCAGGGCGAACACCCTTACCCGGATCAGTACGTTATTGCCAAACAGGTGCACTACTGAGTGCACGACCCGGGCTGCCACATAGGCCCATGCCACCCACACCATGGCCCCGCTTGCCAGCCCAGTGGCATAACTCATCACAATCACCGCATAAAACAATATCGGCTGTTCAAACAGGTTGGTCAGGTGACGGGTGTAGACAGCCACATCCTCAGGTTCCTGGCCGTCACGATACAGCTTGTAGAACTCTGGATTCACCCGTCGTTGAGACACTGCACTAAAGCGCTTGATCACCAGCACAAGGGCAACCACCAGGGTCAGGAAAAACATGGCAAAGGACGGCCAGAGAATATTCATTTTTTCTCCCTATAAAAATCCGCTTCCGGCTAGCCGCTGGCTACACCGAAAGATACAACGCATAAATGCTGGCTCAGGATCCCGAACGAAGAGACTCCAAAATTTTCTGTGGGCAATCGTAGGCCTGTCCAAAAAATGTCACTGACGTTCCGAAGGCAATCGGCGGCACCATGCTCACAACATTCGCCTGCTTGCTCAGCGCATCGTTTTTTATTTCGTTGAACGCGCCATTAACCAGGTCTGGATTACTGGTCAGCCAGAAGTCATACCAGGATCCTTGCGAACCAACGACTTCTCCCCTGAACTGGCAGGCGCTCAAATCCGGGGAATTGAAATAAAGCTGTATCGGCCTGGCCTCTTCGAGCACAGGAACAGTGGTACAGCCGGCCAGGGAAAGCGTGATCAAGGCCATAAGCCTGTTTTTTGCGTTCAACATCGTTTATTCCCTGGGGTTCTTACGTTTAACAGCAACGATCATGCGATGAACCTGGCAACAATCCTCATCCAGAATCTACACCAAAATACTTCGCAGTATCCTGGCGACAAGATACAGCGCCAGCACACTGGCGGCCCAAATACCGAAGAACCATGCCAACTTGCGAAAACCCGATGAGTTCCCTGGCTTCGGGCCGGTCAATGATAACCTGCCGAGGGGTCGATTTTACCCCTGAATACCCAATATGCGTGGGCCGTATAGACCACGATAATCGGGATCAACACCGACGCGCCCACCAGCAGGAATTTCAGACTGCTGTCCGGTCCGGCCGCTTGCCAGATTGTCACCGTTGGCGGCACGATATGCGGATAGAAACTGATGATGATTCCGATATAGCAAAGAATAAAAAGGACATTGGCGAAGATGAACGGTTGGGCCTCCGCCTTGCGGCGCAGCCCGAGGAACAGAGCGATCCCTGCGGCCAGTACCAGCACCGGTACCGGCGCCACGTACAGGATCGCCGGCCAGCCAAACCAGCGTTCCATGTATTCAGGAAGCAGCAAGGGAGTCCACAGGCTGAAGATTCCGATCAATGCCAGGGTGCCCCAGCCGGCGTACCAGGCTACCCGGCGAGAAAATTCCTGTAACGCCCCCTCGGTCTTGAGTATCAGCCAGGTGGAGCCCAACAGCATGTAGCCCACCACCATGGCCAGTCCGGTCACCAGGCTAAATGGTGTCAGCCAGTCCCACCATCCGCCACCATAGGCCCGGCCATCCACCTCAATGCCCTGGATTAGCGCACCCAGCATAATGCCCTGGGCCAGGGTGGCTATCAGTGACCCGGCAGTAAACGAAAAATTCCAGAGAAACTTGCCCCTGACTGTCCGCCAGCGATACTCAAATGCCACGCCTCGCAGGATAAGCCCCAGGAGCATGGCCATCATGGGTGCATACAATGCCGGCAGGATGATTGCGTAGGCCAGCGGGAAGACGGCAAACAAGCCTCCGCCACCCAACACCAGCCAGGTCTCGTTACCGTCCCATACCGGGGCCACCGAGTTCATGGCGATATCCTGCTCGGCCTCGCCACCAAGCCAGGGAAACAAAATTCCAATGCCCAGGTCAAAACCGTCAAGCAACAGGTAGGCAAGCACGGAGAAACCAATCAGACCGGCCCAGATCAGCGGATAATCAAGACTCATGAGCTTGCTCCCGTATTGCCCGACCCTGACCCGCCACGGGCACGCAATAGCTCCGGATTCATGGACATGGCAGCCGCCCGGGTCGGCAGCAATGCATCCGGCCCCTGGTCACCGCTGCTGGGTGTTTTGCCCATCATTCGCAGCAGATAGAAGGTGCCCGCACCGAATACCAGCATATACACCACCATGAAGGCCGCCAGTGAGGCGCCAACGGCCGGCGCATCCAATGGGGAAGCCGAGTCCGCGGTCCTGAGCAGGCCATACACGGTATAGGGTTGTCTGCCTACTTCGGTAACTATCCAGCCGCACAGCACCGCGATCAATCCAGCGGGGCCCATTAAAACTGCAGCCCGTTTTACCCACGGGGAGTCATACAGGCGACCCCGTATCCGCAACAGCAAACACGCCAGGCCCAGCCCCACCATGCCAAAGCCCATGGCCAGCATTATCCTGAAACTCCAGAAAACAAGGGGAACGTTCGGCCAGTCTTCCCTGGGCCACTCTTCCAGGCCCTTGACCTCTCCATCGAGCTCATGGGTCAGGATCAAGCTTCCCATCTTGGGTATTTCCACCGCGTAACGAACCACAGCGGCTTCCTGGTCCGGCAGTCCGAACAGGATCAGCGGCGCACCGCGACGAGTCTCGAAGTGCCCCTCCATGGCGGCGATCTTGGCCGGCTGGTGCTCCAGGGTGTTTAAGCCATGCATATCCCCGGCCACGATTTGCAAGGGGGCAACAACTACCGCCATCCACATAGCCATGGAAAACATCACCCTGGCCAGTGGATTCTTGTTGTCTCGTAACAAATGCCAGGCACCGGTAGCCCCGACGATGAAGGCGGTAGTCAGGTAAGCGGCCAGGACCATGTGAACCAGGCGATACGGGAATGACGGGTTAAAAACAATCGCCCACCAGTCGTCCGGGACAAACTGCCCGACCTCGTTGACCGCATACCCGGCAGGGGTCTGCATCCAGCTGTTGACGCTCAATATCCAGAATGCCGAAAAAGCGGTTCCCAGTGCGACCAGCAAGGTGGCAAGAAAATGCAGTCGCTTGCCCACCTTTTGCATGCCAAACAGCATAACGCCCAGGAACCCGGCTTCGAGGAAGAATGCCGACAGCACTTCATAGCCCATCAACGGGCCCAGTATCGGCCCCGTCTTGTCAGAAAACACGCTCCAGTTGGTGCCGAACTGATAACTCATCACCACGCCGGAGACGACGCCCATGCCAAACACCACGGCGAAGATTTTCAGCCAGAATTTGAATGTATCCAGGTATACCGTACGACCGGTAAGCAGCCACATCCCTTCGAGAACCGCCAGGTAACTGGCCAGTCCGATGGAGACGGCAGGAAAGAGAATATGAAAGGCAATCGTGAACGCAAACTGAAATCGAGCAAGATCTATCGCGTTAGCCCAGTCCATGGTGTTCCCCACACAGTCTTGGATTTATCCGGCGGGTTGCCGGTGCGTGCATTTCATAGCGCCAACTATAGCAGGATCACCACCTGTCTGGGCCCGATCTGTGGGTGAAATACCTGGCTCAGCGACCGTGACCCCAGCACTCCTACTCTGGCAGCCCAACCACGGTCACCGGCACCCCGTTGAGTACGGCGTTACCGGACAGCACATCAACACTCTGATCGTCGGTCAAATCGTTCACACACACGCCGGGGGTCTTGTCGGCTACCCGGGTCCGGGTGCCCGCACGTCCGTGACCCCAGCCGTGGGGAAGACTGACCACTCCGGGCATCATGTCCTCAGAGATATCCAGTTCCACCGACAACTCGCCCACCCGGGAAGCAACCTTGACGCGTTGCCCATCGCTCAAGTCCAGCCGGGCCGCATCGGCAGGATGCATCATCAACTGGTGACGGGGTTTGCCCTTGGTGAGTCGCCGGTAATTGTGCATCCATGAGTTATTGCTACGCACATGCCGCCGACCGATTAACAACAAGCCGCTTTCCTGGATCTCCGCCTGGGCCTCCAGCAGCCTGGGAATATCCTCCAGCAGCGCCTTGGGGGCGCACTCAATCTTCTTGTCCTGGGTGACCAGCCTGCCGGGCAGGCAGGGCTTCAATGCACCCAGGTCTATGCCGTGAGGCTGGGCAGCAAGGGTCTTGAAGTCCAGGCCCACATCACTGCCGGCGGCCTTGCCATAGGGGCCGGCCTTGAGACCCATATCCAGGATCGCCGTGGGGGGATACACCGGTCGCGGGTCCACGCCAAGAGCCCTGGCCAGGTGGTTACCCGCCTCGCTCATGATTTCCCAGTCGTGCATTGCGCCCTCGGGCTTATCGAAGGCCGGAGCAGAGTAACGGGTGACGTTTCGCACCGCGAAGACACTCAGGGCCATGTCGTAGTGGTCATGTTCCATGGGCGCGGTGGGTGGCAGGATAACGTCCGCATGGCGGGTAGTTTCATTCAAGTAGAAGTCCACGGATACCATGAACTCAAGGCTAGCCAGGGCCTGGTCCAACTGTTGCCCGTTGGGAGTGGATAGCACCGGATTCCCGGCGCCGGTAATCAATGCCCGAACCTGCCCCTCACCGGGGGTGAGGATTTCCTCGGCCAGGGCTGCAACCGGAAGTTCGCCACCGAATTCGGGCAGACCACGAACCCGGCTTTGCCACAGGTTGAAATGGCCTGGACGATTGTTGGGCCCCGCGACCAGGTCAACCGCCGGCAGGTTAAACATCGAGCCACCGATCCTGTCCAGGCTGCCGGTAGCGATGTTTATCAATTGAATAGCCCACTGGCACAGGCCGCCAAAACGCTGCACCGAGATACCCATGCGACCGTAGCAAACGCCACGCGCAGCCCCGGCAAGTTCCCGGGCCAGTTCCCGAATGGAGTCGGCGGGAATACCGCTCATGTTCTCGGCAAGCTCGGGGGTGAAAGGTTGCACCGACTCAAGCGCCTCATCCCAGTTGTTGAGGTAGTCCTGATAGGCGGAGCTATCTCCAAGATCCTCTTCAATGATGACGTTCAGCAAGGCCAACAAAAACCATGCATCTGTCCCGGGGCGAATAAACAGGTGGCTATCGGCAATCTCTGCGGTCTCGGTGCGCCGCGGATCCACCACCACCAGCTTGCCCCCGCGGGCATGCAATGACTTCATGCGACCACGAAAATCCGGGACGCCCATCAGACTGCCGTTGGAGGCCATGGGATTGCCACCAATCACCAGCATGTAATCCGTGTTGTCCACATCCGGCACCGGCACCATGAACTGGTGTCCGTACATCAGGTAGCACAGCAACTGGTGGGGTAACTGATCTACCGAGGACGCCGAATATCGGTTCCGGGTCTTGAGAAGCCCATGGAAGTTTCCACTATGGGTCATCATTCCCCAGTTATGGACGCTTGGATTGCCCAGGTACACCGCCACCGAATTGTGGCCATTGGTCCCGGCGATCCGGGCCAGTTCGGTTGCCACTGTCTGGAAGGCTTCATCCCAACTGCATTCTTGCCATTGGCCATCCACCTTTCGCATGGGTCGCCGCAGCCTGTCTGGATCGGTATGCAGGTCTTTCAGGGCCACCGCCTTCGGGCATACATGCCCCCGGCTGAAAGGATCGTTCTTGTCTCCGCGTACCGAAACCACCTCTTCGTTGGTGATCGTCACCTCAACGCCACAAAGTGCTTCGCAAAGGTGGCAGACACGATAATGTTTTCGGCTATTCTCGTTAGTCACGACATATCCTTTCTAAGGAGCCTCTGATTTATTCTGGGCTTAGCAGATTGGGAGCGAAAAAAGTCAGATTCAAGGCGCCAATCCCACGCGATAGTGGTGCTATCGTGAAGATTGGCAACACAGAAGCTGGATTTTTTGGCCCCAAGATACAAGTTCATGAATATATCAGAGACTCCCTAACAACAGGTTTTACGCATCGGCCAACCATGCCACGATTCGCCCAGGTTTCAACTCTTTCAGGCGGGCAATGACACCCAAACCGCCCTCGCCCTGGCAAGCCTGCGACCCTCACGATCAAATACTGCTGTGCCGGCAAAATGCTTGCGACCTTCCTGGCCCAGGGGCCATGCCAGCACCGTATATTCCTCTCCCGGATACACATCACCTTCACATTCCAGGGTAAGTCGCCCCAGCAACATGGGCTCGGCATCCTGGGTCACCGCAAAATATCCAGGGCAATCCAGGGCGGCCCAGACAAATTCCGAGTTTATCTTGGCCTCCTTGTCAGCCAGAACCACACTCGGAACCCAAACTGCGGCGAATACTTCAGTACCTGGCACGGGACCGGCAAAAATTCTCAGCCCGTCGCCGGGCTCACGGTCAGGGCCGCACACGAAGCATTCGGGGAACAAGTGATGTTTGAATCCGGGATACTCGGCACGGGCCTCTATTACCTGCTCCCACTCCGGCAGCTCCGGGATCTCCAATTCCAGTTCAACAGAGCGGGCCTGGGCCACCAGTTGGCCATCGTCCACCACTTGCAGCCCAGTCTGGATGTCCCCTTCCACGCTCATTGGATGATCCAGGGGCGGTGGCGCGCGCAAAGTCACCTCGACTGGACCGGTAAAACGCTTCGCAAGCAAGCCGCAAACATAGCCGCCATTACCCGATTCCGGGGGGCCGCAGAACCGCTTTTGCACTGTAATAGTGTCCGACAAGGGGGAATCTCCAGTTTTGTTAAACGCACGGTACGCTAACAGATCAACCGCCCGGCAACCATGGCCTACAGGCACTGCGGTCCTTGCATATACCAATTGCCGGGGTTTGTGGCAGACTGAGTTGCGGTACATGACGTAACCGGCCAGCATGCTGGACGCCCATGGAGGGCAATACGATCAATCACGGAAATTTTGGTTATCTAATTTCTTACAAACACCACTTAAGTATATGTTTTTTATATGTTTTTAATCTCCGCAATGAGAAATTCAAAATCCCGGCATGATCTCAACCTGCAAAAAGAGCGGGCTGAGATAGCAATGACCGAGGCCACCACTTATCAACAATGGCTGGAAGCTGCGACCTCCCATGACCAGGCATCGGGCATGGCCAACTGGCGAGACGTCGTTGAGTGCAAAAACTACGACAACGAGTTGCTCGCTTCACGCACCCGGCTATTGAAGAAATTGATGAAGACCCATGATGTGCCGAGACTGGTGTTTTACCTGCGGGAGGAATTGCACGGAAACCTGGCCAACATGGCCAACCCTGTGCTGTATATGCAGGCCAAGGCAGGCACAAAAACGCTGATCACCGACTACCTGAGCGAAGTCACCAACGCCCTGTACTTCCTCTGCGATACGGAACTCAAGGGCTTTCCGCCCAGCAAGAAGGTCGAATTCTTCAAGCGCGCCGCACAAAGCTTCGGCCGCTCTGCCCTGCTGTTAAGCGGCGGCGCCACTCTTGGACTATTCCACCTGGGAGTGATCCGGGAACTCTGGGAACATCGTCTTCTTCCCCGGGTTATTACAGGTTCAAGCGCAGGCGCCCTGGTGGCCGGCGTAGTGGGCACCCAGACTGATCGGCAGTTGGAATCCATCTTCGAGCCTGGAAATATGGACCTTGAGTGGGCCCAGGCCCTGGGCTTTGAGTCCATCATCAAGGGCAAGGGAATTCTCGACGCCAAGCACCTGGCCAAGACGGTAAACAAGAACGTGAAACCACTGACGTTCCTGGAGGCCTACAAGCGCACCAACCGGATCATCAACATTTCTGTCTCTCCGGCCGATCCCAACCAGTTTCCAAGACTGCTTAATTACCTGACCGCGCCTAACGTCTATGTACGCAGCGCCGTCATGGCCAGCACCGCGATTCCCGGTCTGTTCCCACCGGTGCAGTTGAAAGCCAAGAGTTTCGAGGGCAAGACCGTACCCCACATGAAGCGCAGCCTTTGGATAGATGGCTCCGTGCATGGCGACGTCCCCAAGGGCCGGGTAAGCCGAATGCATAACGTCAACCATTATGTGGTGAGCCAGACCAATCCACATATTGTGCCGTTCATCAAGGAAGAAGATCCTCGCAAGGGCCTTCTTCCCTTCCTGAGGCAGTTGATGGTTTCAACGCCAATGGTCCAGGTAGAGCACGCGCTGGATTTAGCCCGGCGACATTTTGATTTCGCCCCGTTGAACGCCCTGGTCAACAAGGCTCATGCAGTGGCCACCCAGACCTATAGTGGTGATGTAACGATCTTCCCGGATCGCAACCTTGGCGATTTGCTGAAGATCTTCTCCAACCCCAGTCCCGATGACGTTCAAGAATTCATCATGGCAGGCAGGCGCTCGGCCTGGACGAAAATGGCACGGGTGCATAACACCACGATCATCAGCCAAACCTTTGATGAATGCCTGCAACGCCTGCAGAAGCGTTACCGGTACGTGAAACGTCGCGCCCCCCAGGCCAAGAAACGAGTCGCGAGTCGTAAGGGACACCTGGAGGTCCAGGCTGATTCGGAATAGCCGCCGGATCAGGCGGCCACAGCACGAAGTTCTCTATAAGCCTGGCGGGTAAACCTCGCCAGTACCGGAAGCTTGCGTACTACGCAGGGATCACATACCAGTCCGGCAAACAAGCTGCCCGCATAGCTGTGAACCGTGATATTCAGGGCTAACGATGGCATCAGGGTTGAGACAGGATATGCCTCAAGCAAACGGGCATCACCCAGGTAATGAATGTTTTCCGGCCCCCGCACATTGGAAATAAGAACATTGCCAAGCGGTGGAACTGCCGCGCCAAATCCCAGGGCCTCCGCTGCCAGCACGCTGCCTGCAAGCAAGCTGATATAACCGTTCATGGATGGCTGTGAGATGCCATGGACCTCGCGCTTGGCATCCTCGGAAGAATCATGAATGGCCCGCAACCGCTGAAGCGGGTCAGCATCGGGCCCCGCCAGTCGAACCAGCGCCAGGGTAACCCGATTGCCCTGCCAGTTCTGCGAGTCTTCACGCAAGGAGACCGGCACCTGGGCCACCAGGGGTTGAGATGGAAGCCCCCCGAATTTCGCCAGGTAGCGGGTCAGCGCCTGGTCGCAAATGGCCAACACCACGTCGTTCACCGTGCAGCCGTTCTGCTTGCCGATTCGTATTAAGGTTTTCATCGGGAAGCGTAGCAAGGCAATTTCCCGATCTGGACCGAGCCGGGTATTCAGTGGCGTCCTGGGTGCGCTAAAGGGAGGCGCCACTCCATTGCTGCCCACACCAAGCCATTTCAGTCCTTGCCTGAGCCCCATTTCCAAAATACCGGGAATGGGAGAAATCTGCTCCAGGGTCCTATCCAGCCCACCCCCGGGACGCGGCAATTCAGCCCTGCGCCGCCCTTCTCCATTTAGTGACTGCCAGTAAGCCTGGATCGGCCATGGCCGACTGCGAGCCGACAGGGGTCGGGCCAGCCAATGACCAATACTGTGGCCATCCCCGTAGGCATGATGAATCTTGAACAGCACGGCGAACCGGTCTTGCGAAAGCCCATCGATCAAGTGGCACTCCCAGAGGGGCTGATCCAGGGACAAGCGGCAGGCATGCAGCTGTGCCACGAGGGTCATCAAGCCTGCCCGGGAACCCGGCTTCGGCAAGCCATGAAGATGAAGGTGATCTGATAACGTGACGCCCGGCGCATCGCGCCAGCCTGGAAAATCTCCCAGGTGCAGGTCCGGAATCTGGTTAAAGGGTCGGTCGATGGGGCTGGCCAGCCAATACTGGTAAAGACGATCGAGAAAGCCCGCTTCCTTGCCTGGTGGCTTACGGAATATCTGTAACCCGGCGACATGCTTGGGGCTATCGTCTGTCTCTGCAAGCAAAAACGCCAGGTCGATGACCGACATGGCTGTCATGAAAAACCGACCCTATGCTACCCAGCCATAATGCACCCTCAGGGGCAATCGCACACCCTCGGTTATCCCCGATGCGCCTGCGGCGCCCAAATTGAGAGAATTCGGCCTGAAGCAGGCGGAAAACAAAGCGTGACAACTACCGTTGAATTTCAACTGGCCCGGGAACGGGTTCAGGCCTTATTAGCACCTGAAGTTCTGGGAAGCGACGGTGACCTGCAGCTTATCGAAACGCATATCTCCTGGGTCGTCCTGGCGGGAATGCACGCCTACAAGATCAAGAAGCCGGTGAATTTCGGGTTCCTCGATTTTTCCAGCCTGGCTGACCGCAAACGTTTCTGCCAGGAAGAGATCCGCCTGAACAGGCGAATGGCTCCCGACCTTTACCTTGATGTGGTCCCCATTACCGAAACCGATAGTGGTGCCGAAATTGGCGGCCCTGGACAGGTGGTGGAGTACGCCGTTCGCATGAAACGTTTCGAGCAGTCCGCCCAACTGGACAACCAACTCGAAGCTGGACTCGTAACACCTTCGGACATGAATGGCTTTGCACGCCGACTGGCCACCTTCCACGAACGAGCGGCCGTCGCACGTGGGGCCATGGCGGAACAGCACCCGGACCAGGTACACGGGGCTGTGATGGATAATATTGAAACCATTCTACGTAGCCGTGTCCTGAGCGCTGACCAGCGCGAGCAAGTAGAAAAACTGGAACAATGGACACAGCAGCGTTTTCTCGAGTTGGAGCCAAAACTTGTGGTGCGGGCCAGGAACGGCCGGGTTCGTGAATGCCACGGAGACCTGCACCTGAGCAACCTGGTCAAGCTTGCAGATGGCTCGGTCACCGCCTTTGACTGCATAGAGTTCAGCGACGAGCTACGCTGGATCGACGTACTTAACGATACCGCTTTCCTGGTCATGGACCTGATGGAAAGAAATCGTCCAGACCTTGCCCACGGCTTCCTGAGCGCTTACCTGGAACGCAGCGGCGACTATCAGGACCTGGACCTGTTACGCTTTTTCCTGGTCTATCGCAGCCTGGTGCGGGCCAAGGTTGCCCTGCTGATGGCGGCAATTCCCGGGGTGAGCAAGGTCGATCTGTCCACCGCGCGCAAGCGTTGCCAAAGCCACCTGAATCTTGCCCTCAAACTCTCAACGACCAAACCACCAAACCTGGTGTTGATGCGAGGCTATTCAGGTTCAGGCAAAAGCTGGATCAGCGAGCGGCTGGCCATGTACCTGCCAGCTATCCGTATGCGGTCCGACCTGGAACGGAAACGGCTTTTCGGAATACCCCGGCTGGCATTTACCCGCAACCCTGTAAACGAAGGAATCTATACCCCCGAGGCCAGCGTCCAGACCTATCAAATGCTGGAGGCCAACGCCCGGAGCATGCTCCTGGCCGGGTTTAACGTGATTGTTGATGCAACCTTCCTTGATCGTGGCAGACGGCAGCTTTTCGAAGCCCTGGCCAATGAACTGGGCATTGGTTACCTGGTGCTCGATGTAAAGGCACCGGCCCGATTGTTACGCCACAGGATTGCCAGGCGCCAGGCCGAGGGTGGAGATCCGTCAGAAGCCAGCCTGAAGGTACTGGAAAGGCAAATCAGCCAGACAAATGATCTCCCCAGGGACGAGTTGCCAAACGTAATGGGGGTGACGAACAGTAATGACCTGGACGTGGACCTGCTGGCCGGCAGCATCCGTCAGCGCCTGAGGAAGTACCCGCGAATCCAGGCTAACTCAGCTTCCTGAATCCAGCTTTGTCACAACACTGCTGACTTTATCAGCCATGGTTTGCGGGCGATCATTACGTGTACCCAGCTTGACCGTGGTACTGATTCGGGGAGCGCCCATCTCGTGCACCCGTTCGTGACAACGTCGAAGTGCCTCGAAGACGTCGTCCCACTCACCTTCCACATTCGTTCCGTAGGCATGCAACTGGTGGGACAACCCGGCCTGTTTAAAAATACGCTCACACTCGGCGACGTATTCAGACACAGAGGTCCCCACTCCGATAGGAATCACACAAAAATCGGCAATTACTTTCACGCTGTGCTCCAGCGCCGGTGGCCCGGCTAATTAACGGTATGACTCCACGGTAATGTCATCCAGGTGGTAGCCGGTAAAGGTCAGGGTATGCACAAATTTGCTGGCACTGAATCGGTATACCCAGATTTCACGCTTGGCTTCATCGTTCCCGGACACCACTTCCCGGTAATCCGGTTCGCCGCACCTGTCGAGTATCTGCGCCTTGCCATCACCCACCTTCACCAACCGGGATCCGCAATGCATCTGGCTCGCTCCCTGGGCGATCGTGCAGCACAGGAATAGACTAGCCAGGATCGCTGACCTCAAGGGCAGAGTTAATCCTCGCAGAATCAATCGGGATCCCATTCGATGGTATCCCAGCGCTGGGTATCTTCATGCCGGGCACAGCGGCGTATCGCGTCTTCCAGACCACGGGGATCCCAGTCGACAATTTCGTCAGCTTTTGAACTGAGTTCATCCGGGACGCCCTCACCGCCAAACGGGTGCACGGCAATAATCGGCTTTTTCATCGCCAGGGCGGCACTGATCTGAAACTGCATCCAGGACGGGTGGCTCGCAAAAAGACTGGAGAGCAAGATGACAACTTCCGCTTTCTCCATCTGGATGCGCAAGTTGCTGCGCATCGCCTCTTTGTCAGCACCGGGCGAAGTGTCCGGATCGCTGCAATTTTGATAGAAAAAATTACGAGCGCTCTCGAGATACTCAAAAACGCGCTGGTAATCGTCATCGTGTTGCCAGACATGGCTGACGTAAAGTCTGAATGGATTATCTTCTGACATTGTATTTCACCCTTGCAGCTCGCCCCAGCACTGAGTTTCACCCGAATGTGACCCAAGTCTACCGCAATGCAAAATCCCATGCCCAGCGCACCGAAGTGGCTATAATGAGTTGGTCGGACAGTGGTGCCAGCATGGCGCCCTGACGGCAAGCCTTTCAATCCCAATAGAAGCAGAAGATCATCAGATTATGCGCTTGCTACTTTGGAATATTCGCTACGCCTCAGGCCATGGCCCGCAGTTCCATTTCCCTGTGCCCGGAGCGGGCTATTTGCGCAGTAGCAAGAATAACCTGGGTCGGATCACCAGCTTTATCCAGTCTCATGCGCCGGATATCGTCGGATTGATAGAGGTCGACACTGGTTCAATCCGCTCTGGCCTGGTCAACCAGGCAGAAGAGATCGCCAAATCCCTGGGGCACTTTTCGATCTACCAGTGCAAATATGGCCAGGAATCCCTGAACCGCGGTATTCCCATCGTTCGCAAGCAGGCCAACGCATTCCTGGCCGCCCCCAGTATCAAGGGTGAGCGCTTCCACTACTTCGACACCGGGATTAAGCGACTGACTATCGAACTGGAACTGGAGGAACTGTCTGTATTCCTGGTTCACCTGTCACTGAAATACCGGCATCGGCACTACCAACTCCGAATGCTGCATGAATTAATAAAAAAATCCACCAAACCGGTCATCGTGGCCGGAGATTTCAATACTTTCTGGGGCGAGCACGAAATTTATCTGTTCATGGAGGCGGCAGGTCTGACCAGCGCCAACCGGACGGGGCTTCCGACCTACCCGGCCCGAGCCCCTCGCAAAGAACTGGATTTTATCCTGTATGGCAAGGGTATCGAGTCCACCAACTTCGAAACCCCGCTGATCGAGTACTCGGATCACCTGCCGCTAATATGTGACTTTGAACTCACCGGAGATCGCGGACAGCGAAATTGAATTCGATAAGCGAAATTGCCTCCCTCGCCGAGACTCCATATTATTGAGGGCTAATGTTGCTCTGCATCAGAAAACAGATCGATACAGGCATCCGAAGCCGGAATCAGACCACCTTAAGGAAAGCTCAATGAAAGACTCTACGAACCCTCGTCACTGGCAACTCAAACGGGACATCGATGGAATCGGCAGGCTCATCTTTGACAAGGAAGGTACCAGCACCAATGTGCTTTCCGGCGAGGTCATGGAAGAACTCAACGATATATTGGCCGAGATCGAGGCTGACCTGCCCCAGGGACTGATCGTCATGTCGGGCAAGGCCAACGGCTTTATCGCCGGTGCCGACATCAGCGAATTTCGGACCATTGATGACGAGCAAAAGGCAAGAGAACTGGTTGCCCAGGGTCAGAGCGTAGTCAGGCGCCTTGGGGCGCTGAAATGCCCCACCGTGGCAGCCATTAACGGATTCGCCCTGGGCGGCGGACTGGAACTGGCCATGGCGTGTGACTATCGGGTCATCATCGACAGTCCCAAGGCCGTGATCGGACTGCCCGAGGTAAAACTTGGCCTGCACCCGGGGTTTGGCGGCACTGTGCGCATCGTAGACCTGGCCGGCCCCATCCAGGGCCTGCAGATAATGCTGACCGGCTCCATGACCCGTCCTCCCAAGGCCCGCGCCCTGGGACTGGTGGACAAGGTTGTTGACGAGGATGACCTGGAAACCGAGGCCAGGCGCCTGGTACGCAAGGCCCCTCCTGTGAAGAAGCCAGGCATCCGGGACAAGTTGCTTAATCTTCCGCCGGTAAGAAACATGCTGGCCAAGAAGATGATCCAGACGGTATCCCGCAAGGCCAGGCCAGAGCATTACCCCTCTCCCTACGCCATGATTGAACTCTGGCGACGCTTCGGCGCATCCAGTGAAGACACCCGCTGGCACGAGGAAGCAGTGAGTTTCGCTCGCATGCTGCTGACCGATACCTCCCGCAGCCTGGTAAAGGTGTTCTTTTTGCAGGACCGCATGAAAGCGCTGGGCGGCAAGAAGAAAGCCTCATTCAAGAAAGTCCACGTCGTGGGCGCCGGCGTGATGGGCGGCGATATTGCTGCCTGGTGTGCCCTGCGGGGTCTGAGCGTGACGCTGCAGGATCGGGAGATGAAGTACATCGAACCGGCCCTGAAGCGCGCCCACAAACTGTTCTCGAAAAAAATTCGTGACCCGCTGCTTAAGAAAGCCGCCATCGCACGCCTGGTGGCAGACGTTGATGGCGCCGGGGTTGCAGATGCCGATGTCATCATCGAGGCCATTTTCGAAAACGCCGACGCCAAGAAAGCCCTGTACGCCAATATGGAACCCAGGATGAAGGCTGGAGCCATACTGGCTACCAATACCTCAAGCATTCCCCTGGAGACGCTGAGGGAAGGCCTGATCAAGCCGAATAGTCTTATTGGCCTGCATTTCTTCAATCCAGTGGCGATGATGCCCCTGGTCGAGGTGATTCATACCCAGGACTCGGACCAGGATGCCATCGACACCGGACTGGCCTTTTGCAAGCGCATCGACAAGTTGCCCCTGCCCTGCCTCAGCGGACCGGGATTCCTGGTCAACCGGGTATTGGGTCCATACATGATGGAAGCCATGTTGGCCGCCGAGGAAGGTATTCCCCTGGCAATGATCGACAAGGCAGCCCTGGACTTCGGCATGCCTATGGGACCGATAGAACTGGTGGACACCGTGGGTCTGGATGTGGCCTACAACGTGGGGCAAATTCTCAGCGAAGCGTTTGGTGTGCCGGTTCCCGACACCCTGAAGAAACTGGTTGGCGAGAAACAACTGGGCAAGAAAACCGGCAAGGGATTCTACGAGTACAAGGACGACAAAGCCCAGAAGCCCCCGATTGGCGATGCCGCGATGCCCGAGGATCTGCCTGACAGGCTGGTGATGGCCATGGTGAACGAGTCCGTGGCCTGCATGCGCGAACAGGTTGTCAGCGATGGAGACATGGTAGATGCCGGGGTAATTTTCGGAACCGGATTTGCGCCGTTCCGCGGTGGCCCCATCAACTATGCTCGTGCCCGCTCAGTGACGGCAATCCGTGAACGCCTCGCGGAACTTGAGACCCGGCATGGCGATCGATTCAAAGCTGACGCGGGCTGGGACCAACCTGAGCTTTGGACATAAGTCAGCGCGCTAGGCAAATCAACGCCTTATGCTATTATGTCGGCAGTGATCATGAAGCCCGGGATATCCCGGGCTTCACATTGATTTGAAGCACCGCCCAATAGCTTTATCACAAAAAATAACTGCTCCAGACAGAAGCAATACGGATTTTATGGACGAACAAACGGTAAGTATCGCGCTTTTGAAGACCCTCTCGCCCCTGGACGGGCTGAAGAAGGAGAATCTTCATGCGTTGGTAAAGAAGACCGCTGTTCGGGAACTCCCGGCTGGGCGCTTCCTGTTTAAACAGGGCGACATGGAAAATCGTGCGATTTACCTGCTCACTGGCGAATTGGAATTAAGTCGGGATGGGTCGGTAACCACAACCCTCCATGGCGGCGCCCTAGAAGCGAAAAACCCCGTCGCACCTGGACTGCCACGGCAGGTAAACGCCAGGACACTCACCGACGTTAGCTACATTTCCATCGACAGTGATTTGCTGGACGTGATGCTCACCTGGGACCAAACCGGTACCTATGAGGTGGGTGAACTGCGCAATGGCAACGAACCGAATGAACAAGATGACTGGATGACCACCCTTCTCCAGACCAAGGCCTTTCACAAGATTCCTCCCGCCAATATCCAGGCGATCTTCATGCGCATGCAGCAGATCAACTACAAGGCCGATGACCTTGTGATTCGGCAGGGTGATGAGGGCGACTTCTTTTACGTGGTTACCAAGGGCAAGTGTGTGGTTACCCGTGAGACCCCGCTTAACAAAGAAGGCATTAAGCTGGCGGAACTGAAGGTGGGCGACACCTTCGGCGAGGAAGCGCTGATTTCCGATGCCAAGCGCAACGCCACGGTCACCATGATTACTGATGGCTCTTTGATGCGTCTTGCCAAGGACGATTTCAAGACCCTCCTGAACGAACCCATGCTCGAGTGGGTCGACAAGGATCAGGCCGACAAGATCGTTGCCAACGGTGGCACCTGGCTGGATGTTCGCCTGCCAAGTGAATTCAATAACTACCACCTGCAGGGCGCGGTCAATATCCCGCTTTACTTCATCCGCATGAAACTCACCACGCTGGATAGATCAAAGCGATACGTGGTGGCATGTGATACCGGCCGACGCAGTTCTGCAGGCGCCTATATCTTGTGTGAACGTGGATTTGACGCCTGTGTCTTGACTGGCGGATTCGAAATCGGGAATTCGGACAAGAGTCAGTAAAACATCCTGCTCCTGTAGCCAGAACCTCACATGGTGTGGGTAGGCTTGTCTCCACCCAGCGCACCGGCCAGGTAATTTTCAATCTTTTTCTGCGTGTGGCCACGATCCTGTGAGCTGAACTGCACGCCTATCCCTGCGGTTCGTCTGCCCTGGGCGCCCTTGGGACTTACCCATACGACTTTACCGGCGACCGGGATCTTTTCTTCCTCGCCCATCAGGTTTAACAACATGAATACTTCATCACCCAGCTTGTAGGCCGTGGTGGTTGGGATAAACAGGCCGCCGTTGCCGATAAACGGCATGTAGGCAAGGTAGAGCGCACTCTTATCCTTGATGGTCAGCGTTAACAATCCCGGCTTACTCATTTTCCTTCCTCAGTCTGCTATCGGTTGCACACGCTTCAAGCCATGCGCCCAGGGTATTAGCACCGCCTCCATCAGGCTTTGCTTGTTCACCTGGGTCTCCAGCAGGCGAAATGATCGATTAACATCATCCAGATACTTGAAAAACATCTTCAAGTCTATGTTTTGGATGAAGCTTTTCAAAGCCTTAGCATCAGCCCCGCTTGAGATTATGTCAAGGTTGCCGAGGCTGCGCCCCCGAATCAAGTAACCAGCCCACACTTTCAGCCATTCCAGGCAAAGTTGTGGATCTTTGCTGGCCCATTCCGAGGCTACCGCCGTGGGATCGCTGCGGCCGGCAACAATTGCCCCGATTTGCTTTTCCAGGTCAATAATCCGCTGGGCAAAGCCTGCCTTGTGTAGTTCCAGGGCCTTGACCGGCGCGCCAGATGCAAATGCCAATGCGGGCTCCCAGTCGGCCTTTCCATGCTCTTCTTCCAGCCACTGGATTCCCAGGCTACGCTCAGGGGGCTTGATTTCCACTCTCTGGCACCGGCTGAGGATGGTGGCCGGCAGGCGCGACGGACGCGCTGTTACCAGGATCAGCAAGGTTCCGTCCGTGGGTTCTTCCAGGGTCTTGAGCAGACTGTTGGCGGAACTGGCATTCATCGAATCAGCCGGATACACCAGGGCCACTTTCTCGTTGCCCCGGTAACTTTTCAATCCAAGGTGGACAATCATGTCCCTGACCTGCTGCACCGCGATTCGGGTCTTGCCCTCTTCTACAGTCAGGCGCACGAAATCCGGATGGGATGCAGCGCTGATCAACTGGCAGTTCCCACAACTTCCACAAGCCAGTTGCTGCCCGGTTACCTGCTTGCAAAACACCCTTGCCACCAGGGCCTCGGCAAGCGCTTGCTTACCCAGACCATCATGGCCGGTGATCAACAGGGCATGGGGGAGCCTGTCAGAGTTCAGGGACTTCATCAGGGTCTGCCAGGTCTGTTCCTGCCAGGGATAGAGGGATTGGGTAGTCATGCACCCTGCTCCGTCTGCCACTGGGCCCAGGCCTTTTCCAACACCTGCACCAAATCAGCCTGCACCTGCTCCAGGCTGCCACTGGCATCGACAATTCTGACCCTGCCCGGGTCTGCCTGGGCACGGGCCAGGTAGCCCTGTCTGACCCGGCGGAAAAACTCCACCGCCTCTTGCTCAAAGCGATCAGCCTCACCCCGGGCACGGGCCCGGCCCAGCCCTATCTCAACCGGCGCATCCAGTAACAGTGTCAGGTGGGGCCTGAGAGTGCCCTGCACAGTTTCTTCCAACTCTGCGATGCGAGCGATATCCATGCCCCTACCTGCCCCCTGGTAGGCGAACGTGGCATCGGTAAACCGGTCGCATAGCAACCAACGACCCTGCTCCAGCGCGGGGCGGATCCGATTTTCCAGGTGCACTGAACGGGCGGCAAACATCATCAGCAGTTCTGCCATCTCGGGCATGTTTTCGGTCCGCGGGGCCAACAGCACATCACGAATCTGTTCGGCCAGCGGCGTTCCACCGGGCTCACGACTGGTTTCGACTTTGACACCCCTGGCTTCCAGCCACTGCTGGATAAACGCCATGTGAGTGGATTTCCCCACTCCCTCGATGCCTTCTACCGTGATAAATCGGGCCTGCATGCTGTCTTTACCTTTGCTCGCGTCGCTTTTGCCTGAGTTTAGTCAGGTAACGCGCAACTGCCTGGTTATGTTCTTCCAGGGTTGCCGAAAAATAATGGCTGCCGTCGTCCTCGCCGGTAGCAACGAAGTACAGGGCCTTGCCTTCCACCGGTCTCGCAGCCGCCATCAAGGCTTCCCGGCCAGGCAGACAGATCGGCGTCGGAGGCAGACCCCTTCGTGTATAGGTATTGTATGGACCATCACGCTCCAGGTCAGCCTTTCTCAGGTTGCCGTCAAACGACTGGCCGAGTCCGTAGATGACAGTGGGGTCAGTCTGAAGACGCATGCGCTTTTGCAGGCGCCGGGAAAACACTCCCGCAATAGTCGGTCGCTCCGAAGCAAGCGCCGTCTCTTTTTCAACTACCGAGGCAAGAATCAACACCTGGTACGGGTTATCCAGGGGTAATTCCGGATCTCTTGCGCTCCAGGCCTGGGCCAACTCGTCATCCATCCGCAGCATTGCCGAGCGAAGCACCTTACTGGCCAAAGTTCCCCTGGGCACATGGTAGGTATCAGGAAAGAATCTGCCCTCAGGGTGAGCGCCTGGCGCGCCCAGGTGAGCCATCAATGCCTCCGGATCAAGACTGGATACGTCATCTTCCAACACCTCTAGCCCGGATAATTTTCCAAGCATTTCCCAGTAGGTCCAGCCTTCCACCAGGGTGACTGAATGCAGCAACACCCGGCCGGTTACCATTTTATCCAGGACATCCCGGGGACTGTCGGTTTCCGCAATCAGGTACTCGCCCGCCTGGATGCGCGTCGCCAACCCCCTGGCGCGAACGTAAACCTCGAACAGGCGGGAAAAACCAACCACCTCGTTCTTCTCCAGGCTTGCCGCAATCCGCCGGACGCTACTGCCCGGGACTACTTCCAGGTTCACCGGAGCATGTCGGGATCCAGGCGTATCCATCATCGAATTCAGATACAACCATCCCCCGCCCAGCGCGCCAGCCAGGCAAATCGACAGCAGTACGAGTAATGTCAGGAGACGTCGCATTGGCGAACTCCCTGGGCGGCCAGGGTGGCAATCAGGCGCTTGCCACCATCCACACGTGTGTAACGATGTTCGTCCAGTTCCCGCACCGGCCATAATCCAATCAGCGCATTGGAAAAATACATCTCATCGGCGTTTAAGGCATCCTCCATTCGCAGGTCACTTTCATGCCATTGAAGACCCAGGGTCGCAGCGGCTTTTTGCACTTGTTTGCGCATCACGCCTTTTACGCCACATCGCGCCAATGACGGAGTCAGCAAGTCAGACCCGCTCAGCAGGTAGAGATTGCTCATGGTGCCGCAGACCAGTCGGTCCTCGGTATCCAGCATCACGCCCTCAGCAATGCCAGGATCATCCCACTCTGCGCGAGCCAGGACCTGCTCAAGGCGATTAAGGTGCTTCATGCCTGCCAGTGCCGGTTGAATAGCCAGTCGTTGGTCACAGACCCGTGAGCGAACCCCGTCGAGGTAATACTCCCCGGGCCACAGCGGCCAGGAACTGGTCATGATGATCCTCGTGGGCTCGGGCTGTTCAGGCGGACGATAACCGCGAGCGGATTCACCTCGTGTAAGAATCAGCTTAAGCACAGCCTTTTCCAGGTTCCCGGCAGCCCGTTGAATCTCGGCCTCCAGGCCTGCCATATCAAGGTCGGGGAATTTCAGCCTGGCCGCGCTGTGCTGCAGTCTATCCAGATGGTCTTCAATACATTGAGGGTGGCCACCAAAAACCGCAATCGTCTCGAACAATCCGTCACCATACTGAAGACCCCGGTCCCGAGGGTCCAGCGAGGCGGTCTGTAGTCCGTTGATCCAGGTCGTATCAGTCATCCGTATTTACAAGCGCCCTGACCAGCCCCTTGGCCTTTGCACGAGTCTCCTGCAGTTCAGAAACCGGTATCGAATCTGACACGATACCCGCTCCGGCGGAGAAACTCAGGTGGCGACCCTTTTGCACCAGGGTACGAATAAGAATATTCAAGTCCATACTGCCGTCCCTGTTCAAGTAGCCCAGGGACCCGGTATACGCGCCCCGCGGCCCTGACTCCAACTCCCGGATAATCTGCATGCAGCGCACCTTGGGACAGCCAGTGATGGTTCCCCCAGGAAAGACCGCCGCGATGACCTTGCCGGGTGTGACATCGGGCATCAGGTTTCCACGTACGTTCGAAACAATGTGATGCACATGAGCGTAAGACTCCAGCACCATGTACTCGTCTACCTCGACAGTCCCGGCCTGGCAGACCCTGCCCAGGTCATTACGTTCAAGGTCGATGAGCATCACGTGCTCTGCCCGCTCCTTGGGATGGCTGATCAACTCTTCCATCAGCGCGGCATCATCTTCAGGATTTGTTCCACGGGGCCGGGTTCCTGCGATAGGTCGGGTTTGCACTACCCCCTGACTGGTACTGATCAGTCTCTCGGGAGAGGAGCTCAGAATCCAGGTATCTTTCCAGCGCGCCAAGGCCGAGAACGGACCCGGATTCGAGCGTATCAGGCGTGCAAACAATTGCTCCGGCGGCACCGCCTCATCCAGGTCGGCCTGCCAGGCCCGGGCCAGGTTAGCCTGGTAAATATCACCGGCAGTGATGTGCTGCTTTACCTTTACCACCGCATCCAGATAAGGCTGGGGATCATCCTCAATCAGCTTTTCGAAATGCACATGCTCGGGTACAGGTACCTTGCCAGCATTTGCCAGGTCCGCCTGCATACGTTCCAACTCATGGGAACAGCCGGGTTCGCACACCAACCATGTTTCACCGCTGAGGTGATCAAACACGATGGCTGCCGGAATCCGAACCGCGAATGCGACGGGTAAATCCGGATGCGCACCCAGGTCCAGGACTCTCTCGATCTGGGTCGCCAGTTCGTAAGCCAGGAAAACAAACCATCCGCCACTGAATGGCAGCGTGAACTCGGGATCGGGCTCCACCTCCTCCCGCATCCACGCCCGGTCCAGGGCTTCGAGAAAGCGTGAATCGTTGGTGAGGGAGTCGTCGCCGTGGAGTTGGTAGGATTCATCCAGAGACAACTCCGCACCCGGGGCGGCCATCAAGATATCGTATCGACCCTCGGTGGTTCCGTTGGCGCTGGAGCATAGAAAAAACGGGTAGTAGTCGGGATCTGCTGACTGAAGCGCCAGCAAGTCCGCAGTACCAGAAGAACTCACTCGTCGGGAAATTACCTTGCCCGAACCTACCACGAACCCACCATGGCCTTATTCAAAACGCTGGAAAAGCAGCGTTCCGTTAGTGCCGCCAAACCCGAAAGAGTTAGACATGACGTAGGTGAGCTTTTGCTCCCGTGCGTGGTTGGGAACGTAATCCAGATCACAAGCGGGATCCGGGTTTTCCAAATTGATAGTCGGGGGAATAACCCCGTCACGAATTGCCAGCACACTGAAGATAGCTTCCACGGCTCCGGCAGCACCCAGCAAATGCCCGGTCATGGACTTCGTGGAACTTATTGCAAGCTTGTAAGCATGGTCACCAAATGCGCGCTTGATGGCCACAGTCTCGGCGGCGTCACCCAGCGGCGTGGAGGTGCCGTGGGCATTCACGTAGTCAACCTGTGAGGCGTTAACACCGGCATCTCTCATGGCGTTTTGCATGCAAAGGCTGGCGCCGGCACCGCTCTCAAGCGGGGCGGTCATATGATGGGCATCACCACTCATACCAAAACCAACCAGTTCGGCATAAATTTTCGCGCCGCGTGCCCGTGCGTGCTCCAACTCTTCCAGCACCAGCGCTCCAGCGCCATCGGCCAGCACAAAACCGTCCCGGTCACGATCCCAGGGACGACTCGCCTTCTGAGGTTCATCGTTGCGTGTGGACAGTGCACGAGAGGAACAAAACCCACCGTAGGCGAGCTCGGTAGTCGCCATCTCGGCGCCACCGGCGATCATCACGTCAGCATCGCCGTACTGGATCGTACGGGCAGCAATACCGATAGCGTGGGTTCCTGTCGTGCAGGCAGTCACCATGGACAGGTTAGGACCGGTGATGCCGTGCTGAATAGATAAGTGCCCGGACACCATGTTGATGATGCTTCCGGGAATAAAAAATGGGGAAATCTTTCTGGGCGACCCGGACTCGAGGTACTTGCGGTAATTATCCTCGATGGTGGAAATCCCGCCGATGCCGGCACCCATGGCTACGCCGTAACGATGTGCGTTGGACTGGTTGATTTCACAGCCGCTGTCTTTGATCGCCATGTCACCCGCTGCAACGCCGTAGTGGATAAACGGATCCATTTTCCTGGAGTCCTTGGGCGTCAGGAAATCATCAGCATTAAAGTCGGTTATCGCGCCACCAATGTGGGCGTTAAACTTGGAGACATCAAAACGGGTGATCGTGCCTATGCCGCTGCGGCCAGCAAGAATATTTTCCCAGGCCTTGTCTACTCCGGTTCCCACCGGTGACACGACACCCAGGCCGGTAACCACAACGCGCCTCTTGCTCAAGTGAAGCCCCTGGTGTGATAGGTCTAGGAAAAGCGACACCGGCGCCATGCAATGGCGCCGGCATCATCATGTGCGATCAGGCCTGGCCCTTACGCTCAACAATATAGTCGATGGCCAGCTGAACGGTAGTAATCTTCTCAGCTTCCTCGTCAGGAATTTCGGTTTCGAATTCCTCTTCCAATGCCATGACGAGCTCAACGGTATCCAGAGAATCAGCACCAAGGTCATCGACGAACGAAGCCTCATTGGTTACTTCGGTCTCTTTAACGCCAAGCTGTTCGGCGACGATGGCTTTTACCTGTTTTTCGATTTGTTCGACATTACTCATTGCGAAATTTCCCTCTCCGGAAACAGCAGAACAAAAAAATGGTGCGGATCTAATGTCCGCGAACGAGCGTATTCTAGTGGAAAGGTGTTTTGCAAATCCACCCACCGTTTATTGCTCGTCTAACCCTCCTATCTAATCCAGCGCTTTGCGGGGCCGTGGATCAAAACCCTTGCGCCCCGCAGCACCAAATCTGACGGGGCATTCTACACCGTATTCGGCAGCTAAATCATATACATTCCGCCATTTACATTCAGGGTTTCACCGGTTATATAGCCACCATGCTGCGATGCAAGAAATGCTACAGCATGGGCAATATCCTCAGAACTACCCAGTTTTTTCAAGGGAATCTGGTCTGAAAGAGCCGCCCTCTGCTCCTCCGTCATTTCCCTGGTCATGTCAGTTTCGATGAAGCCGGGGGCCACTGTATTAACAGTAATTCCGCGAGAACCCACCTCTCTGGCCAGGGATTTGGAAAAACCGATGATGCCGGCCTTGGCCGCAGCATAATTGGTTTGGCCCGCATTCCCCATGATCCCCACGACTGAAGCAATATTGATTATCCGTCCTGAACGTGCCTTCATCATTCCGCGCAAACACGCCTTGCAGGTGCGATACAGGGAACTCAGATTGGTATTGATAATCTGGTCCCATTCATCTGCACTCATCCTCAGCAGCAGATTGTCACGGGTAATCCCGGCGTTGTTCACCAGGATAATTGGGGCGCCTTCGTTGGCGTTGATATCAGCGACCACACTGTCCACCGAGTCCTGTTTCGCGACATCCAGGACAACCCCTCTGCCGCTAACCCCGGCCTCCTTGAGGTACTCGCTAATCGCCGAGGCCCCGGCCTCTGACGTAGCGGTGCCGATAACAATCGCACCACGCGCTCCCAACTCCAGGGCAATCGCCTTACCTATCCCGCGACTTGCTCCAGTGACCAATGCAACTTTACCTTGCGGCATCTAGCCTCTCCCAGCTGCTTGTGATCGCAGCTTCAATAGTTTCAATATCATAAATAGCGAACACATCGATCTCCTTGCGTCGCTCGATCCGTCGGTTCAATCCGGTTAACACCTTGCC
>CAKZML010000279.1 GCA_937128475.1 uncultured Chromatiales bacterium
TGCTGAAGCGACCCCCCTTACGCAGAAACCGCACAATACGCAGAATAGGGGTGATCGGGCTATTTGTGCATATTGTGCGTATTCTGCGGTGAGGAAATGAACATGGAGCGATGGACACGGGTGATATTTGCCTCAGATTGCCTGGCTTGTGAAGAGTGTGGCGAACTTATCTGTCTCAATTGTGAAGACCACTACGCAGACTGTGACTGCCCCGGCCCATCCCAGGAGGACGAGTTCAAATACATGGAGAAGGATGGGGTGCTTTACGCCAGGCGCATCGTAAATTGAGCCTTTTGGTAGATAAGCGTAGAATATCCCTAGCTTTTAACTTGAAGACGAGAGATGAACGGGCAATGCAAACTGACGGACGTACAGACTAGTAACTGGGGCAAGGCAAAGTTTACCAAGCCCCAATGCACCGTTATCTGTGGAGTGATCGTCAGAATTTGCCCCGTCCACAAAACTCTTGAAAGACTGATCAACGATAAATGGGTAAAAGACGAGGCGGCATGAAAGACTGGCTATCGATGCAGATGGACCTGGCCGGGGGGAAGAAACCCAAACTGCGCAAGGTCAAGATGAAGGAATCCCGTGAGCTAAAGCACCGGAAAGAAGCTCACCCCCGTCACAAGAACGTGCGTGGGCCACACCAAGGGGAACGCTAATGAACTGCAACTGCGGAGGACAAACCAGGAACCACGAAACTAAGAGTGCCTGGGTGCATACTTGCAATGCCTGTGGTCGGCGACACGAAGTTCCGAAACCCCCCATAACCGCTACTGAGGTCAGGCAGAGAACAGACGCCTGGGTTGAAGAGGCTAACGATGCCAAAAGCTAAAGCCAAACCCAAAGCCCTCAAGGCCAAGCCAAAGAAACAACCAAAAGTCATGGGAAGACCCACTGGCTACACAACCGCTATTGGCAAAACCATATGTGAACGGATGTGTAAGGGCGAATCCCTGCTCCAAATAACCCGCGATCCAAAAATGCCTTCAAGATCAATGGTGATGAGATGGGTGAACGACAAAAACAAAAAAGACTTTCGGGACAATTACATGGAATCCAGGGAGCTACTCCATGACTACTGGGCCGAAGAGCAACTGGATATAGCGGATGATGGGACCAATGACTGGATGGAACGCAATGGAACCGAGTCGGTAAATGGCGAACACATCCAACGCTCACGCCTTAGAATTGATACCCGGAAGTGGCTGCTGTCCAAGCTGGCGGCTAGGAAGTACGGGGATAGGGCGGCGATTCAGGTGACCGGCGCAGACGATGGCCCCATCGAAGTCACTGAGGTATCGAACAAGGAGATCGCCCGGCGAGCCCTTTTCCTGCTTCAGAACGGTTTAGAAGACCCCAAGTCAACCGGGGAATAGGTTGATAGACCTCAAGCAACAGCAACAGCAGAGGAAGTAACTATGAGCGTATTTACAAGTTTACACGGCAGAATGTTGGGCATTAGCCAGCCTACTGGAAACCTGGTCGGCGGAGCATCCCAGGTTGATATCACCCCGATTTGTGCGGATGCAACCATCACGGTAGGTGATGAATCCGCCAACGCCAGGGCGATCACGATCCAGCTAAAGGATGCCAACGGCAACGATATCGCCACGGCAGAGCCGATCTGGGCGTTCCTGACCACCACCGCTGCACGAACCGCATTCGTTACGACTGGCGGCAGCACAGGCATTGCCATTGGAACGGATGGCGCATTGCTCGCCGTTATTGCCAAGATGTTGTTCCTGCTGACCTCCGAGGCTGATGGCGACATCGACCTGACCTGGACAGATACCGGAACCGAACCGGCGTTCCTGAACCTGATCCTGCCCAATGGGCGGGTCATCACCAGCGCAGCACTCACCAACGCTGGTTAATCCCTCAAGGCTTTGGGGGTCTTCGGACCCCCTTTTTTTACCCTGGGCAGGACAAATAGGACGCTAACTGTCTCGCTCCAAATAGGACGCTAACTGTGGACGCTGCCGCTAAAATGATAGGCCCGATCCGTTCAACTTTCACCGCAACTGCGGTGGTTTTCACCGCAACTGCGGTGCAGCGGTGGTGAAGCCATGAGGTCAATACGGAGAGAACGGCGATTCGGTAGGCTTGAAATTTCAATGACCGAGGAAAACCCTGCCGTCCTGCAAGCTATCTATGCCCGGTGTATCCCAGTGCGGGTTGAGGCTATGTATTACGCAGATACATGGGAGGTGACAGCGTGGAGCGAGGACTTTGATGCCCTTTACCTCGGCGAACCAGTCCCTGAGTACTCGGTGATAATCACAGAAACCCGTCTTGATGACGATAGCGCGCCGCCCGAATACTCGGTGGAGTTTAAGAGGGTGAAGCCATGAAAGAGATTTCGCAACTGGATGACCTTATCCTCTGGGCTGAACGGAACTTGGGCAAGATCATGCTGACCTATGGGGCGGCAGCTTGGATAGCCATGATCGTGATCCTTGTGGTGATGGGTACTCGTGGCCGATAGCTCCTCGCTACTGGATCAGATGCTTGAGCGTTACGAGGCGATGGAGCCCAATGCCAAGCAGGAACTGACCGACCTGGTGCTGTCCCGCACAAAAGACATGAGATGGATTCCCACCGTAGGCCCACAGTACGATGCTGTGATGAGCCCTGCCGATGTCCTGCTGTACGGTGGATCGGGCGGCAGCGGCAAATCTGACCTCCTTGTGGGCATTGCCTCGACAGAACATCAACGTAGCTTGCTCATCCGCAAGCACTACACCGACCTTGGAGCCCTGATAGATCGGGCCAAGGAACTGAACGTAGACCGGGTGGGCTTCAATGGTAGCCCTCCACCCCGGCTCACCAATGCAGAGAGCCGCATCATTGACTTCGGTGGCGTGGCGAACCTTGGTGATGAACAGCACTGGCAGGGACATCCCCATGACCTGATCGGCATCGATGAAGTGGTGCAGCTTGCCCGGTCCCAGGTGGACTTCCTGATCGGCTGGAACCGTGGGCCTGATGGGCAGCGCAAGCGAGTGATCCTGGCATCCAATCCACCTGTGGGCTCGCAGGGAACGTGGATCATTGAAATGTTTGCTCCCTGGCTGGACCCCCGGCACGAGAACCCGGCCAAGCATGGCGAGCTTCGATGGTTCGTTACTGTCGGCACGGCTGACGAGGGCAGCAAGGACTTGGAGGTTGACCCGGATACCTTCTACCCCAGCAAAGCCAGTGACAAGTTTGGGCGCACCGTGGTGAACGTGGACGGTGAAGAGCTTGAGCCCTTATCCCGAACCTTCATCCCTGGATCGCTGTCCGATAACCCGTTTTTGCGGGATTCGGGATACGGAGCCAAGCTGGACGGTCTGCCTGAACCTATGCGTTCTGCCATCAGGGACGGCAACTTCATGGCCGCTCGGATGGATGACTCCAACCAGATGATCCCGACCTCGTGGATTCAGGAAGCCCAGAGCCGGTGGTTACCCTATCCGCCACAGGGAATCCCCATGTGCGGCATGGGCGTGGACGTTGCCAGGTCCAGCGATGAAACTGTGGTGGCTACCCGTTACGATGGCTACTACCCCGAACTGATCGGCGTTCCAGGGAAGACCACACCACATGGAACCGATGTCGCAGCACTCGTGATCAAGCACCGGCAGCACCAGGCTGTGGTGGTCATCGATGTAGGCGAAGGCACGGGAGGGCAAGCATTTGCTCACTTGCAGAACAATGAGGTTGAGGTCAGAGCGTACCGAGGCATGGACCCATCTATACGCCGCACCGAGGACAATCAGCTACGCTTCACCAACCTGAGAACGGAAGCCTACTGGCGATTCCGAGAAGCCCTGGACCCTGGTCAGCCCGGCGGCTCTCCCATCTCCCTGCCCGATGATCCCAAGCTTATGTCCGATCTTGCGGCGGTGACCTGGGAGCTAACTCCCCGTGGCATTCAGGCACTGAGCAAGAAGAAGGTGGTGGAGAAGCTGGGCCGATCCCCTGACCGAGGAGATGCGGTGATCATGGCATGGACGGCTGGGCCGAAGGCGATCACTCACGCAGCAGAATGGCGTGATGACCAACGCACAGGTAAAATACGCAGCAAGCGCAAATCTGCGCCAACGATCAACATGGGAAAGCGGAGGTCCAGGTAATGGGCGACATTTCAAAGAAAGCAGTTAAGTGGTCAACCCTTGGGCTCTATGACCCTACGGACAAGAAGAAAGACCCGCCGAAGCCCACCCTGATGATGCCTGACCCGGAAGCGGTCAAGCGTGATGCCAGGCGCAAGCAGTCCAAGCGGGCCGGTGGTAGAACGTCTACTCTTTTATCTCAGTAAAAATTAGCTTGGCCCTGAATAGGGTTGCGAGGGGAAAATCATGGGGAAGCTAAAAGACAGTATCAAGACTTTTACTCACTGGAATCTGGACCCCGGCATGGCGGACATTAAGATGACCAAGGACAAGAAGAAGAAGAAAGCCGCAGAACAAGCCGCTGAACTAGCGAAGGGCAGTCCCGAACTGCAGCGACTTCAAGCGGTTAACCGCAAGCCTGGGACGGCAGTGACTCCACTGGGAGGAATTTAGCATGGGTGCAATGAGGAGCGGAACGGGCGGCTGGGTATCACTTATGTCGAGAATGCTAAACAAGGGTGGGAAAGGTGGAGGGTCGGCAACACCGGCAACCCCGGCAGCACCGGCAACTGAACCAGCGGTGGCTGGTCTTGGTGGAGCAAAGAAAAAGAAGCGGCGCGGTGTTAGAAGCAATTTGAGTTCGCTCTAATGTCGGACATCAAATCCGCGATCAGCCGGGGAGATGCGCTGTTCAAGGCCCGAGGCTCCCTGCTTGAGTTGTGGCAGGACATAGCCAGGAACTTCTATCCCCAGCGAGCAGACTTCACGACCAGTCGATACCTGGGTGAGGACTTCGCTGCCAACCTGTACTCGTCCTACCCCATGCTTGTGCATCGTGAACTGTCTACCAGTTTCGCTGCCATGCTGCGCCCACGGGCCAAGGAGTGGTTTGAGATTTCCGTGCATGACGCAGAGGAACTAAGTCAGCCAGCCAAGCAGTGGCTGGAGATGGCGAGCAAGCGTCAACGGCTGGCGATGTACGACACCAAGAGCCAGTTTATTCGGGCGACTACCGAGGGCGATGGCGACTTCGCTGCCTTCGGTCAGGCTGTGATATCCAGGGAGATCAACTGGAATGCACCCCAGCCGCATCTGTTGTATCGATGCTGGCATCTGCGGGATGTGGCCTGGCAGGAAGACTTCACCGGGACAGTCTCCGAGATTCATGTGAACTGGAATCCGACTGTCTCCATGCTCAAGGGAATGTTCGGGGATAACGTCCACAAGACCCTGAAGGATCGCAAGGAAGGAGCGGGAGCGCGGAAGGTTCGGTGTCGGCGAACTGTGATGAAGTCAGAAGAGTGGAACAAGAACAAGATGCCCTGGGTGGTCCTGTATCTGGATTGCGAGAACAACCACATGATGCGCGAGGAGTATGTATGGAGCCACGGCTTTACCATTCCTCGCTGGCAGACAGTCAGCGGGTCACAGTATGCGTTCTCGCCAGCAACCGTGGCTGGGCTACCCGATGCGAGATTACTTCAGGCGATGAGCCTTACTTTGCTGGAAGCCGGGGAGTTCGCAGTGCGCCCCCCTGTCATTGCCACGCAAGAAGCCATACGCAGCGACATCAACTGGTTCCCCGGCGGTATAACCTACGCTGACATTGAATACGATGAGCGCAAGGGCGATGTCCTGCGTCCGATCAGCCAGGACAAGTCTGGCATTCCCTTCGGCATTGAGTTCGCTCAGGATCAGAAGGAGATGCTGGCAGCGGCCTTCTACATCAATAAATTGACCCTTCCACCGCCCACTGCCGAGATGACTGCCTACGAGGTAGGACAGCGGGTAGAGGAATATATTCGATCAGCCCTGCCGCTGTTTGAGCCGATGGAAACCCAGTATAACGGTGGTATCTGCGAGGACACATTCTCGGTACTGCTCAAGGCCGGTGTGTTCGGACCCGTGCAGGAGATTCCTGAAGAGCTTCAGGGCCGGGATGTCGAGTTTAAATTCATCAGTCCCTTGCATGATGCCATTGAGCGTAAACAAGCCTCGACCTTCCTTGAGTCTTCGCAATTGATTGCCAACGCGATGTCACTCGACCCGTCCACTGTGGTCACGATGGATATCCATAAGGCGTTGCGTGATGCCCTGGATGGTATCGGAGCCGAAGCAGACTGGATTCGCAGCATGGAAGCGGTGCAGGAGATCGTGGCAGAGCAGCAGCAGATGGCAGAAGCGAAGGAAGCGATGGCTATGGCTGAACAGGCTGGCTCTGCCGCCAAGGAAATGAGGGATGCTACGGAGCAGTAAGAAAGAAGTAGCCCCGAAGGTTAACCCGGTACAGCGTCCAGATTACACGGACGCTGACGCCTGGGCCTTGAGAGCCGTATCCGTTGGAACCGCTACCGAAGAGCAGCAGAAACGAGCGATTGAGTTTATCGTTCACACTGTCTGCGGAACCTATGACCTTGCCTACCGACCCCGATCAGCCAGGGATACCGACTTCGCCCTCGGCAAGCAGCGGGTGGGCCAGGACTTGATATGGCTACTGAAGAATGCCCCGACAAAAACCCAGTCCGATAAAGTATCGGCACGAAAACTTGGAGAAGAGAAATGAGCGAAAACGTAGTAGATGACGCAACCGATTGGCGAGCAGAGATCGCTGGGGATGACTCCGAGGCAATGGAATCCCTGAAGGGCTTTGAGACTCCCGCTGATCTGGGCAAGGCGTATCTGGAAACTTCTCGTGCCGACTGGCGAACTGAGTTTGCCGGGGATGACGAGAAACTACAGAACAAACTCTCCAGGTTTGCGACCAAGCAGGATTTTGGCAAGAGCTACTGGGAAGCGCAGGAGAAGATCAGCAAGGGCCAGGCAAGCAAGCCGCTGGCAGAGGATGCCTCGGACGAGGACAAGGCTGCATACCGTGAGTCGCTTGGCATTCCTGCCGATCCGAAAGGCTATCTGGAGAATCTGCCCGATGGGCTGGTTGTTGGCGATGATGACCGGGAGATCATGGAAGACTTTATGGGAGCCCTGCACTCCATCGATGCGCCGCCAGCGGTGGCCCAGAAAGCCGTGGCTTGGTACAACGACTTCGCCGAGAAGCAGCAAGACCTGACGCAGCAGCGTGATCAGGAAATGATGGACGAGACTGCCACGGTCCTGCGCGATGAGTGGGGTGGAGACTACCGGGCGAACATGAACCTGGTGAAGACCCTGGTCACCGGAACCTTCGGTGAATCAGCGGATGCCATCCTCAATGCTCGCGGCCCTGACGGGGCTGCACTGATGAACAACCCCGAGATTCTGAAGGCGTTCTCCCAGCTATCCAGGGAGATCAATGGCCCGGCAACGCTGATGCCCACCAACACCTCTAACCCTGCACAGGGAGCGCAGGACAGGCTCGTTGAGATCAAAAAGCAGATGCAGGAGAACCCCACGGCTTACTTTAAAGATGAGGCAGTCCAGAAGGAATACAGAGACTTGCTCGACTGGGTAGCGAAGAAGAGCGGCAAGGTGGCTTGATCATGGCAGGGGCTCTGTCATGGCGCATTGTGGGGATGCGTCAGCAGAGCCCCTAGCGTGTGTTTGACACACACCAAGGTCACGCCTAAAATATGTAACAGTCCGATAACCCAACTGGCTCGGACCTTTTTGAAAACGACTACCACGGAACTCGGCCCCAAGCCGTAACCGGATCGGCTCCCACTCAGGGACAACCCGACAAGGTCACGACAGGATAACCCAGAGCGCAGTGGAAACTAACCGTTTCACTTCTTTCTACTGGGGGATACCCAAATGGCCGAAACAGCATTTCAAACACAATACCGGGACGAGTTTATCGCCGGTTTTGAGGCTCGTCAGTCTCTGGTGCGTGATTACGTCACCACTGAAGCTGTCATCAAGGGCAACACCGCAACCTTCTTGGTTGCCGACTCGGGTTCTGCTACCGCAGTAACTCGCGGCGTGAACGGGCTGATTCCCGCTCGTGCCGATAACAACGCTCAGTTGAGTGCAACCCTGGTCGAATGGCATGACCTGGTGCGCAAGACTGATTTCAACGTATTTGCTTCGCAGGGTAACCAGCGAGCAATCATGCAGCAGACCAGCATGGGCGTTGTGAATCGCAAGATTGACAGCGACATCATCACCGAACTGGATACCGGCACTCAGTATGCTGGTGCTGCTTACGTCACCGCTTCACTGGGTCTGACCCTGCGAGCCAAGACGATCCTGGGTGTGGCCGAAGTGCCGTGGGATGACAACATCACCATGCTGGTCACCCCGGCGTATGAAGCCTACATGATGGAAACGAAAGAGTTTTCTTCTCGCGAGTACATCGATGGTGGCCCCATGCGCAATGCCGACCCGGCATGGCGTGACAAGCCCCGTCCGTACCACTGGCTGGGCATGACCTGGATTGTTCATCCGAACCTTCCCGGTGTCGGCACTAGCACGGAAGAATGTTTTTGCTTCCACAAATCGGCAATCGGCCATGCTTATGATTCCAGCGGAATCGAAAGTCGGGTTGGTTACGATGAGGAGCAGGACTACTCGTATGCTCGCACCAGCATCTACATGGGCTCACAGATTCTCCAGAATACCGGAATCGTGACAATCCACCACGATGGTTCAGCATTCGCTGCCACTTAAACCGAGGTAACTGATCATGGCATATGATGTTGCAAACCCCCCCAAGCTTGTTGTAGCTGGCGTTGGTGATGGTCCTGGTATCTGGATTTATTCGGACACCGATGCCCATACCGATGTCGATGCGAATGACTATTTCACTAACGGCGATGCCCTGGGCATGAAGGCTGGCGATGCCTTGCTGTATTACGATACAGACACGGCTACCAGCACGATTCACTTCGTGCGTGCCCAGGTTACCGCTGGCAGTGCCTCTGTAACCGTTGCTACCATTTCGTAGCAATACCAGTGAACTGGGGATTCTCAGTTAGCTGGGGTAAAATGAGAGGGTCGGTCAATCTTGGCCGATCCTCTTTTTCTTAGGAGAAGCGAATGTCCAATGCAGCATTGGCAGAAAAGCCCTTAGTTCACCTGGCTCCCAGCCGCATGAAACAGGCCGAGTTCACTCGCGTTATCTACTCGGTAACCTGTGAGAGCGGAACCACTGTTGATCAGCTTCTGGAGTCCAGCTACTGGGCGCACGTTGGTCAGATGTTCAAGCCGGGTGATCGAATTGAAGTGATGCCCGATGACAGAAGCTTTTTCGTGGAGTTGATGGTGATGGCGGCTGGCAGACTGTATGCCGACATGACCCTGCTGCGATCCACCGATCTTGAGCCGCCCAAGGCTGTAGAGGGTGGAGTGCCGTATGAAGTTGAATATGCCGGTGACCATGTGAAGTTCCGTGTTCGCCAGGGCAAGCTCGTCCTGAAGGAAAACTTCCAAAGCAAGGCCCAGGCGATTAAGTGGGCAAAGAATCACCAAAACGCTGTAGATCGATAGACGTAGCCACTATGGGGTGAAGGCATGGCAGTATCGCAACTCTCGTTGTACAACGGGGCTCTTACCATTCTGGGAGAGCGCAAGCTTTCATCCCTCACAGAGAATAGGGAAACCCAGTACAAGCTGACCGACATCTGGGATAACGATGCGGTTAACCGTTGCCTTCAGATGGGCCAGTGGAACTTCGCCATGCGAGCGGTTCAGCTTGACGCATCCCCTTCTGTCACCCCGTCCTTCGGCTACCAGTACGCTTTCGATAAGCCGACTGATTACATCAGGCTGTCCGGTCTGTGTACCGATGAGTACTACAAGAATCCCCTGCTCGGCTATGTTGATGAAGCCAGTTGGTGGTTCTCCAACCAAGACCCCATCTATGTCCGGTATGTATCGAACGATGCGTCCTACGGTATGGACTATTCAATTTGGCCGGGCAACTTCGCGGAGTTCGTGGAGCTTTACATCGCCCAGAAAGCAGCGGCGACCATCACCGGCCTGGCAGTGGATATGTCACTGCTGGATGCCAGGGTGGATCGTGCGCTCAAGCGAGCCAAGGGAACCGATGCGATGGAGGAGCCGGTGAAGTTTCCCCAGCAGGGAACGTGGTCACGGGCGCGGCAAGGGTCCAGGGGTGGTGGTGATCGTGGCAACACCGGGAGTCTGATCGGCTAATGGCGCAAGAAAAGAAAGTCAATCTGGCGTTTAACCGGGGAGTGATGTCCACCCTCGGCCTTGCCCGTATCGATATTGATCGGATGGGGATGTCGGCAGAAACCCAGACTAACTTCATGCCTCGCGTTCTTGGCTCCATGATGCTGCGTCCCGGCATGAAATACATTGGAGACAACGCCAATGATGCCGCAGTACGGATGATCCCCTTCGTGTTTGCTGAAGATGATTACGCTTTGCTTGAGGTGACCAACACCAACACCCGAGTCTGGATTGATGATGTGGTCGTGACCCGTCCAGCGGTCACCTCTGCGGTAGC
>CAKZML010000280.1 GCA_937128475.1 uncultured Chromatiales bacterium
ATGACCTGCAAAAAGGTCGCCAGGTATGGCAAACCACGGGTGGTCACCAGCAGGGATCGATCTGGGGACATGGCGCCTACGTGGCTCCTGACTGGACAGCGGACTGGCTGCACCGGGAATCCCTGGCGCTGCTGGATGTGTGGTCCCAAGCCCAGTATCAACTTCCCTATGGGGAGATTGATGCTGAACTCCAGGCCGGTCTCCAGGTGCGATTGCAGAATGAGATGCGTCGCAATACTTATGATCCGGAAACCGAAGCCATCATCGTCTCCGATGAGCGGGCGATGGCGATCCAGGCCACCGCCTCGCATTACACAAAACTGTTCAGCGATGACAAGTCCCTGGAAAGTCTTCGTGAAGATTATGCAATCCGCAACAATCCCATCGAGGATCCGCAGCATCGCGAGTACATTGGCGGATTTTTCTTCTGGACTGCCTGGGCGGCGACCACCAATCGTCCCGACAGCGATGTGACCTACACCTCTAACTGGCCTTCCGAGCCCCTGGTCGGCAACAAGCCAACCACTGCTGCGTTCATGTGGACGATTATCTCCATTATGGTGCTACTGGCAGGCATTGCCTTGTTGGTCTGGCACCATGCCCGTACCGCGGGCAGGGAAGAGCCTCCCACCCCTCCCAGCATTGACCCGCTGCATAATCTGCAACCCACGCCGTCAATGAAGGCGACCATCAAGTATTTCCTGGTGGTGGTGGCGCTATTTGGGGCCCAGGTGTTACTCGGTGCGATCACCGCACACTACGCGGTGGAGGGCCATGCGTTTTATGGTTATAACCTCTCGGAAATCCTGCCTTATGCGGTGACCCGTACCTGGCACACCCAGTTATCGGTGTTCTGGATTGCCACCGCATGGTTGGCCACCGGCTTGTATATCGCTCCGGCCATTTCCGGGCATGAGCCGAAATTCCAGCGTCTTGGCGTGAACTTCCTGTTTGTCTGCCTGCTTATCATCGTGGTCGGTTCCATGGCCGGCGAATGGCTGGGCGTGATGCAGAAACTGGGTCTGGATACCAACTTCTGGTTCGGTCACCAGGGCTACGAGTATGTGGATCTTGGTCGCTTCTGGCAGATCTTCCTGTTCGTGGGACTAATGGTGTGGCTGCTGCTGATGGGTCGCGCCCTGGGGCCCGCCCTGAAGAAGAAGGATGAGAGCCGCCCGCTGGTGGTGATCCTGTTCCTGTCAGTCATTGCTATCGGCCTGTTCTACGGTGCCGGCCTGATGTGGGGCAAACACACCCACCTGGCGATGGTCGAATACTGGCGTTGGTGGGTTGTCCATCTTTGGGTGGAAGGCTTCTTCGAAGTGTTCGCCACTGCAGTGATTGGTTTCCTGTTCGCCCGCCTTGGACTGGTGCGGGTACAAAGTGCAGTGACCGCCATCTTGTTCGCAACCGTGGTGTTTCTCACCGGTGGTGTGTTGGGTACCTTCCATCACCTGTACTTCACCGGTACACCCACTGCGGTACTGGCTCTTGGCGCCACCTTCTCGGCTCTTGAGATCGTACCCCTGGCGTTGATCGGGTATGAAGCCTGGGATAACTACAAGCTGTCCAAGGCAGCTCCCTGGGTACGCCAGTACAAGTGGCCCATCATGTTCTTCATCGCCGTGGCGTTCTGGAACCTGGTCGGCGCCGGACTGTTCGGCTTCCTGATCAACCCGCCCATCGCGCTGTATTACATGCAGGGTCTGAACACCACCGCACTGCATGCCCATACCGCGATGTTCGGGGTGTACGGTATGCTGGGTATCGGCCTGATGCTGTTCTGCCTGCGTGGCCTGACCTACCGCCTGGAATGGAATGAGAGCCTGCTGAAGACCTCGTTCTGGACCTTGAATATTGGTCTGGCCGTGATGGCCCTGCTGAGTCTCTTGCCCCTGGGCTTGTACCAGGTATATGCAAGTGTTTCCAAGGGCTTCTGGTTCGCCCGTTCCGCCGAGTTCATGCAAACGGACATGGTTCAGACACTGATCTGGATGCGAGTGCCGGGAGATGTGATCTTCAGCGTTGGTGCCCTGGGTATTTGCTGGTTTGCAATCCGTCTGTTCGTGGGTCCGCGCACCCAGCGCAGCACTACAGTCTCTGAAGGCGATGCGGCGATTGAGACCGAGTAGGCTGAGAGCCTTAGTTAATCCTGGTTGCCGCTAGCCGGTGACCAACAACCCTGGAGGCGCCGCACTTGTTGCGGCGCTTCCTTTTTGGGCGGCAGGGACGCACTTGATAAAGGTCAAGGCATCTGTGGCGCTGTGGACGGATGATGTAGTCATGATTACCAAGGTTGAATTCAATGAGTCTTGAAAGTATGAACTGGCGGAGCCTGGTAGCGGCACCCCACCGGATGTTCTTTACCACTGGTCTGGCCTACCTGGTCATGGCTTCGGTTTGGTGGCTGGGAATACTGGTAGCCAGGGCCTGGTTTGATGCGGCGCTGGAGCCGGTGATTCCCGGTGTGTTCGCTCATGGGGCCATGATGTTGTTCCTGGTGTTTACCCCGTTCATGTTCGGTTTCCTGGTCACCGTTTTTCCTCGCTGGCAGCAGGCCCCTGAATTGCCGAACATCCTGTGCCTGTTCGCATTTGCCTTGATGGTCCTTGCCCTGCCGGTGTTCCTGACTGGTCTGTATCTCTCAAAGACAGTGCTGATTGCTGGTTGGTTGCTGTATTGCGCAGGTTATCTGCTGGTGTTTGGCGGTTTGTTCGGGAGTTGGCTGGTTACCCGGGAGACGGTTTCACACAGCATCGGCACTCTCGCAGGGTTGTTCACCGGGCTCGCAGGCGCTCTTTTGTTTGCATGGATGCTCGTGGACAGTAATTTCGCGTTATGGCCTTACGTGCGCTCTGTGGGGCTCTGGGGCTTCCTCTTGACGGTGTTCTTCACAGTCTCTCACCGCATGGTGCCGTTTTTTACCTTCTGCGTTATCAAGGACCAACCGGTGTGGCGCCCCGACTGGATGCTGCACGGGTTTGTAGCGCTGGCGATCGCCCGGGCTGCCCTGGAACTTCACCCGGCATATCGCTGGGTTCCGGTAGCCGGCATGGCAGTGATCGCACTGGTCTTCAGCCTGCGCTGGCGTCCCCGCGAAGCCCATGGCAATCCCCTGCTGAGTGTTTTGCATATCTCCATGGCCTGGTTGGTCGTGGCGTTGTTTTTGCAACTGTCCCAGGACCTGGGACTGGCGCTGTTCGACACGACCTGGTTGGGCCGGGCGCCTTTGCATGCCATGGCCTTTGGTTTCTTCGGCAGCATGCTGGTTGCCATGGCTACCCGGGTGACCATGGGGCATTCGGGCAGGCCGTTGGAGATGGACAAGACCGGCTGGCGAATATTCATGTTGGTGCAGCTGGCGGCGGTAGCCCGGGTAAGCGCCGAATTGCTTCCGTTGGCAGGAACATGGCTTACATTGTTTGCCGCCATGCTATGGTTCCTGGCTTTCGCCGCCTGGGCCAGTAAGTACGGACGAACCTTCTTTCAACCACGCGCTGACGGTCGCCCCGGCTAGCGACCGACCAGGGAGTTTTTCACTTGCTGTATTTGTACGTAAAACAGTTTCACGTGTTCAGCGTTTTGAGCAGCATTGCCCTGTTTATGTTCCGCGGTGGATTGATGTTTGCTGGCTCGCGCCTGCTGTTCCATCCGCTGGTTAAGTTTTCCCCCCACGTGGTGGACACGCTGTTACTGACCAGTGCCCTGTGGCTGATGTCACTGGCCCACCAGTATCCCTTCGTACAGGACTGGCTGACGGTCAAAGTGGTTTTGCTGGTGGTCTATATCGTGCTTGGAAGTTTTGCGTTGAAACGGGGGCGCAGCAAGTTTCAGCGCGGAGTGTTTTTTGCCAGCGCTCTATTGGTAATTCTTTTCATGCTTACGGTGGCCAGGACGCATCAGCCACTGGGCATTTTTTCTGGTTGGGCGGGTTAGCTGTTGTGCCTCCTCCCGACCAGCTTTTTACATGAAGGACGAATACATAACGGTAAAGAAAACTTTGACATCCCCTGTGCGCTACGCTGATAAAAAATCGCGTTACAGGCAGGAAACTAAAATGGGAGACTGCTGACGTGAATATAAAACTAGTGATTGCTTTGTGCGGTGTTTCCGCAATGCTTGCCGGGTGTAGTGACGGTTCGGCGGATGCGAACAACAAGGCGGCTGCCGAGAGTCGTTTTTCCCAGGATACCGGTGGTTCAGCCAGGGGGGATTTTGGTCCGCCACAGGGCGAGCCTATCCAGGCAATCCTGACCGATGCACCCATGGTGCCACCCCCGGTTAATCGTGATTATCCCGCCAAGGTCATTGTTGACCTTGAAGTGGTGGAAAAGGAAATGGAAATTTCCGAGGGCGTGCACTACACGTTCTGGACCTTTGGTGGATCAGTGCCCGGTAAGTTCATGCGTATAAGACAGGGCGATACCGTTGAATTTCACTTGAAGAATCATCCTGATTCGAAGATGCCCCACAACATCGATCTACATGCAGTGACGGGTCCCGGTGGTGGTGCTACCTCGAGCTTTACCGCCCCGGGTCATGAGTCGGTGTTCAGTTTCAAGGCATTGAACCATGGCCTGTATGTTTATCACTGCGCCACCGCTCCGGTGGGTATGCACGTGGCCAACGGCATGTATGGTCTGATCCTGGTTGAGCCCCCCGAAGGCCTGCCGCCGGTGGACCGTGAGTTCTACGTGATGCAGGGCGATTTCTACACCGTGGGCAAGTACCGCGAAAAGGGTCACCAGGTGTTTGATATGCAGAAGGCGATCGAAGAGAACGCCACGTATGTACTTTTCAATGGCGCCGAAGGCGCGTTGGTTGGCGATAATGCCCTGAAGGCGAAAGTTGGTGAAACCGTTCGCCTGTTTGTTGGTAATGGCGGCCCCAACCTGGTGTCCAGTTTCCACGTGATCGGTGAAATCTTCGACAAGGTGTTTTATGAAGGTGGCACCCACTTCCAGGAAAACGTCCAGACCACCCTGGTTCCAGCCGGTGGATCAGCGATGACAGAGTTCAAGGTGGAGGCGCCGGGAACATTAATCCTGGTGGATCACAGCATCTTCCGTGCATTTAACAAGGGCGCCCTGGGTATGCTCAAGGTGGAGGGTGATGACCAGCTTGAAATCTACTCGGGCAAGGAAGTGGACAACGTTTACCTGGCTGACAAGGCGGTAGAAGAAGGTGCGCCGGTAATCTCAGGTGTGGCCGCTGCCCAACAGGCCGGGTCCGCCACCAGGGAAGACCAGATTGCTGCCGGTAGTGTGTTGTTTAACGGCACCTGCTCGGTTTGTCATCAGAACAATGGCAAGGGTCTGCCCGGGGTATTCCCGCCGCTTGCCAACTCGGATTTCCTGACCGCCAAGAGCCAGGAAAAAGTAATCAGCGTGGTGATCAACGGCATCACCGGCCCGATTACGGTGAATGGCGAGGACTACAATTCAGTCATGCCACCCATGAGCAACCTGAACGACGACGAGATCGCCAATATCCTGACGTACGTCTACA
>CAKZML010000281.1 GCA_937128475.1 uncultured Chromatiales bacterium
TCCTCAACCAGGATCTTGAGACGTTTGCCCCACTCCACCACCTGCACGGTATCCCTTTGCAGGACTAACGACAGTCCCACGGCCGGCTGGGAATTGACCCACATGAATTCGCCGCCCGGCTCTGCCGGACCATGATGAACCGAGGCGACCTCGGATAAAGGAAGCGTCATCCCGGAGGGCAAGGCGATGGGCGTATTCCGGATCTCTTCAATGGATCGAAACTCGGTCTCCGGTCGCAGGTTGGCTGTCTTGCCTTCCACCAGCACCGTGCCGCCACCGCGTACCTGGTTGCGGGCACTGAGTTGAGAGGCCAGGGAATTGGCCGACAGGTTCAAGCGCATTGCTACTGAATCGGAGTACGTCACGGTGACCTGCTCACCGGGATCTCCCGCCATCTCCACCCTGGCCACGCCATCGAGTTGGTACAGGCGCTTCTTGATGCGATCGGCAGCCTTGCGCAGCACTAGCAAGTCTTCGGATCCGGAAATGGTCACCACCGCCGAGGTGTTATCCACCACCCGGTCATTCACCAGCGCCTGCCCTACTCCTTCAGGAAACTTGGCCCTGGCGCGACTCACCGCCACCCTGACCCTGTCCCACTCGGTATCGGTGTTGTAGACACTGTCCTTGAGAATAATCTTTATCGCCGCCTGGCCGGACCTGACGGTGGATCGCAGGTGCTTGATCGCCTCGATTTCAGCCAGTTCCTCCTCCAGGGGTTCCAATACGAGTCGCTCCACCCGCACCGGATCGGCACCCGGGTAAGCCACCAGTACAAAACCCACCCTGAATGGAAACGAGGGGTCTTCCTGTCTGATCATGCCGGCCCAGGCCGCCATACCGACCAGCACCAGGACACCTGTAATCGCAAGAATCAGGCGACGCTGACCAAGCAACCTGGCGACTAACTCAGTCACTGCAGGATCTCCACCGCTTGCCCGGGAGTCAGTGAGCCCAGGCTGGTTACCACCACCTGATCGCCTTCTTTCAGCTGGCCGGTAATCTCAACCTGGCCACCCTGCAGGCGACCGATCTTGACGAATACTGGCTCGACCCGGCCATCGATCACCCGGAATACTCGCGGCTGGCCGGTACCCGGATCCAGGATGGCGGTCAGGGGAACCACCAGGGAGGCGCGGGCGGACACCGGAAGAGTCAGCTCAACGGTCAAGCCAGGACGCAGTCCTTGCTCAGCCGCATCGATCACCACTTCTACCGGGAACAGTCCGCCGGCCTTTCCGCCAGCCTCACCGACCAGGCTTATGCGAGCCGCGACCTTCCTGTTTTCCAGGAACGGCAGGGCCAGGGTCACCTGCCTGCCGGAAACGAATTCATCTATCAGGGATTCGGGAATCGCGAACTCCGCCTCCAGGGCGCCGGTTCCGCTAATCTGGATGACCGCCTGCCCTGCTGCCACAAACTCACCGGGTTCAAACAGCACCGCATCCACACTGGCATCAAACGGCGCCAGCAATCGAGCCTGGGCCAGTTGCTGCCGCGCCTCGGCCAACTGCGCCGCCGCCAGGTCCCTGCCGGCTCGTGTCACCTGCTGCTGGGAACGTACTTTCTCCACATCGGCAATACTGATCAACTGCCGGGCATAGACGTCCTCCGCCCGCTGCACATCTCTGGCCAGCTGTTCCAGTCGTGCGTCCAGTTCCGCCAACCTCGCCTCGGCGGCAGCTACGCCGGGGCCAAGAGCAGGGTTATACAGGCGGGCCAGCAACTGATTCTTGTGTACCGACTGTCCCACTTCAACCGGCCGTTCGGCCACGGTGCCAGATATCTGCGTTGCCAGGGTGGCGCGACGAGACGAGCGGGTAATACCCGAAAAGCGCAATTCCCGGGAGTAGTCTTCCACGGCTACCTGGGCAACCCGCACAGAGCGGATGTGCCCATCCTGGCCATCCGCCGCAAGGGGTTCGCCGCAAGCAACCAGAAAACTGGCCATCAGCAGTAATAACCAGGTTCTTCCATCCGTGAGCACGATTTTCTCCGATCCAGAATCAACAGTGTTTACACTGTAAACATCCATGTTGTCAGTGTCAACATTTGTGCTACACTGCTCTCGCCATGGAAGAAGAAACTCAGAAATTACCGGTAATTAGTGACCCCAGTCGTGGTAGCTACCACCACGGGGACCTTCACAATTCTTTGCTGGAAGCCGCGGATTGCCTGCTGGAACAGACCGGTGCGGCCAAGTTGAGCCTGAGGGAAGTCGCCAAGCACGCCGGGGTCAGCCACACGGCGCCCTACCGTCATTTCAAGAACCGGGCTGCCCTGCTTGAGGCCATCGCCATTGCCGGCTTT
>CAKZML010000282.1 GCA_937128475.1 uncultured Chromatiales bacterium
TGCCGGGAACCCTCTCCAGATCGGGTTGATGGATCCACTGATGGAACACCATCCGTGTCAGCCCATCACAAAACGCCAGATCCCCTGCGCCTTTGATCTTATAAGGATCACTCACAAAGGCGTCGGAATACGCGGTAAAGGCCTCGGCTTGGCAGAGTTCCTTGTCATAAATGTGAGCCGCGCTGGCGATTTGTTTGATCGTATGGTTCCGCTCGTAGGAGACCGTGGCGCCATTAAATTTTTTAATCCAAAACTCACCCATCGGAATCGTGGTCGTGCCATGAAACTTTAGCGCATCGAGCCAGTAGGTATGGGGAGCCCCGATCGGCCCACCGGCCTCCGAATGAGACCCCAACAGTCCGCCCTCTTTCGCCAGAGTATCGAGCCGGCCATAGTAGTTTTCCGCGATCAAGTCGCAGGCGGTGACTCTAAAATCCTGTAGAAAGGCCTCGGTGGCTGCAGAGTTGTCGACCTGCCGCTTACAAAGTGCAGGAAGCCATTTCGTTAGGTCGTATCCACGGCGTTTCAGGAATTCCTCTGGCATCTTGGCGGTCCAATCCGGCTGCTTGATCTCCCAGCTGTCGATGTGCAGGTATTGAAACGTCTTGCCCGCCAGCGGACCGGCATCCTCGATCATCTTCGCGCCCGTATTGGCAAAGTGCAGATCCATCGCCTCGGCACTCATGGGATCGATTTCCAAAGCGTCCTTGCTTTTGGTAACGCACATACCCTTCGCCTGAAACCCAATACGGAGAATGCTCCAGTTGCCAGCTGGCGCATCCCAGACCAAGCGCCCCTCGGTATCCATGAACTGCGTGACATCCATAATTTGATCGCTCTTCCAGACCTCCTTTTTGCCAGAGAAACCGTCCGGAAGCGGGCAGGCTAAAACGGCAATGTCGCGGTAGTACCGCATTTTGCCCTGGGATTTCGGCAAGACGAGTTCGGCCTTTCCCGGTCCTTTGAATTGGCTCGCGCTGTACGTGATCTTCTTGATTCCATGTTCGGCAGTGACCCAGGGCCCACCCGCATTCCAGGTGCGGCAGATGTTAGCCGTTAAGGTAATGCCCAGCCGGTCCGCCTCGCTCACCGCGAATTTGAAAAGTTCACGCCATTCAGTGCTCATAAAAGCCGGCCCAAGTGGAACGGCCTCCCCACCCGTCTCCGCATCAAATAAGAGTGCCCCGGAAATGCCCTGCTTCTTCATCTCCTCGAAGTCCCGGGTGATTCCTTCCTTGCTAGCCTGCCCGTTCAACCACCACCAGTAACACCAGGCTTGCGCTGACGCGGGCGGAGTTTTGAACGATTGCTCCAAGGGGCTTGCCATCAAATCCGTGGAGGGGAGGGGGGTAGTGTTGCTCGTTTTTGCATCAGCGGATAGTGGATGGGTTACCACAATGACTGCCGCACACATCCATCTTATAAAATCATTTCGTTTCGTCATTTTTGTCTCCTTTTCTTAACCTCGTACGTTTGCGTTCACGCGTCCCGCTGAGCGGGATCGCTGTGCAACGCGTTTGTTCGATGCTTCTATTTATCTCCAGAGGTCATAATGCGTACCGGGCCGAGCAGCCCAGCGGGGTGGAGCTTGCCTCTGGCATCCGGTTTGTTCGAGAAGGTGTAACGACCGGCAGAATAAGACTTCCCACCCAGCAGACCGTTCTCCCACTTTAGCTTTCTCGCGCCCTTATCTTTCGGCTTCGTATCACCCACCAGACGATTGTGCCAGGTATTGACCACTTCGATTTTCAAGAGGTTGTCGCGTTTCTTCAATAACCCTGCAGGGATCGCCACTCGATAAGGCGCGCTCCAGACGGTTCCGAGCAGTTTGCCGTTAAGCGTGACTCGCGCCATGTCCTCGACCTTGCCCAAATCTAGCAGCATCTCGGAATCCAGTTCGGCAGGGCTGCTGTCAAAGCGTGTCTGATAGACGGCGATGCCACTGTAATACTTGATCCCGGAGTCCTTATGAGTCGTCCAATCTGTTAGTGCGGCGAAGGAGACAGGTTGATCTGGCCCACCCCATGTTGGATCGAAGCGAACCTGCCACGTTCCATCAATGGTCTGAAGTGGCTTGTGCGATGCGAAATTAGCGCCCTCACTTTTTTCAGCCGTTGCCGTGCGGTCAAAGACAATGAAAACCCCTTCGTGAGCCGCAAACTGAAGCGGTACACGCACGGTGCCGTTCTTCTGCTTGCTGAAAGATGGTAGTGCCTTGACGCTACCGTTGGTTGGATCCCACAGCTCAGGATTCGCACCGTCAGTACGGAAGACCCCCGTGCAAGAGGAAGCTCCGGCTTCTCGATTGGCAACGAAGAAGATATCGCGATCGACCGTGCGCCGTTGGTGGAACCGCAGATTGCCATCGCTTGAGAAGATCTTCTGCTGCCCGTCTTGCTCAAGCAACGCCGCTGTGTCTTGGTAATTTGGATACTGTGCCGACTTAGTGGGTTTATTCCCCTTAAGTTTCCACGGTTCCATTCCCCCGCGACCCAGCACCTTGGATGCGGACCAACTACGACCGTCGGGACTTGCGTTCCAGCTTTGGTCAGACACGATCTGCGCGGTGGAACCGTCTGCACGGCTCAGCTGAATGGCGGCAATAAATCCGGCCGGGTTGGGTGCATCTCCCCCATTTTCGACCACAGCGGAAACCACATTTTCTCCCGAGCGCAGGGCAGCCAGAATATCCTTCGAATAGGTCACATTGAAGTCATCCCCCTGCATCACCGAGTGCCCATTAATACTAAGCTTGAAATCATTATCCGCCGTGGCTTGAACCATCGCGGATTTAAGAGCCTTGGGATCATTAATGGTGAATGATTTGCTGAAATGAACCGTACCCACCTCCGCTGAAGCTGCAGGATTTCCCTTGTTTTGCCAGATCCAGTTTGCGCGGTCTGCTAGATTCAGATTCGCGCTTACGGCCGCATCGCCACGGATCACCCGCCCTTTGCCGACCCGCCGCAGCGATTCGGAACCCACGCCCCAAAGTGCGTCCGAGAGCGTCTTCACGCGGGCATCGCAGTCGGGGAAGCCGATCAGGCTGGGAGATGCCACAGGAGGCACGCCATGGATGGTTGCCCCTGCGTTGACCAGTTCCGTGATTTTTTCAAGTAACTCCGGGGTCATGGTCTCTGCCTTGGGCAGGACCATCAGACTGTACGAGGTGCCTTGGTCAAAAGAAATTCTGCCGTCTTTTACCTGGGCTCGTTGCATCAGGATGCGCGGGCTGACCGCGTCAAACCCGTAGGAATGTTTATCCTTGTTGGCATCCAAGGCGCCTTTCGGCGCTAGGAAAATGCTCGGCGCGCCTTCCGGGGTCAGGTAGAGCACGTCCGCTACGCTCACGCCCTGGCGCAGGATCTGCCCGCAGCGCGCAACATACTCGTGGTAGGCATCAACCATCGGCCAGAAGGTCTGATTACGATGCCAGTGAATACCATGCGAACCCATCGTCATCCCGGGCCGAGGCCCCTCCTTACCCAGCGGTTGATGCTGGAAGGTGTGAAAGATAAACTCGTTGATACCCATGGCGAAGGCCCAGTTAGACTGGTTCTTCATGTCGCCGGGACTCACGCCAAAGACGCCACCTATCGAGGTAAAGGCCTCGGCACGGACGATCGGCTTGCCCATGGTGTGCGCCGTCGAAACAGCCTCGACACAGCTGTAGATGCTATCAATCCGGTTGTTGTGCCAAAACTCACAGGAGGGGATATCAGCCATGGAGAGAATATCCAGATCGCCGGCCGGGTTCATGTCGTAGCCCTGGCTGGTGTAATAGAAGCCATTCTTGTGCGCGGTGTCCTTGATGGTCTGCGTGTGCTGAGTCAGCAACAGCTCCTGAGCGACCCGGCGCATATCGTAGAGAAAGCGTTCGGTCTGCTTGCGCGAACCGACAATCAGCCCGTGATACGCGGGATAGAAAGGCTGCGGATCATAGCCACACTGCTTCTGGAACGCGGCACGAAATGCCTTAGTCCAGTTCTGCGAGCTCATCTCCCAGCTGTCGAGATGCAGGGCGGTCCAGCCACGATTCGGGCGGCGTTCGCCGACCTTATCCATCAGCTTTTGATGGAAGTTCTGAAAATGAGATTCAAAGGCCTTGGCGTCGAATTTGTCGACTTCAAAGCCATGGCCGGGCGCGGGTGCAGGACGAGTGGTCTGCCCCGTGCTTCGTGCAGCAAAGCGCATGACCGTCCAGTTGCCGGGAGGCACCTGCCAGTCGAGACTGCCGTCGGGCCGCATCTTACCGGTCAGATCGATCATGGTGTCTGGTTGAATCACAGCGGTCGCAGCTGGCTCGGGATACTCGGCGGTTGACGGCACCTGCCTGAGCACATGTTTCCAGATCGAATAAGGACCCGTTTTTTGCAACGCTTTGACATCCAGCCTGTCCGGTGCCGGTGTCGGTGTTGGGGTTGGGAAGGCCAGAACCGCCACGTCGGCATACCATTCGTTGCGTTGTTTAGTCAGAGTACCTTTGAGTCCGGCAAATTGCGATGGTTTAAGCGGTTTGGGAATGGGCAGTTTTACCTGGGTGGGCCCGGGTGTATTGATCTGTACGGAACTGGCGCACAGGTGCTGCATCGACTGCTCGGGCTTGACCCATGGTCCGCCGGATCCTGCCCAGCCCGGTCCCGTACCTAGGATGATCTCGATACCTAACTTATCTGCATGCTTAGCCGCATTGGCAAAGTTATCCTGCCAAGCTTCGCTCATGAAATCCACAGGACCGCGTGGCACCCCGATGTTGACCTCAAGAAACAACGCCTTGCGCAGTCCGGCTTCGTACATGGATTCAAGATCCACCTCCATCATCTCCCGATCCATGTTGCCGTCCATGAAATACCAGTAGACGCCCGGACGAGCTGAGTCGGGCGGGGTGCTAAATGATTCCTTCAGTTCGGCCGCATTTACAACTGCCAGTGAGGCTCCGCAAACGATGGCGGCCAGTGCTTTTAATTTATTTGTCATTATTTTTTTCCTAAATATTCTTGATATCGAAAGTTTGCCATAAGGCGCGCGGTCTAGAGTGTCGCCTTCAGGGTTTTGTTCGGCTGTTACTGCTGCTGTGTAGAAATAAACTTATAACTTCCTGCATCAACACGTATGACCGCCCTATTCTTTTCCATCCTCAGGAAGGTGGCATGTTCAGCCTTCGTCAGCATTTTCCCGTTCACCGTGACATCACCGGCCGCCTTGGCAGGCACGTAGACGGTAGCCGACGAATTCGCCGGTATGGTCACTTCCATGGTAACTCGACCATGCTCTCTATTCCAGTTGCTGACGATCCGTCCGTAGGGTGAATCATGGTGGGCCTTGACCCAGGTTAGATCACCAACAATGGCGGGGTTGATAATGACCGTCTTGAAACCGGGCGCATCGGGGGCGGCCTGGATACCGGCTAGCCCTTGGTAGAGCCAGTTGTCCGGTGAGGTGAAGCAGGAATGAATGCGGGACCAGTGCCCATTCCACTGCTCCCAAAAGGTTGTCGCACCTTTTTCCAGCATGTGGCCCCATCCAGGATAGGTGGTCTGGTTGAACATGGTGAATACCAAATCATTCCGCCCGAGCTCACGCAGCGTCTCCATCATGAAATAGGTCCCTAACATGCCGGTGTCGAGATGGCCCTTGTTCTTTATCAGGATATTCTTCTCCAGCTTCTTCAGCATCAGTGGCCGCAACGCCTCGGGCACAACGTCGGTCATGAGCGGCATGACGTAGTAAGCCTGCTCGTCGATCACGTACTGTTGTTTGTTGGTGTCGTAGAACGCGGCATGAACGGCCGGACGTATCTCGACCAGACGCTTGCTGTAACGCTCGACGTCGGCCGACTTGCCAAGGGCGGTGGCCATCTGCGTCAACAGGTGCATTTGGTTGATCCGGTAGCAGTTATTAAACAACTCGGCGGCATTTGCTTTGGGCCAGTTCTTGGTGTCCATACCACGTCGCGGCGGAACCCAATCGCCAATGAAATCCCATTTCCCTCCGAACTTGCGCAGGACATCGCCCTTACATAGCGACTCCAGGTAGTCCACGTAACGGCGGATAGCATCGTAGTTTTCTTTCAGCACAGCTCTGTCGCCATAGTAGAGGTAATGCTGCCAGGTGATCGCGGAGAGAAGCCCTCCCCACCCGGGGCCGCCACCGCCTTCGCCGAATGGCGCCATGTGTGGCAGGTTGCCGTCGGGCTTCTGTCTGAGTCGCCAGTCACGTAGCCATTTACGATAGAATCCATCGGCGCGAAAGCTGGTCATAAAACCTTCCGCTGTCACCTGGCCATCGCCGTAACCCATGCGCTCGCGGTGCGGGCAATCCACATAGTAACCGCCAAGGTTGAGACTCCGTTGGGTCCATTGGTTGACTTTATGTATGCGGTTGAACAGATCGTTCGAGCACTCAAAGGAGCCCACCTCCTCCAGAGCACTCTCGACCAGCAGCGCCGTTGCATCTTCCTTCGAAGGAGCCGACGGCAGACCTTTGATGACCACGTATCGGAAACCAGCGTAATTGAACTTATTCTCGAATACCTCACCGGCTTTACCGCCGGCAATGAACTCGCTGACCTGCTTGAAGTCTTGATATTTCTTTCCTCTTCGAACATCGGAAGAGGTCATCGTTATGAGCGTCCCCGCTTCGAGCTCAGGCATTTTCAGCCTCAGCCAGCCGGTCAGGTTTGTCCCGAAATCAATCTCATAGCGGCCATCCTTCAAGCGGGTTACCGCCGCCGCCGGAATGACCTTTCCGATGCGGTTCGGCGGACAGGGTTGCGAACGGACAACTCCGCCTGGAGCTTGAGCAGGAATTGCGGGTCTCCACGAGGCGGTATCCAACCCGGCGCGGCTCCAATCTGGAACACTCTCACGAGCGTCGATCCGTTCACCCCCGAAGTCATTCCATACGTGAGCGCCGATCTTGTACAACCCGCTATTGCTCGTCTTCCACGAGGTGTCCGTGCCGATCGTGACTGGTTTTCCCGCCACGATGGCGTTAAGTTGAGCGCGAACGGCGATGCCATCAGCCCAACCTTCCCCGAGCCAGAGGCCCATACAATTCTTGCCGGGGAGCAGATGCCGGCTGACATCGTAGGTCACGGTGAAAGACTGGTGCTCTAGATTCGAAACGGCAGGTGTCAGCACATCCTTGCCGACCTTGCTGCCGTTCATATACAATTCAAAATACCCAGGCGAGTGTACCGTGACGAACGCCGAATCCGGAATGGCGGCGAGGTCGAATTCCTGGCGGATCAGGGGTGCCGGCTTGCCGGGGCGGCCGGAGGTATTGGAAAGGGAAAGCAGCTTGAAATCGCTAGCGCGTGCAATGCCCGGCTTCCCGTTGCGGACGAATTCCACCACCAGTTCCTTGACAGTATTCGGCGCCGGATCACCGCCCAGCGTTTTGAAATCAACCTTGAACGAGCCGTTCTTCGTAAGTTCCTTGCGCACGATCTTCGTCACATCAACAGCTATCTTGCCATTCAGCGTTTGGTAACTCGCCTTCTTGATGGTCAGTTTGTCATTAGGGTCTGGCGGGAGCGGTGCGGACGAAGCGCTGATCCATTGCGCCGTCCAGTCGCTTGGCTTGAGCAATCCCATTGTCCATCGGGATAATGGGCTCCACATGCCGGGTTGGGCATCCTGGCCCCAGGTAATCACTTTCCAATAGCCCGTCATTTTTGAAATCAACGGCTTGCCAGCGTAAGCAATGTGAATGGATTGGTCAGATTCCACCTTGCCCGAGTCCCATAGATCGCCGATGTCTTGATCCAACTTGTCAATCGAACTCGCAACGAGTACGCGGTATGCGGTCTGTTTCTCGCCGCGTTTGTCCGACTCGAGCTTCCAGCTCAGGCTAGGGTGTATGCTATCAACCCCTATTGGATTTTCGAGACTTTCACAAGTCAACGCTACTGGTTTCATTAACTCGGCTGCCGACAAATGAGATCCCAGACATAGGAACATGACGATTGCTATAAGTAATACTGTTGTTTTTTTCTTCATAAATTCTTCCTTTGGTCAGTATGAGCCGAACAAATGAGTCACGTTTTCCGTGACGCGACAGCGGCACGCAATCGTGAGCACTCACATGTTCGATTCGTGTTTCAATTTCAAAAAAGGTTTATAACGGCCGCATGGAACCAGATAGGAAGAGGGGGGGGGTGAAGCGAAAAATGCACCGAATCTCTTCCTGACCCCATTTCTTGACCCCATTTCTTGACCCCAGCGTTTATATTCGTTCACTCCGACTGTGTATCTGACGTCCATAATGTGTATTCAGTTTAATTAATGTGATTTTGAAAATTGAGTTAAGTAGCGTGTCCATTGCTCCAGCGTGGTGATCTCTTTCGCACGCGCCCAGCCATAGCCTGCGTAATACTCCAGTTCACCTTTTGCGTCGGTTTTGGTGAGTAGCACTACGTGGTCACTTAGTTTCTTGCCGCTGTCTTCTACGTGGAGGGAATCAATCCGCTTCGGATCGATCACGACGCCTGTGCCCAGATCTGAACCGTCGATGGTCTCCCATGTCGCGACCCAGCCTTGAGTCAGGTCTTTCTCAACGGCGTCGGTCGTATGGTGGCGGACGAGGCCGATTGCGATCGGCAGATTCGCGGCCAGCTGGCCGTTCTTTTTGAAAGTAGAGGTCGATTTGAACATCCGCTCGCCTAGCTTGACTGAGATCTGTTTTGCCTCCGTATAGGTGTCGCCGCCGTGCTTCCATTCGTAGGACAATACAAAGACCGTTTCCTCACGTTCGGACTTTAGGATCTCCCATTTAGTAAACACATTCGAGCTGACCATCTTGCCGTCGATCCAGAGTGCAAGCCCTCCGCAACCGCGAGAACTGCCTACCTTATAAGGGTCGTAGCCTTCGCCGTGATCGGTGTGATATGACTTGCCCGCTGCGTTTTCGGCATACCATTTTTCCACAATGGGATAGGGCACTCGCTTGAGCCAGCAATCAAAGCCGCTGTCCTCGCCCTTCGCTTGAAGCGCGGGGCCGTAGGCGCGAAACGCAATCAAGTCGTTCTCCCATGCGAAATCATCGGCACGCTCTGGGACGAAGCGGGCGTGAGTGCTGGACTCAGTCGTGGAAGTGTCGCGATTCGCAGCAGTGCAGGAGACATTCGCAAGGGTGCAGAGGGCAATGCCAAGAAGAATGGTTGGGTATTTCATATTATTGAAATTGAATTGTGAACTGGACTGCTAGGAATTTGCTTTTTGAGTGAGGTGTTCGGAGAGGCTTTCATGGGGTGATAAGGG
>CAKZML010000283.1 GCA_937128475.1 uncultured Chromatiales bacterium
ACATCGGTGAAGCCCAGGACATCGGTGAAGCCCAGGACATCGGTGAAGCCCAGGACATCGGTGAAGCCCAGGACATCGGCGAGCCATGGGCTATTGCCGAGCCCGAAGTCATTGCCGAGCCCGAAGTCAGCGCCGAGGCACTGGAACTGCACGCCCTCAGCTACGGGGATCTTGACGAAGAACTGCTTAACACCCATACCATGCCGGCTATTCCCGGCCTGGTAGAACACCCGGACGTCGGATTTGCCGAAGAGACTGGCTCCGAGCCCGAGAATTCGGCGCAAGAGAAGTTACCCCTTAGTTGGGATGACAGCTGGGACGAGATGGCCTTCGATGATGAGCACGGCATCCCCCTGGGTGATGCGGAATCAGAACTCCCCTCTACCTGGATCAGTTCGGATGCGGACGAGGAAACCGGGATTAACGAGGCCCAGGCAAACCTGGAACTGGATTCAGAACCGGAGCCCCACGAGCTACGCCTTGATGAATTGGCTGAAACTTTCTTGATGGAAGAAGGCCGGGACTCAATGGGCAAGCCAACCGTGGAAGACCCTGGCGCCAACACCGATGGGATTGAGCAAAACCCCTCCAGCGACAACTCAACCGCAGACATTTCCCAGGTGCAGGCTGAGCTGGAAGGACTAGCCAAACTGGTTCAGGCCGAACCGGAACCTGTCCCGGAAGAAAACAATCCGCCACAGGCTGGCGAAAATTTTGACCAGGTGGTCAGAAAGCAACGCAGCGGCATGGCCCGGGCGGCATCCGGACTGCTGGCTCTAGTGCTCGCCCTGGCACTGGGCGCCCAGGTGGTCAATTACTATCGGGACAGCCTGCTTCCTCACCCCACGGCGGGACCGATATTGAAGCAGGCCTACCAAAAGCTTGGCGTGGCACTGCCGCCGGACTGGGAACTGGACCGCTACGATGTTCGCCAACTCGGAGGCGTGCAGGATCCGGCCCGACCAGGAGTGCTAATCATCGGCATCAGTATCCAAAACAAGGCAAAGCACAGCCAACCGTACCCGATTATCAGGTTGGTACTGGAAAACCGCTGGGGCGAACGAATTGCCAAGAGCGATCTCAGACCCGATGACTACCTGGCCGAAAATGCGAAACCCGGCGCCATGATGCGCGCAGGCCAGGTCATAAAAACCGATATTGCGGTCATCGAACCGGACGGCGCCAGCGCGACAAATTTCCAGATTGACGCCTGTATGCCCAATGAAGACGGCACTCTGAACTGCGCCAACAAACTCTGATTCGCACCCCCGACTAAAGACGGGTCTTGCCAGTCCCGATTCAATCGTTATCATGCTCGATCCACTGGCGAAATATTAACCACTCCATGCGTATCGGCAATATCACAATCGACAACACTATTGCCCTGGCGCCCATGGCCGGAGTGACCGATCTGCCGTTCAGAAATTTGTGCAAACGCCTGGGAGCCGGCTTCGCACCGTCGGAGATGGTGACCTCTGATACACGCCTGTGGAACACCACTAAATCCCGCCGCCGCCTGGACCATGAAGGCGAATCCTTCCCCAGAATCGTGCAGATCGCCGGTGGCGATCCAGAGATGATTGCCAATGCGGCACGACTGAACGTGGAGCGCGGCGCCCACATCATCGATATTAATCTTGGTTGCCCGGCAAAAAAGGTCTGCAACAAGGCCGCCGGTTCTGCCCTGTTAAAAGACGTGTCACTGGTCAAGGCAATACTGGAAGCTGCCGTAGATTCAGTCCAGGTTCCGGTCACTCTAAAGACCCGTACCGGGTGGTCCAGCGAGAGCCGAAACGGACTCGAAATTGCCAGTATTGCGGAAGCTGCCGGAATTCAGGCCATCGCGGTGCACGGCCGAACCAGAAATTGCATGTACAAGGGACAGGCTGAATACGAGACCATCGCCGAAATAAAGCGCAGCGTCAGCATCCCGGTAATCGCCAATGGCGACATCACTTCGCCCGAAAAAGCTCGTGAAGTACTGGCCTTAACCGGAGCCGATGGACTGATGGTCGGCCGGGCCGCCCAGGGGCGCCCATGGATTTTCCGCGAGATAAATCACTTCCTGGCTACAGGAGAGAAACTTGCGCCTCCCTCGTGGGAGGAAGTCCGTGATATTATGCTCGACCACCTTGTGGACCTGTACCACTTCTATGGTGAATACACAGGTGTCCGCGTGGCGAGAAAACATTTGGGCTGGTACTGCAAAGACCAACCAGGCTCGGATTTGTTTTGGCAAAAAGTAGCCAGGGTAGAACAATCCGACGAACAAATTAGAGCAACAGAAAACTATTTTAAGCAGCTGATTCAACAAGCTGCGTAGAAGTTAAAGTGGGGAAGTGGGCACGGTGGCAATACAAGACGGCTACAATAATCTTTCGGCAGAACTTTCGGCAGAATCAGGCGGGCAAAAGCCCTTAAGGGACCTCACACAGGACGCCCTTAATGCGTATTTCAAGAACCTCAACGGCCATCGGCCGGGTGACTTGTATACCCTGGTAATGAGTGAGGTTGAACAACCTTTATTCAAGGCTGTTCTGGATTTCACAGGCGGCAATCAAAGCCGCGCTGCAGACATACTTGGCATCAATCGCGGGACCCTGCGAAAGAAGTTACGCAGCTATCATCTGATTGACTAACTGAGGCTCACAATGACTCAAATTCGACGCGCTCTGATCAGCGTCTCCGACAAATCCGGAGTCGCCGAACTGGCTCGTTCCCTCGTGGAACTGGGCATAGAACTTCTCTCCACCGGCGGCACTGCGAGCCTGATTCGCGACGCGGGCCTTCCCGTGAAGGATGTTTCGGACCACACCGGCTTCCCCGAAATCATGGCTGGAAGGGTCAAGACCCTGCATCCGAAAATTCACGGCGGCCTGCTGGGACGCCGTGGTACCGATGAGGCGGTCATGGAAGAACATGACATCGCCCCGATCGATCTGCTGGTGGTAAACCTCTATCCCTTTGAGCAGACCATTGCCCGTCCCGACTGCACCCTGGACGAGGCCATCGAGAATATCGATATCGGTGGGCCCGCCATGTTGCGTGCCGCGGCAAAAAATCATGCCGGTGTGGCAGTAGTGGTCAACCCTGGCGACTACGACTCACTGCTGGAAGAATTGCGTGCCAATGACTCGTCTCTGGCGTACAAGACCCGCTTTGCCCTGGCGGTAAAAGCTTATTCCCATACCGCTCACTACGACACGGCCATCAGCCGCTACCTTTCCACCCACCTGGAAAATGCCGATGCCGAACAAATGGGCGAAAAGTTCGACCTGGCCCTGGAGCGCAAGCAGACCCTGCGCTACGGCGAAAACCCCCACCAGCGGGCCGCGTTTTATGTAGAACCTGGCGCCAGCGAGGCTTCCCTGGCCACGGCGATACAGAAGCAGGGCAAGGAACTGTCCTACAACAACATTGCCGACGCCGATGCGGCCCTGGAGTGCGTCAAGCAGTTCAAGGAACCGGCCTGCGTCATCGTCAAGCACGCCAACCCCTGTGGCGTCGCGGTCAACACCACCATAGGTGAAGCCTACGAGCGCGCCTACCAGACAGACCCCACCTCGGCGTTTGGCGGAATCATCGCCTTTAACCGGAACCTGGATGCGGCAACCGCCTCGAAGATCATCGAGCGCCAATTCGTTGAAGTCATCATTGCACCGGATGCCGATGCAGATGCCCTGGAAGTTGTTTCCTCCAAGGCCAATGTCCGGGTGCTACTTACCGGTAAATGGGACGTGGATGCCCCGCTGGCAGCCCTGGACTACAAGCGCGTCAATGGCGGCTTGCTGGTACAGGATCGTGACCTGGCCCTGGTGACCCGGGAACAGATCAAGGTGGTATCAGCCCGCCAGCCCAGCGAACAGGAACTCACTGACATGATGTTCGCCTGGCGTGTGGCCAAGTACGTGAAATCCAATGCCATCGTGTTCTGCAAGGACAAGATGACCATTGGTGTTGGCGCCGGCCAGATGAGCCGCGTCTACAGCACCCGCATCGCAGCCATCAAGGCCGCCGATGTGGAACTGCAGGTCAAGGGCTCTGTGATGGCCTCTGATGCGTTCTTCCCCTTCCGGGATGGCATCGATGCCGCCGCAGAGCACGGCATCACCGCGGTGATTCAGCCCGGCGGTTCCATGCGGGACGAGGAAGTTATCCAGGCGGCCAACGAACACGACCTGGCCATGGTATTCACCGGGATGCGGCATTTCAGACATTGATCTGAATCCTTAGACCGGAAACTGTAACGACAACGGATCCCGCCGGGAGAGAAAGGCTACATGAAAATTCTGGTGATAGGTGGCGGCGGCCGAGAACATGCCCTGGCCTGGAAAGCAGCTCAGTCTCCCATGGCTGACGTGGTGTACGTTGCGCCGGGCAATGCCGGCACGGCCCTGGAACCGAATGTCGAGAATATCGATATCCAGGCCGAAGACATACAGGCCCTTGTTGAGTTCGCCGAGAAAGAAGATATCGGTCTCACCATCGTGGGCCCCGAAGCTCCCCTGGTAGCCGGCGTCACCGACCTGTTCGCCAGCCGTGGCCTCAAGTGCTTCGGCCCCTCGGCGGCCGCAGCGCAACTGGAAGGCTCCAAGGCATTCTCCAAGGATTTCCTGGCCCGACACAATATTCCCACTGCCGCTTACGGCAATTTCGACAGCCTGGAACCGGCGCTGGCCTATATCCGGAAACACGGCGCACCTATCGTGGTCAAGGCCGACGGCCTGGCCGCCGGCAAGGGAGTAGTGGTTGCTCAAACGGTTGAAGAAGCAGAGACCGCAGCCCGTGACATGCTCCAGGATGGGGCCTTCGGCTCCGCCGGCGCCCGCATCGTCGTTGAGGAATTCCTGCATGGCGAGGAAGCCAGCTTCATCGCCATGGTAGATGGACGCAACATCCTGGCTTTCGCCACCTCCCAGGACCACAAGGCCAGGGACGAAGGCGACACCGGACCCAACACCGGAGGCATGGGCGCTTACTCGCCGGCGCCGGTAGTCACCACCGAAATCCACCATCGAATCATGGAAGAGGTCATGGAACCTACCGTGGCCGGCCTGGCGGCAGATGGTTCTCCTTACACCGGCTTCCTGTACGCCGGTGTCATGATCGATGAAAGTGGCACACCCACGGTGCTGGAATTCAACTGTCGTTTCGGTGATCCGGAAACACAGCCCATCATGATGCGCATGCAGTCGGACCTGGTGAAGCTATGCCTGGCGGCGCTGGACGAGAAACTGGATGAGTATGAAATCCAGTTCGATCCCAGGCCCTCCCTGGGCGTGGTACTGGCCGCCGGCGGCTATCCGGCAGCCTATGCCAAGGGTAAGGTCATCAGCGGCCTGCACAAGACCGATGAGAGGCTGCAGAAAGTCTTTCACGCCGGTACTCGCCTGGAAGATGGCAAGGTCCTGACCAATGGCGGTCGCGTCCTGTGTGCCGTGGCCCTGGGACAAGATGTTACCGAGGCCCAGGCCAGCGCCTATCGCCTGGTCGCCGACATCGACTGGGAAGACATGTACTGTCGCAAGGACATTGGCCACCGGGCCATAGCCCGGGAAAAAGCCGACCAATAAGCTCAGACCAACCAGTCCTTGTGTAAATAAAATGGGCCCGCTGATGCGGGCCCATCTGGTTTCAGGTTAAGGCAGTCACCACCTTAATCCATGAACGGATAGCCATAGGCCTTGGGCGGCACGTAAGTTTCTTTCACCGTACGCGGCGAGAGCCAGCGATTCAGGTTCAACAAACTGCCGGCCTTGTCATTGGTTCCTGACTTGCGACCACCACCAAAGGGCTGCTGACCCACCACCGCACCGGTGGGCTTGTCATTAATATAGAAATTGCCCGCCGCGTGGCGCAGCTTGCCGGATATGTCCTCGGCGGCAAGCCTGTCCCGTGCGAACACACAACCTGTCAGCGCATACGCTGATCCGCGATTGCAAATCTCGATGGTGTCCTCAAGGTCCTTGTCCTCGTAGACAAAGATAGTCAGCACGGGGCCGAAGATTTCTTCCCGCATGCTTCGATAGCCGGGGTCGCTTGCCACGATTACCGTGGGCTCAATGAAATAGCCGGTGCTGTCATCATGTCCACCGCCCACCAGGATGCTGGCATCGGGATGACTGCGGGCATGATCAATATAGCCAACGATTTTCTTGAATGAGCGATCATCAATCACTGCATTCATGAAGTTACCAAAGTCCCTGACGTCTCCCATCTTGATGGTGCTGATCTCGTCGACCAGGCGTTGCTTCACCTGGGGCCAAAGACTGCTGGGAATATAGGCCCGGGAAGCGGCTGAGCATTTCTGCCCCTGGTATTCGAAGGCGCCACGAATAAGCGCAATAGCCAGCGCATGCTCATCAGCAGACGGATGGGCAAACACGAAATCCTTGCCACCGGTCTCTCCGACTATCCGGGGATAGGAGTCGTAGCTGGAGATACTCTCCCCCACTTGCCGATAAATCGACTCGAAAGTGGCGGTCGATCCGGTGAAATGCACCCCTGCCAGGTCCGGTTTGGCCAACAATGCCGGACCAGCCTTGCGGCCCTCGGCACCGACCATATTAATCACGCCGGGCGGAAGACCGGCCTCCTCGAAGAGCTTCATGAGGTAATGAGCCGAGTACATCTGGGTATGGGAGGGCTTCCAGATCACCGTATTACCAAGCAACGCAGGAGCGGTGGGCAGGTTACCGGCGATGGCCGTGAAATTAAACGGCGTGATGGCCAGGACGAACCCTTCAAGCGGACGGTATTCCATCCAGTTTTTAATACCGGGGGAGGAATAAGGCTGCTGGGCAAGAATCTGCTGGTAGAAGCTCACATTGAAGCGCAAGAAATCAATCAGTTCACAGGCCGAATCAATTTCAGCCTGGAACACGCTCTTGGACTGGCCCAGCATAGTGGCGCCATTGAGCAGGTCCCGGTAAGGACCGGCAAGCAAATCCGCGGCACGCAAGAACACTGCCGCTCGCTCATCCCAGGCTGCATTCTCCCAGTCCGCCTTGGCACCCCGGGCCGCACTGACTGCAGCCTCCAGTTCTTGCTCACCCGCCAGGTGAAAATCCCCCAGCACATGCTGATGGTCATGAGGCATAACTGCCTGGCGCATCTTGCCGGTTTCCACCTCTTGCCCATTGATGATGCAGGGAATGTTGATTCGCTCCGAGGCCAACTCTTCCAGCTTGGCCTTGATAGAGGCTCGCTCTGGGCTGCCGGGGGCGTAATTGCGAATCGGTTCGTTAATCGGTGCACTGTGCCGGAAAATAGTCTCTTTCATTTACCCTGTCCCATTATTGGCCAGGCAAATACCCGGCGGTATTTTCAATTCAGTTCAAGCCACTCAATATCAATCAGGCACATCCACCTGGGGATGAATCGAAAGTTCAAATCGAATCTCACCATTTTTCAAACGGCCGGTCTCCTGCCAGCCCGCCGCCCGGTAAAAGCCTTCTGCGCGAGTGCTGTGATCGGTGGTCAACCAGATCTTCCTGGATGACTGGCTCCACAACCATTCCACTGCGGCCTCAAGCAGGTCGCGACCGATACCCCGGCCCTCATGCCCGGGTTCAATAAACAGCGCCCAGATATTCCGCTCCCGGGCGTTGGCCACGCTGAAACCGAGGATTACGCCGTCTTCTTCCCAAACCCATCCACGACCGGTTTCGGTTATGGCCTCCAGGGTCCGCTCCGGCGTTAGCCAGTCAGGCCGTGACAAGATGTTTTCTCGAACCCGAAGACGCAGGGCATTTACCGCCTCAACATCGCCTGGGTGGGCCTGTCTTCTCACCGGCGATATCCCTTAGTCCCGTTCCTGATCCAGGACGCAGTACTTCAAATAATCGGCAGCCTCGTTAGCTGTCCAATCCCCCTTGGGGGTCCCCTCCATCTTCTCGCACCACGCAGGACTGCCAACTTCCGGCTGACAGGCGACAAGCAGGTAGGCGCTCAACAGGAGCAACAGGGTTATTTTTTTCATTTCGACACTTCCACCTTACGATCCGAGCAGATCAGGTAAATACATGAATCCGGCAACCACCAGCATTCCCGCAATCGCGGTCAGGCCAAGTTGATAGATCGCGATACGAGCACCCACGGGTACCCCTACCGCCCCCTCACCCCGGGGATAGCGCAACAGGAGACCATGACACAGTGCTGTGACGACCAATAACACCACCGGCAAGGCGACGATCAGGCCGCCCTGACCAATTTGTGCCGTCAGACCACTGAGGTGCAACAGCAGGCCCAGGATGATGACCAGCACGTAGGACAGCATGGTTGCCGAGAAGGCGACCCAGTAGGGCGCTTCAAATGCCGCCGATCGTTTCGCTCCCAGCACCGCGAACCAGGCGCTGATAAACGCTGTAACAGTCAGTACCAGGAAAAGTACAGGGTATGACATCTCAGAATTCATAGAACCTCCCAGCGATCACGGTATCCGTGATTCTCAAGAACTAACGCTATTTTACCCGGTATATTGCATATCACTATCCAGACATCTACATACCAGCCCAGGACAAAGTGCCCGACTTTACTTACCCATTTCAGCAGGGTTCATAAAGTAAAAATTAAGTTTGTTACCGTCCAGGTCACGGAAGTAACCCGCGTAGAAGCCTTTCATCCGCTCACCCGGGGCGCCCTCATCGGTTGCTCCCAGTTCCATGGCCTTGCTGTACAGGGCATCTACCTTGTCGGAACTATCCACGGCGAAGGCATTCATGCTGCCGTTGCCATGGGTGGCTGGATTGCCATCGTAGGGCTTGGCTATCGAAAACATCGGCTTGGCCGGGTCCACTCCCCAGGCAATAAACCGGTCGGAAGCCATGAAACGCTGTGCGCCCATTTCTCCCAGCAGCGCATCGTAAAAACCCGCGGCCCGCGGCAAATCATTGGTACCCACAATTACATATCCAATCACGACAATTCCTCCATCACCTTTGTTTGTATCGATCGTACCGGTAACGAAAAGGCCTCGCCTATCGGTGATACAACCTTGAAAAATATTCTCTAGCTATCCCCGGCCTTTTCACGCCGCGCCAACAAATAAAGCACTGTGCCTACCACCAGGAACAAGGCCGTGGACATCACCGCATCCAGTGAGACCTGGCTCAATAGCCACAGGCACACGGCAGCGCCACAAAGCGGTATCAGGTATCCACCGGGCAGGTGAAAGCGTGCTTTGTCCTCCCCGAACTTGCTACGCAATCGCGGGATCGCCGCAATACAAAGCAGGTAGATGAGAAGGCGCGACAGCACACTCATGCTCGCCAGCCAGGTAAACGATCCATAAGCGGCCAGCACAAAAGCGGCGGCGCCAAAGAAGATCACTGAGCGGCTCGGCGTTTTATAGCGTGGATGCACCCCGGCGAACCACTGGGGCAGGCTCCCCTCCCGGGCAAGCATGTAACTGGCCCTGGGGGTGGACAGCATCGCACCGGCGACGTTCCCGCCCACCGAGGCGATAATCCCGGCCATCACCAACGCCGCGCCCGCCGGGCCCATCAATACCGCTGCAACATCCACCAGGGGACGCTTGGAACTGGCCAGGTCAGGTAACACCGCCACGGCCAGCGCCTGGACCAGGCCATACAGCAAGGTTGCAACAATCAGCGCCCAAATAAGCGCTCGTGGCATGTCACGCTGTGGATCCCGGGCCTCGGCCGCCGGCACCAGTCCGGATTCAAAACCCACGAATGCATACACCAGGATAATCAACGCCGTGCCCCATTCAGACATACCAGGAGCCAGGGCCTGGGGTTCAGGCAAAAAGGCTGGGGGAACATTCCATATACCCACTGCCACCAGCACCACCAGGGGCAGCATTTTCAGCAAGGTCAGCACACCCAGGGAGCGCATGGCCTGGCGAGCACCGATGACGTTCACCCAGACCAGGGAAGCGCAAATCAGAAAAAGGATAGCCAGCCGGCTTGCCCCCTGGTCTATGCCCGGTACGAAATACCCAAGGGTGCTGACCAGCAGATTGATATTGGCGGCAAAGGCCATCATGCGGGCGACATAAAACGTCCAGCCAGTTTGAAATCCGGCCACCCTGCCGAAGGCCTCGCGGGTATAGAGTATCGGCCCACCGGTGCCGCGGAAATAACTGGAGACCTCACCGAAACACAGCATGATCGGCAGCATCAACAAACCGCACAGGACAAATGCAATCGGGCTGTACGCACCGAGCAGTTCGGCCGCCCTGGAAGGTACGCCGAAAATCCCGGCGCCGATGATTCCGTTGATCACCAGCAGCCAAAGAGCCACCACAGAAAATTGACGTGAAAGGGGCTCGTCGTCCTGCCCGATATTCGTCTTCATCAGGCAGATAGCCCCGATGAAGCGTACGACCGGCAGTCGCGTGACGGCTTTATGTTTTCTTTACGCGACATCAAAACCTGGCTCCAATAAGGCACCACACGATCAAGGCCTGGGGCCAGTTCAATCCCACTCAAAAGGCTCCTGGGGATCACGGTCTATTTCCAACTCGAACAAATCCGGCCGGGCGTAGTGACCGGCAACATCCAAAGAGCGCTTGGCATGGCCGCTTCGTGAGGGGTCCAGGTCGCAGGTAAGAATACCTTCTTCACGGAAATGGGGTCCGGCGACAATTTCGCCACCCGGCGCCACCACCACAGAGCCACCGGGATTTACCCACTCATCCTCATCCGGGAATAGCTGGGCCTTTCCCGGGAAATCTGCAGGGAAATCACTGCCCCGAAGCAAGGTGCCTGCCGAAAGCACCCAGCAGCGTCCTTCCCGTGCAATATGCTGCATGGAACCTACCCAACCATCGCCCTGGTCGTAGGTAGGCGCGACATACACTTCAACGCCCTGTGCATACAGTCCATAGCGAGCCAGGGGCATGAAGTTCTCCCAGCAAATCAATCCGCCCAGGCGGCCGCAAGGGGTATCCACCACTTTCAGCCCCCGCGCGTCACCGATGCCATGGACAGTGCGCTCAGGATTGGTGGGCATGAGTTTACGATGATGGTTAAGAATGCTGCCATCGGGACCAATAATGACGAAGGCGTTATACAAGGTACCTCGACTGAAACGCCCCTCACGCTCATTCATCCCCATGACGATGGTCATGGCGTGCTCGGCCGCTGCAGCCCTGAGCGGATCCAGATCATCGCTCTCCAGGTCCACCGAGTTATCGAACAGTCGGGCGTGAAGCTCTTCGCACAATCCGAAATCGCCACCTGGCCGCAGGCGCCAGGCCCATGCCGGGTAAGCCGGAATAAATGTTTCTGGGAAAACCAGCAGGTTCACACCCTTACCCGCGGCCTCGTGAATAATGCCAACGGCTTTCTCAATGGTCTTTGTTTTGTCCAACACCACCGGGGCGGCGACTGCGATGCCTGCTGTAATCATCTTCAATCTCCTTTCAAACTCTGGACAAACTATAACCTATAGGGGACTTCCTGCATTAAGGTCGGGGCGCGAGACACTGGAAATCAGGCAAAGAAGTCTATCTCTGGCTCGTTTTCGGCCATGCGAATCTTGCCGGAATGCTGCATTCCAAGTTTTTCCAGCAACTTCACCGACGGGGCGTTTCCTGGCGACACGACGGCAACAATACGTTGAAGTCCCAACTGCTTGCGGGCGTAGTCCATCACCGCCCTGGCCGATTCAATCGCGTAGCCCTGCCCCCAGAATTCCGGCAGAAAACCGTAACCGATATCCACATCCTCCAGGTTTTCCCGGGAGATCAAACCGCACATTCCGATGCAGGCACCGGATTGCCTCAGGCTTACCCGGAACAATCCAAACCCGTTGGCCAGATAACTGGCCATGGGGCCGTTACGCAAGTAATCCCTTGCACCATCCAGGTCACGCACACCCTTGTCACCAATGTTTTCAATGAACGAGGGTTCGTTAAGAAGCTGCAAAATAAATTCACAGTCGTCAAAACTAAAATGCTCCAGCAACAAGCGATCAGTCTGCAATACAAATGAAGAGTTCAATGGTGATGTTCCCTGCTTACCGGCACAGACTCAGGCGATGTAGTCAGTGCTGGGTGAATAACGCTGCTTCACCGCCCTGCATCTGAATACCAGTGCCGACAAGGCCGTGAACAGGGCCACTGAGCCAAGAATAATAGCCAGGCGGGTCCATGGCTGTTCCAGGGCAATCCGCAAGGAAGCGAAACGATATAGCGAGTAAAGCCACTCCAGGGCACCGAAGAATAACGCTCCCTGGATCACCCAGGGCACCCAGCGCTCCCTGAAAAACAGTAATGCTGGCAGTACCAGGCAGATACCTGCCAGCAGCTCTATCCCGGCACGGTAAAAATGTGCGGCAAGCAACAACAGGCTGAGAATGACAGGCAACAGGCGAAGAAAATTCATGCTTATAATTATCCTTATTTTTGATCAGGCGGGTACACCGGGTCGGGACCCATCCAGGAGACTGTTCAAGACTACTGGATGCTTCGGGGCTGCGCTATTCCCCGTGTTTCAGAAGGCCGCAGTCGACGGCGTCAGGTTTCTTCGCTACCCAGTTTCATTAACAACTCTTCGCCATCCAGCGGGCTCAGCCCTTCGGGGGTATCCACACTGCCTTGCATGACGAAGCCGCATTTTTCCAGTACCCGACGGGAGGCATGATTGTGTGCGGCCAGGTAGGCGTACAAAGGCCTTTCCTGCACCTGTCTGACGAACTGCTTCAACGCATCCGTGGCCAGGCCCTTTCCCCAATAGGTGCTGCCCAGCCAGTAACCCACGGTTCGCTTGTCTCCCACCTCAAAACACACGATGTTACCGGCTACCCTGCCGTCCCAGACGATGGTGGATTTCGTAACCGCCGGATCTGCCAGGATCTTTTCCCAGTGCTCCATGAAGGCGTCGAGACTGCGAGGATGAAAACCCGCCATCTTTATCGCGACAGGATCTCTCTGGAACTCAAAAAACAGTTCCAGGTCCTCTCGTAATGGCGCGCGTAGTTCAAGACCGATTTTCATGAATCCAGCAGGCTCCTTCTCGTAGCCGGGCTGATAACAACGCCGGGGCTACTGGTAAGTTTGACCTTCGTGCTTGATCCAGCCACCCACGTGGCGGCCGCCCGGATCATGGTGAGTCCAGTGGAGAACCCCGCCCTTGGCATTCCACTCATATTCACCGTAAATCGTGACCTGGTCTCCGGCGGCCAGCCCGGCCACCCTGGGAGCAAGATCAATGTTGTGAGCAACCAGGACCGTCTGCCCGGAACCTGCACGTATCAGAAAGCGCTGGTGGCGACTGCCATCATTGTCATCGGCCAGGACTTTTACCACGGTTCCCACTGCCTCCAACTGGACATCACTGCGCCGGTTTTCCATGGCAGAAAACAGCGCCTGGTTGACCGGAGCCTGGCGGCCATAATCACTCGATTCGGTCGCCGGCGGATTCGACGTCTGGGGAAGTTGCTCGTAACCCAGGTAGGCGACCAGCAACGCAATGAGCAGGGGTAAAACTTTCTTCATCAGGCACCTGTGGGTAGTGACGTCACCGGTTCTGCTAGACCTTCTTCAAAAAGCAGGTCTTTAGCACGATGGTGGACTTGCCCTGGCGGCATTCCACCTGCTCATCGTTAGAGGTCAGGCGGATGTTCTTGTACACGGAACCCCGTTTCAGGGTGGAGGATGTCCCTTTCACCTTCAGATCCTTGATTACCTGGACGGAATCGCCATCGTCCAGTTCGGCGCCGTTACTGTCTCTTACAGCCATGTTTTTCGCTCAATCAGTTGAAAGGGAGTAGCAAGCCAGCATGACCGGGCCGCAAATGCTTGTACCCCATTATCCGGGTATATGGGAAAACTTCCAACGCGAGGGCCGCAGAGGATTCAGGACACCAGGCCCAGCATGCCCAGCAACCAGGGCAACAGCAGCGCCGTTGCCATCGCACTCAGCGCCATGGCCAGTCCCGAGAAAGCACCCATCTGGTGGCTCACCTGGAAAGCCCTGGCCGTGCCAATTCCGTGGGCGGCAACCCCCATGGCAATACCCCGGACATCGTCCTGCTCAATGCCCATTGCATCAAAAATACGGGTGCCAAATACCGCACCAATAATGCCGGTGACCACCACCATCACGGCGGTAAGAGAAGGCAGTCCTCCAATGGTCTCGGAGATTCCCATCGCTACCGGCGTGGTCACAGATTTCGGCGCCAGGGACAAGAGGGTTTCCGGGGTTCCGCCCAGCAACCAGGCGATGCCCACCGCGCTCAAGGTCGCCACGAACACGCCAATCAGGATGGACGCGAGAATAACCGGCCACAAGGCACGCAACTTCGAGAACTGCTGGTACAGGGGAACCGCCAATGCCACGGTGGCCGGCCCAAGCAGGAAGTGAACAAACTGGGCACCTTCAAAATACGTGCTGTACGGGGTATCTGTGACAAACAACAACGCCATCAGGATCAACATGGCCAGGGCAACCGGATTCAACAGCGGGTTACGGTTGGCTGCCTCATACAGGCGATAGGAAACGATGTAAGCCAGCAAGGTGACAATCAGTCCCAGCAGCGGCGATGCCGACAAATACACCCAGAGCGTGGAAAGGCCTGTCTCAGTCATTTGCCTCGCCTCCCTTTGAACGCAATCGCAGCAGCGATCGCATCACCAGGGCGGTGATCACCAGGGTGAGTAACGTGCTCACCACCAATGCCACGCTGATTGGCAGCCACTCGCTGCCAATACGCTGGAAGTGCAGCATGGCGCCAACCCCTGCCGGGACGAACAATAATGAAAGGTGGCTAAGCAGTGACGTTGAGGCGCCATCCAGGGACTCTGCGCTCTTGCCCCTGGCCAGTAGCGTCAGGAGCAACAACGCCATTCCCACCACAGGACCGGGAACCGGGATTCCCGACAGCAAGACCAGGACCTCTCCGATCAACTGGTAACAAAGTAGTACCGTGATTCCGACCAGAAAATCCATCTAAGCCTCACTCTCTTCTTAACGACCTGCCCCTGCACCCGAGGCTCTACACCACCGCCCCAAACAGGCGACCCACGACTGCAGTCAGGGCCATCGCCAGGGCACCCCAGAATGTCACACGCAAGGTGCCGGTCCAAACTGGCGCTCCACCAGTGGAGGCAGACAGGGCCCCCAGGCCAGCAAGACATACCAGGGAGGACGCTGACACTAACAGCTCCAGGCGTTGCATAGGAACCAGAACCACCACCAGCAAGGGCAACGATGCACCCACGGCAAAGGTACACGCGGATACCAAGGCCGCCTGGATAGGCCGGGCCGTGACTGTCTCGGAAATTCCCAACTCGTCCCGAACGTGAGCGCCCAGGGCATCCTTGGCCGCCAACTGAGTCGCCACCTGGTCAGCGAGTTCCTGGGTAAGACCGCGTTGAACGTAGATGGCGGTCAGCTCCTGGTGTTCGTGCACCGGG
>CAKZML010000284.1 GCA_937128475.1 uncultured Chromatiales bacterium
CCGCCCACTACAACCTGTTCAAACTTCGGGCTGAAGATGTGTTCATCGACCTGCTCACGGACTCGGGCACCTCTGCCATGTCCTCGGAGGCCTGGGCCGGCATGATGCGTGGTGACGAATCCTATGCCGGTGCCCGTAGCTGGTTCCGCTTCAAAGATGCCGTGCAGGACATCTTCGGCTTCGAGCACATCATGCCTGCCCACCAGGGACGCGCCGCAGAGCGCATCCTGTTCAGCCTGACCGTCAAACCGGGAAACGTGGTCCCCAACAACACCCACTTTGACACCACCAAGGCAAACATCGAATTCTTCGGCGGCAAGGCTGTGGACATTCCCTGCCCTGAAGCCCGCCAGCTTGACCTGGACCATCCCTTCAAGGGCAACATGGATATCGCGGCCCTCAAGGCAATCATCGCCGAGACGGGTGCTGAAAACATTCCCATGGTCATGCTCACCATCACCAATAACTCCGGTGGTGGACAACCGGTGTCCATGGCCAATATTCGGGAAGTGAGCGAGATATCCCGGGCGGCAGGAATTCCGTTTTATATCGATGCCTGCCGATTCGCCGAGAACGCGTACTTCATCAAGCAGCGTGAGGCCGGCTATGAGAATACCGCCGCGATTGATATCGCCCGGGAAATTTTCTCCTACGCCGACGGTTGCACCATGTCAGCCAAGAAGGACGCCTTCGCCAATATCGGCGGATTCCTCTGCACCAATGATCCCCAGTTGGCAGAAAGAGAAACCAATATCCTGATTCTCACCGAGGGCTTCCCCACCTACGGCGGCCTGGCCGGACGGGACCTGGAAGCCATCGCGGTGGGTCTGCATGAGATCCTCGACGAGCACTACCTGCACTACCGCCTGCTGTCCACCAGCTACGTGGTCAGGCATTTACACGACGCCGGTATTCCTGTGGTGTATCCGGCCGGAGGACACGCGGTCTACCTGGACGCCAAGCGATTCCTGCCCCACATTGATTCGCTCCAGTACCCCGGCCAGTCCCTGTCCGTGGAGTTGTACCGCGAGGCGGGAATCCGGGGTGTGGAAATTGGTACCGTGATGTTCGGCTCCGATCCCAACACCGGCGAGGAAAAGCCGGCCCACTGGGACCTGGTGCGCCTGGCCATACCCCGCAGGGTCTACACCCAAAGCCATATGGATTACGTGGTGGAAGCCATTGGCAACGTGTGGCGGCGGCGCGAGTCCATCCGGGGTATGCGCATCACCGAGGCGCCGGCTTTCCTTCGCCACTTCAGCGCCAAGTTCGACTGGTTGTAAAACGAACAGGGGCTGCACCGTCACCGGAGCAGCCCCTGGAATTACCTTCCTGTCAGACTAGAAGGTCCAGACCAGGCTCAGGGACACCATGTAAAGATCGTTGATGTCCTTGATGTCGAACTGTTCTGCTTCCAGACGAACCGCAACCGATCCGAACTGCATTTTAGCGCCCACGCCATAGGCGGGATCACTGCCGCTGTCACTTTCGGACAAGCCGTCGATACTCAGTTCCGCATCCCAGTTAATCATGCCGGCCTTGGCAAACAGGCCAACCGGGCCCAGGTTAAATCCGACCACACCGAAAGCACTCATGCCATCAATCGACGCGCTGATTGGCAGCAGGTCCACCACATCACCCGGTTCACCCAGGTTCACATAGCCACCTTCGACGGCCAGGTCCAGGAACGGTACGAGGCCAAAATTGTAGCCGGCAAAGGCTTTATACGCCGTGGCGTTGCCACTGAATTCGGGATTGGTGGTACCACCGGTGGGAACATCTGCATTCAGGGTTCCGCTACCCATGCCAGCGCCCAGGTAAAAACCGCTGTCAGAACCAGCAAAGGCCGTGTTCGGGATCGCAGCCACGCCCAGCGTGGCGACAGCAGCAAGCACAGCGAGATTTTTCTTGATCATGTGAAACTCCAGGTCAACTCAAATCAGAAAGCCGTTTGGCTTAGAACAGAACCGCTCACAAACCAGCCTGGTTGCAAACAATTCCGATGCCATATTGTCTCTACCCCTCCGGGTAGATAATGTGAACCACGCCTAGCTTTAAGGACCTGAAAGGTGTCTCTATTTGGCTACACACCACGGGGTCTTGAAAGAGTTTTTCAAAGAAAATCAGACAGTAAAAGACGTCGAGCCACCACAGGGAAGAGCAATAATCTTCAGCGGTCTTGAGCCCTCCAAACGGGCTCAGTTTCCAGCCCGTTGCAGGCGTTCCAGGGACAGGCTTAACAGCGCAAGCCCAACGCACATTAACGCCAGGGTGAACATGGGCCACTGGAATCCCCCGGACAGCTGGGCCATGGCGCCCATTAGCACCGGACCGGCCATCCCTCCCACTTCGCCGAACGTAAAAAACAGCGCGCCGGCAGGAGCAAGTTCCGAGGGATCTACCTGGCCGGACTCGGTCAGGCAAAGCAGCGTCAGGGGCCACAAGGCGCTGCGAGCGATACCCAGCAGCACCAGTCCGACCAGGACAGTCGACAAGGTGCTGGTGGAAAGAAGCAAGGCCGCCAGGGCACCGCAGGCGAATAGCCCCGCCAGGGCCCGGGCACGGCCTCCTGCGGGGGTGAACCGGGGTACCACCACGGCGCCAACGATGGTGATGGCAATGGGCAGGGCCGCCAGCAAGCCCGCATGGGCGGGATCCAGTCCGGCCAGCCTGAGCATCTCTGGCACCCAGTTGTTGAGTCCATGCATAAACAGGAAAACACCGGTGGCCAGCACCAGGACCTTCCTGGCAATTGGCCTGGCAAGCAGTCGCAGGTAAAGCCCCCAATCGGCGACCCTTCCTGCTTCACGGTCTGCCGGCCCCCTGGCCCCGACCGTCCTTGAAATCAGCCACCAGATCCCGGTGACCAGGGCACAGAACAATCCGTACGCAATCAGCACACGACGCCACTGGTGATCTACCAGCGGCATCACCCACCACTGGGTCAGGCCCAGGCAGAGCATCGCGCCAACCGACGGGCCGCTCATATACAACCCGGTTGCGGCGCCCCGCTCTGAGGGTGCAAACCAGTAATTAACAAGTTTCGGTGTGGCAATAGAAATCAGGGGCACACCCAGCCCGAGCAAGGACACCGCCAGGTACATGGTCAGGTAAGTTTCCGCTGTCGCTCTAAGCAGGGCCGAGAGACTCACCAGGGCGATCCCGATCAGAACGCAGCGACGCAAACCTATCCGGTCCACGTAGGTACCCAGGGGCAGCGCCACCAGCATATACACCAGGGGCCAGGCCCCCAGCACCGTGCCCATGGCGGTCAAGCCCAGGCCCAGGTCCCGGCTGACCTCTGCCACCAGGGGTGCCAGGGAAAACATCACCAGGCCGAAGCTCACATTGACCGTCCAGATACCGGTCAGCAATATCCAGCGCCCGGGTCGTCCGACCTCGGGGAAAGACAATTCCCTGGCATCCGTCACCGGGACCGCACCTTCATCGCCATCTCACCAAACACTGCTATACCGTCCGGGTTTTCGTCGTTGGGCCGGGAGCACAATAACCCGAACAGGGCCCGACTGTCGGCAGATATTAGCGGATCTGCCAGCAACGGCCTGGAAGCCCGTCCCGGCGCATTACCGGGATTTCACTCATGTCTAAAAATACTTGCCACCATGTAAAATATATTAGACACTCACCTAGTCTGAATCATAAAGCAATGGAACTTGCTTCATGAGGATCCGAATCCAAACCACACGTATTCCGTCATATCCACACCTTCGGCTCGAAATCATGACCTTGTGCGGAATACGTAAATGATGCTTATATTGAACATACACCATGACAGATACACAGAAACTCAAGAGCGGAAGTTACAGCTCTGCAGAAGAACTCCTGGCCCGATATCCCGAGATCAAAACAGCTGAACTGCTGATTTGTGACACCAACGGTGTATTGCGAGGGAAACGCGCAGACATAACGTCCATCAACAAAGTCATCAAATCAGGCATGAATCTTCCACTGTCTGTTTTCGCCCTGGATATCTCGGGCGAAACCGTGGAAGAGACCGGGCTTGGTATGGAATCCGGTGACGCCGACGGCATTTGCCAGGTGGTACCGGGATCGCTGACCGTGGTCCCCTGGCGTAGCCCCCATCGCGCCCAGTTGCAGTTGACCATGACGGAGATGGATGGAGAGCCTTTCGAGGGTGATCCTCGCACCGTCCTGAACGGCGTACTGGATCGGTTCCGTGCAGATGGCCTGAAACCGGTGGTCGCCCTGGAAATGGAGTTCTACCTGGTTGATCGCGAACGCGATGCCCAGGGCAAACCCCAACCGCTATTCTCTCCGGTAACCGGCGAGCGCCTGAGTTGCAGCCAGGTTTACAGCATCGTTGAACTTGAAGACTACGCGCCCTTCCTGGCTGAAATCGCCCGATCATGCACTGCCCAGGGTATCCCTGCCGACGGTGCTGTGAAGGAGTACGCCCCGGGGCAGTTCGAGATCAACCTGGACCATACAGACGATCCGTTACTGGGTTGTGACCAGACAGTCATGCTCAAGCGCCTGATTCGCGAAGTTGCCAAGCGTCATAATTACACTGCCACTTTCATGGCCAAGCCCTACCCCCAGCACGCCGGTAATGGAATGCACATTCACACCAGCGTCCTGGATAAGGATGGCAACAACATCTTCGCCTGCGACGAGAATCCCGAGAACCAGCCGAAGTTACGCAACGCCATCGCCGGCCTGGCAGACACCATGCGCGAAGCCATGCTGTTGTTCGCACCAAACGCCAACTCTTACCGGCGTTTCAGGGAAGGCTCTTATGCCCCGACCAACAGGGCATGGGGATACAACAACCGAACAACCGGTCTGCGTATTCCGGCAACCCTGGGTGAAGCCAGCCGTATTGAGCACCGCGTGGCCGGTGCCGACGTGAACCCCTATTTGCTCACCGCCGCCGTGCTTGCGGGCATACACCACGGCCTGAGCAAGGAACTGGAACCCAAGCCAATTACAGTCGGCAACGCCTACGAACAGGTGGAAAGCGATTTACCCCTGACCTGGAATTCGGCGATGAAGAAATTTGCTGCCTCAAAGGTCCTGCCAGACTACCTGGGCAAATCCTTCGTGAAGATGTTCCATGCCATCAAGCATCAGGAATACGCACAGTTCAATGCAGAGGTCACCGCCCTTGAGTACGAGTGGTATTTAAGAAACATCTAGGCGGACAGATCTGCGCAAGCAGAAAGTGCTCCATAAAATAAGGCCGCATCGATAACTCGATGCGGCCTTTTTCATGCTGACAAGTTAGAAGCTCGGTGGTGTACAGGCGCTGACTATTTCACAGACTTCCTTACCGGTATTACGAAATCGATGAGGCAGGTGGGTTTCGAAATAATAGGCATCGCCCGGGCCCAGGATGCGGGTATCACCGGCTATCGTGATCTCGATGCTGCCACGAATAACCACACCACCCTCTTCACCCCTGTGGGTAATCGCCTCGGGGCCGGTATCAGCACCTGGTGGATAAAACTCATGCATTACGCTCATGGCCCGGTCACGCTTGTTCGCCGCCACCAGTAACATGGACGTGTCGTCACTGCTCACGTCCACCAATTCATCACCTTTGTAGAAGTTCCCTTCCGAACTCTCAAAATCAAAGGTAAAGAAGTCCGCCAGGGTCATGGGCAGACCGTCCAGCACCTTGCGTAGAGAACCCACAGAGGGACTCACCCGGTTCTGCTCAATCAGTGAGATGGTGCTATTGGTTACACCCGCTCGCTTGGCCAGTTCACGCTGGGACCAACCCCGCATCTCGCGTACTGCCTTCAACCTTGCACCAATTTCCATTAGATCCGTCTCTCCTGGCCGCGAGTGCGTCCGTGGCAATCCAATCCTAGGGCTTGTCCTTCATAGATCCTAGAGCTTGTCCTTCATAGAGAAGAACAGCATTCCCAGCACCATACCCGGATAGCGCAACATCGTACCTCCGGGGAATGTGTGTATGGGCAAACTGGAGAACACGTCAAAGCGCTCGGCCGTTCCAGCAATCGCTTCCGCCATTATCTTTCCGGCAAACACCGAGGTAGAGACCCCATGTCCCGAGAATCCATGCCCAAAGAACAAATTGGGCTCGAGCCGACCCAGGTGAGGCAGACGATTAACCGTAACTGACAAGGTCCCACCCCAGGCGTAATCAACCTTCACGTCACTCAACTGTGGGAACAGTTTCAACATGTAGGGCCGAACAAAATTCAGGATGTCCTTTGGAAAGGACGGACGGTAATTTTCACCACCGCCGAACAACAACCGGTGATCCTCGGACATGCGGAAGTAGTTCACCACGAAGCGACTGTCATGAACGCCGAGCCGCTTGCTGATGACGGACTTTGCCCGCTCCTCACCCAGGGGTTCCGTGGCGATCATGAAATTATTAATCGGCATGATCTTGCCTGCGACCTTGCGCTCAAGCTTGTCCAGGTAACCATTGCAACCCAGCACAATAAACGAAGCCTTCACAGTACCCTTGGCGGTACTCACCAACGCCGGATCAGTCCGGGTATAACCGGTCACCCTGGAGTTTTCGAAAATTTGTACGCCGGCCTGCCTGGCGGCCCTCGCCAGACCCAGGGCAAAATTCAACGGATGCAGGTGGGCTGCATCATCGTCCAGGAATCCCTCGACGAATGTGGGCGTATTCACCAATGCCCTGGCCTCTTCCTGGCTCAATGCATGGGTATTGGGGTAGTCGTAGCGTTCGGCCAGGACGTCGGATAATTCCTTGGCCCAGCCGATGTAACTCTTTTTGTGTATGCCGACAAGCTGACCTCGCTGCAGGTCGCACTTGATGTCGTGCTTGGCCACGCGTTCACGAATCTCGGCTTTCGCATCCTCGGCGAAATCCCAGAACTTGCGAGATGTCTCAAGGCCAAAGGCCTGTTCCATTTCCAACACGTCCTTGCGCTGTCCGCTTCCAATCAACCCGCCGTTACGACCCGAGGCACCAAAGCCTATTCGTTCGGCTTCCAGCAAGACAACCTTGTATCCACGTTCAGCAAGGTTCAGTGCTGCCGAAAGGCCGGTGAAGCCACCACCAATCACGCAGACGTCTGCCTGCAGATCTTCAGTGAGCTCCGGGTGTTCCTCTAAACCATTGGCCGTTGCGACGTAATAGGAATCCGGATAGCCAGCTTGAGTCATACATCACCCCCGAGTTGAGCTTCGCGCCCCAAACGGGGCGCGAAGTGTCTTCTACTTCAAAACTTGTTCTGCGGTAGCATCCAGGCACTTGCGGGCCAGGGCTACCATTTCGTCAATTTGCTCAACCGTGATTACCAGCGGCGGCGCGGTAATCATGGTGTCGCCGACGGATCGCATTACCAGGCCATTCGCAAAACAGGCATTGCGGCAAATAAATCCGACGTCACCCTTGGGGGTAAACAATTCTTTGGTTTCCTTGTTCTTCACCAATTCGATAGCGCCCATCAAACCGATCGTGCGTACCTCACCCACCAGGGGGTGATCCGCCAGTTCAGCCAAACGCTTGGCAAAGTGAGGGGCAGTCACATTTTTGACCTGCTCAACCACGCCTTCATCACGCAGCAATTCAATGTTCTTGATTGCCACTGCACAACAGGCCGGGTGGCCTGAGTAGGTGTATCCATGGGTGAATTCACCGCCATCACTATTGAGGACACCAGCAACCCGATCGCCTACCAGCACACCACCCAGGGGCAGGTAACCGGACGTCACACCCTTGGCGAAAGGAATCAGGTCAGGTTTGATTCCAAAGTACTGGGAGCCGAACCACTCACCCAGGCGCCCGAACCCGGTGATGACCTCGTCAGCCACCAGCAGGATTTCGTACTTGTCACAGATACGCTGAATTTCCGGCCAGTAGGTCTTCGGCGGAATGATCACGCCACCGGCACCCTGGACGGGTTCAGCAATAAACGCGGCAACATTTTCAACGCCCAGTTCCAGAATCTTCTTCTCAAGACCCTGGGCTACTTCCAGGCCGAACGCATCAATATCCAGGTCACCCTGGTAGCCAAACCAGTAAGGCTGGTCGATGTGCACCACACCGGGAATAGTCAGGCCCAACTGGTCATGCATACCCTTCATGCCACCCAGGGTTGCACCACCGATGGTGCTGCCATGGTAAGCATTCACCCGGCTGATGATGGTCTGCCGATCGGGCTGGCCTTTGAGCTGCCAATAGCGACGAATCATCCGGATCACGGTGTCGTTGGACTCCGAACCGGAGCCGGCAAAGAACACCTGGTTTATGTGCTCGGGAGCGACTTCAGCCAGCAGTTTTGACAACTGGATAGCAGGCGGATGAGAGGTCTGGAAGAAACTGTTGTAGTAAGGCAGTTGCTCCAGCTGGGCGGTAGCTGCGTCAACCAGTTCCTGGCGACCATAGCCCATGTTTACACACCAAAGACCGGCCATTCCGTCCAGGATCTTGTTGCCATCGGCATCCCAGAGATAAATCCCGTCTGCCTTTTCAATGATCCTCGAGCCTTTCTTCGCCAGCCCCTTGAAATCCGTAAACGGATGCAGGTAGTGAGCAGAATCCAACTTCTGCCACTCTTGAGTCGTCCGCTTTTCAGTACCCATTAAACTCTCTCCGAATAAATACACTACTACCGCACAATCCCCTGTCGGGCGATTGTGATTACAGAAACAAAACCGGCTGCAACTAGACGTTCAGCAGCAGGTATTCTCTTTCCCATGCACTGATCACCTGGAAGAATTCCTGGTATTCCTCTTCCTTCATTTCGCAGTACACATCAATAAAGCGATCACCCAGCATCTCTCGCATGCCGGCACTTCCACGCAGAAGCGCTGCCGCTTCAGAAACCTCGCGAGGCAGAGAATGAGGCAGATTGTAAGCACTGCCCTCCACCGGCTCGCTGGGTGACAGGTGCTGCTTCATGCCCAGGTAACCGGCGGCCAGCGTCGCGGCGAATGCCAGGTAAGGATTTGCATCTGCACCGGGAACCCGATTTTCTACACGCCGGGCCTCGGGCTCGGAACGCGGAACACGCAAGCCCACCGTCCGGTTGTCATATCCCCACTGCACGTTAATCGGCGACGACAACATACCCATGAAGCGGCGATAGCTGTTCACATAAGGGGCGAACAACATGGTTGCTTCGGGAATATAACGCTGCAAACCAGCGATATAGGAACGGAAAACGGCGCTGTCCTCGCCCTGCTCATCCGAGAAAATGTTTTTGCCGGTCTTCTCATCAACCACGCTCACGTGCATATGCAATGCACTGCCCGGCTCATTCTTCATAGGCTTGGCCATGAAGGTCGAGTAGATGTTCCTGCGCATTGCAGCTTCTCGCACAATACGCTTGAACAGGAACACCTGGTCGGCCAGGTCCAGTGGGTCACCATGCATGAAATTTATTTCCAGCTGGGCGGCACCGGACTCGTGAATCAGGTTATCAACACTGATTTCCTGCGCTTCACAAAAATCGTAGATGTCATCGATCAGCGGGTCGAACTCGTTAATCGCATCGATACTGAATGCCTGGCGCACAGTTTCCTGACGACCCGAGCGACCAACCGGTGGCTCAAGAGGAATATCAGGATCCGTATTGGGCTTGACCAGGAAGAACTCGACTTCCGGCGCCAACACCGGCCGCAGTCCTTCAGCCTTGTACAGCTCCAGCACCCTGCGCAGCACATAGCGCGGAGAAATATCGATCGGATCGCCATCCTGGGTGAAGCAATCATGGATCACCAGGGCGGTGCGCTCTGATGCCCAGGGCACCATTCGAATAGTGCTGGCATCGGGACGCAGGATCATGTCGCGATCCACCTCATCCACCAGGTCGGTATCCGAGAACTCACCCGTCACCGTCTGGATAAACACTGACTCGGGAAGCTTCAGGCCCTCACGACGAAATTTCTTCGCAGGGACAAACTTTCCACGAGCAACGCCGGCCATATCCGGGACAATACCCTCTACCTCGGAAATTCCCCGTTCCTTCAACCACTGTTCAATAAAATCTGCGTCTGCTTCATTTTCCAACATAAATCACCGTTCGCGTCCGTACTTTTTAGCAGCCTCGCCAAAAGCTGAAAATATCGCCATGGAGACTACATTTTCAGTTGCTAACCATTCCGGATGCCATTGCACAGCCAGGGTAAAACCCGGCACATCTTCGACTCGGAATGCTTCTATTAATCCATCCGGGGCATGGGCTTCTGCTACAAGGCCCTTGCCCAGCTTGTTTATTCCCTGGCCGTGTAAAGAGTTCACCCTGGCGGTATCCATACCCGTCAGTGAACGAAGAACACTACCTTTTTCAAACATGACATCGTGAGCAGGAGCGAAGCGCTCCTCGATCGTTTGATCGTAGTCATCACGATGGTCATTAAATCCTTCTTGCTCATGCACCCGCTGGTACAAACTGCCGCCAAAGGCCACGTTCATTTCCTGCAAGCCACGGCAAACGCCCAGTAAGGGCATACCCCGGCTCAGCACCTGGGGAATTAGTCCCAGGGTCGTGGCATCGCGTTCCGGATCATGATCTGTGCCGTTGAGGCTGACTTCGCCACCGTAATGATGGGCCTCAATATTGCTCGGGCTTCCGGTCAGGAAGATACCGTCCAGTCTATCCAGTACGGCTTCATCGAGCATGGCGTCACCCATTGCCGGTAACATTACCGGAATCGCGTTAGCTGCCTTGCTGATGGCTTCCAGGTACTGTTCCAGCACGCCATGCATATGTCGGCCCATGAATGGCCGCCTGCATGCAGAAACACCGATTACTGGTCTTTTGGTCTTCATCTTCCTTTCTCAGTGCCCGCCACGGGACCGGCACCTCACTCCTGTTGTGGGCAACCCGGGCGCATTCCGGACAGCTACCCGTTGTACTCGCAGGAACCCTTCGGGACTGTTGATCCCCTACGCGCTCCATACTCTTGCCTAGCCAGTTTTTGAGGAAATGAAGCCTCCTGTGCGGACCGGCTACCTTGTCTCACGACAAATTATCGCCTGGTCTCACGGACCCCCACTGTGTAGAAAGTGGGCATGCCGGACGAGACACCTAATGAAGACAATTGCTCAAGAATATTCTCGAGAATACCTGTCTCCTGACTCGAGCCCGACACCCGTTCGCCCCTGCCGGGGTGCCGCAGCAAACCAGCGCGGCGGGAACGGGATCCAGCAAAGCTCTGAAAACCTTCAAGGATGATACCAAAGGTGTTTAATAAATCAAACACTAGGCCCTGTTTGAGCCCTTTATAGCCCCAATACGTCAATTAAAATAATCAAAACGCCAAATCACGGGTTCCGAGCGAGCCTCAGCCAGGACGCCGACGCTCCAGCGGACGGGTCAGGCAGGTCGGGCCTCCGTCACCCTTGGTACTGATCTCAAAAGCCGAGAATTTCAGCACCTCCACCCCGGCCTCAACCAGGCGTCCAGTGGTCTCCGGACAGCCATTCACCATCAGTACCTTGCGAGGACCGATTGCCAGCACATTTCCAGCGATATCATCAAATTCGCCCGCTGGCACCTCGACCAACCCAATCCCACGCTCCAGCAACGCCTGGCGGAATCGCACCGGCATCAACGGCGAATACACCAGGGCCAGGTCATCATCCAACGGACTAATAATAGACATCAGGTGAAAGACGTCGCTGGGACCACGGAAATGAGGAAGCGCAACAGTGATCAGTTCATCGACACTGTCGCCCAGTAATTCTCGCAACTGGGCAATGCCCTCGGGGTTGGTCCGATATCCCTCACCCACCGCAGCCAGGCGCGGCCCGAGCCAGACAAAGTCACCCCCCTCCAGGCGACCATCGCCCTGGATGGCGCCGACTACCGGAATACCCAGGCTTTCATAGACCAGGCCCAGGTTATCGGGCTCCGCCATACGCGCCTCTTTTCCCATGCGACACAGAATCGCGCCCCGGTCACAAATGATGGAGGCGTCCCGGACATACAAGCTATCCATGCTCAGACCATCACCTGAACCGGCATAAATAACCTCGGCTCCCTCGCTGGCCAGGGCCTTGATGAACAACTCGTATTCCATCACGGCCCGGTCAAAATCAGGCGGCGAGCGGTAATTCAATCGCTCCCACTGGGACTCGACATTAGCCTGATCCACGAATGCATCGTTCGGATGACGCACGATCACCCTCTCAAGTAATGCGGTTTCAGACTGGCGTGTGGTGGTCGCTGACACGTTGGTTTCTCCCAGGGACGGCTTGGTTGATCGTTCGGGCATTTTGTACAGACCTCGGCCAACTGTCCACCACCTCTTCTACGCTAACCCGCGATGCAGGCTATAATCTCATTCCAGTCATCGCCCGGAAAAACCCATGTCCGCATCCGCAGGAAAAGTAGTCATTGCCGCCCTGGTGGGGAATTTCCTCATCGCCATGACAAAATTCACCGCGGCATCCGTTACCGGCAGTTCCGCCATGCTCTCCGAGGGGGTGCATTCGCTGGTGGATACCGGTAACCAGGCCTTGCTGCTACTGGGTATGAATCGGGCCAAACGCCCCGCCAGTCCTGGCTTCCCCTTTGGCCACGGCAAGGAAATCTATTTCTGGAGTTTCATGGTCGCGGTACTGCTGTTCGGATTCGGCGCCGGCATTTCCATCTGGGAAGGCGTGAAGCACGTGATGCACCCGGTGGAAATGGTCAAACCCACCATTGCCTACATGGTCCTGGGCGTGAGTATCGTCTTCGAGGGAATCTCCTTCACGGTGGCGCTGCGAGAATTTAACAAGGTGCGCAACGGCCTGGGCTACTTCGAGGCCGCCAACCGGGGCAAGGACCCGACGTTCTTCGTCGTGTTGTTTGAAGATAGCGCGGCGATGATTGGCCTGGTTGTGGCTTTGATTGGCGTGTTCCTGGCCCAGGTGACGGGTAACCCGATCTGGGATGGCATCGCGTCCATCATCATCGGACTGGTACTGGCCGTTGTCGCGATCTGGCTGGCCCGGGAAACCAAGGGCCTGCTTATTGGCGAAAGCGCCGACGAAATGGTGACCGACAAGATCCGCCTTTGCGCTACTGCCCATCCCGAGATCGACAACGTCAATGAGATCGCGACCCTGCACATGGGCCCCAACTTCATCGTCGTAA
>CAKZML010000285.1 GCA_937128475.1 uncultured Chromatiales bacterium
TCATAATCAATCCCGTCCGTAGAATCTCTGAGTAAATTAATTCCTGCAAACCATTGTAGACTCCGTAACCGGCGTTTGTCATATCCAGGACACCCATCCCTTCTAGTCATTCCAACCTGTCCCTTGTATCAATCAGGAATCAAAAATCCGGTGCAGGGAGTCCTACCGAGACCCTGACCATTTTCACGCGCCTTGTCAGGTGGCATGAAATCAAACCTGAACCTCAATGGGTATTCATGCTCGGCCATGAGTGAGATAGAGTTCGCGTTATTCACCCCGGGAAGATTCCTGGCAACACGACCTTTTCCCGACGAACACCTGGCGAAACTGTTTCCAGCCAAGGGTGAAGTCCGGGATTAACCTCCAGGACAATACGGTCAAATGGCCACGAGGCCTGGGCGCACTCTTCTGACCGGACTCACAGGGCCATGACTTTCGCCAAACTCCTGGTGTAATCTCCATAACAGCCTATTTCGAACATGCTGCTCACCAGGACACCAACTCATGCAAAAGCATCTCTTCTCTCTGGCACTGTTATCTCTTGTTGGCTTAAGTCTCCCGGTCAATGCCCTGTTGGCGGCAGACCATGTGCGTGCCCGGGACCTGGGCGTTCCTTTCTGGGGCGAACCCGGCCCCTTGAACGCCATCACCGACGTGCCCGGAATTGAGGTGGGTCACTCCACCATTATCAGCGGCGAGGCCGGCGGTGATGAGACCGTAGTGCGTACCGGTGTAACCGCCATATTGCCCCGCGGCAAGGCCAGCCCCCTGGACGGCGTGTTCGCAGGCTGGTTCACCCAGAACGGCAATGGTGAGATGACCGGCACGACCTGGGTAGAGGAATCCGGCCTGATGTACGGACCGGTGATGATCACCAATACCCACAGCGTGGGCGTAGTGCGCGATGCAGTGATTGGCTGGGCCCTGGACAACTACGACTTCGACGAAGACGACTGGTGGTCGCTGCCGGTTGTGGGCGAGACCTGGGATGGCTGGCTAAACGACCTGAACGGTTTTCACGTCAAGCCCGAGCACGCCTATGAGGCATTGAACAATGCCAAGACCGGCCCCGTGCAGGAAGGCGGCGTTGGCGGCGGCACGGGCATGATCACCTATGAATTCAAGGGCGGAATCGGCACCGCCTCCCGGGTGGTGCATGACGAGAGCGGCGACTACACCGTGGGCGTGCTGGTGCAATCCAATTTTGGTTCTCGCTACCAGTTGACGGTGGCCGGCACCCCGGTGGGCAAGGAGATCCCCGAATTGCCCGCCTATGCGGCGCTCAAGCGCAACACCAGTGATCGCGACCTGGGATCCATCATCGCCGTGGTAGCCACCGATGCCCCGCTGTTGCCCCACCAACTAAAACGCATCGCCAAGCGCGTGAGCATGGGCGTGGCACGTACCGGTGGTATGGCCAGTAATTCCTCAGGCGACATCTTCATCGCCTTCTCTACTGCCAATGAAGGCGCCGGGGCCGCCAAGGGACTACCCACCGCACAGATCCTGCCCAACGAACGGATTACCCCGTTCTTTGAAGCCACGGTACTGGCAACCGAAGAGGCCATTATCAATGCCCTGGTGGCTGCCGAGACCATGACCGGCTACGAGGGACACCGGGTCATCGAACTGCCACATGACCGGCTGCAAGAGGTCCTGAAAAAGTACAATCG
>CAKZML010000286.1 GCA_937128475.1 uncultured Chromatiales bacterium
GCTTCGCCCGAGTATTCAACCTCGTAGCCCAGCTGTTGCTGTTCTTTTTCGTCGGTAAGCTTCTGGAATGCGTCGAAGGTGCGCATGCACTGGCCACACCGAACCCTGCCCCGTGCAAGGGCCAGGTCATCCGGGGTGATCCGGAATGCGGTGTCGCAATGTGTGCAGCGTGTCAGCATGTTCAGTCGTGAATGCAGGATTCAGGTGGGTAGGGAATCAATATGATGCCCGAAGCCGAACGCAAAATCCCGTACCCGGAGCTTTCCCTCGTTATTGCTTCAGAGTGCAGCATAGGCGCACCCAATCTCCCTTGTGGGTTTCGGCTATTTTTTTACAGCCATGTGCATAGGCTTCCTGGACCATGGCGGATTGTTCCGCCAGGATTCCCGACAGGACCAGTTCGCCGCCGGGACGACAAATTCCGAGTATTTGGTCAGCCATTTCAAGCAGCGGACCTGCCAGTATATTGGCTAGCACGATGTCGTATTTTTGGGTGCCCAGCTGATTTGGGTCCGGGAAGGACAAGCTATCCTCCACGCCGTTACGCTGGGCATTGTCCAGGCTGGCTTCCAGGGCTTGTGGATCGATATCCACCCCGTGTGCCGATGTCGCGCCAAGTTTCAGTGCCGCTACAGCCAGGATTCCAGAGCCGCAGCCGAAATCCATGACCTGTTTGCCTTCTACCTGTGCGCCGCCCAGCCACTCAAGGCACAGGGCAGTTGTCTCGTGGGTGCCGGTTCCGAATGCCAGGCCAGGATCCAGGTAGACCACCGTGGCATTGTCCTCGGGGACGTCCTGTCCATGGGGACAAACCCACAGTCCATGACCGAAATCCATGGGATGAAAGTCTTTCATCCATTCCCGTTCCCATGCCCGGTCTTCCAGTGTTTCCATGCTGTGAGCGGGCAGGGCGGAATCCAAGCGTGCCTGCAGAGCGTCCACCACCGATTGCTCGTTCACGTTTTCCGGAAACAGGGCGGTGAAGCGAGTGCTCGGCCACAAGGGGGTTTCCCCGGGGGCCGGTTCCAGCACCGGGGTGTCCTGGGCATCGGTGAGTGTGACGGACAAGGCGCCGGCATCGAACAGGGCGCTTTCCAGCTGTTCGGGGTCCAGTTGGCCCAGTTCAATCCTGAATTGGCTCCAGGACATGCTTAAAGGCCCAGCCTTTTCTCCAGATAGTGAATATCCGTTCCGCCGGTCTTGAACGCGCCGTGCTGGAAAATTTCCCGGTGAAGTGGAATGTTGGTCTTGATGCCTTCAATCACCATTTCTGTCAGCGCATTGGTCATCCGGGCAATGGCTATGCTGCGATTCTCACCGTAACTGATGACCTTGCCGATCATGGAGTCGTAGTAGGGAGGTACCTTGTAGCCGGAGTAAATGTGGCTGTCGACACGGATACCGGGGCCACCTGGCGGATGCCAGAGTGTGATGGTGCCCGGTGAAGGCATAAAGGTTTTCGCATCCTCGGCATTGATCCGGCATTCGATGGCGTGTCCGGTAAAGGTCACATCCTCCTGCTTGATCGTGAGTTTCTTGCCAGAGGCGATTTCCAACTGTGCGCGGACCACGTCGATTCCGGTAATCATTTCCGTTACCGGGTGTTCCACCTGCAGGCGGGTGTTCATTTCGATGAAATAGAATTCGCCGTCCTGGTAGAGGAATTCGAAAGTTCCTGCTCCCCGGTAATTCATCTCCAGGCAGGCTTTCACGCAGCGTTCGCCCATCTCCTTGCGTTGTTGCTCGGTGATTCCCGGCGCCGGTGCTTCTTCGACTACCTTCTGATGTCTTCTCTGCATGGAGCAGTCACGTTCACCCAGGTGAATGGCATTACCCTGGCCATCGGCCAGGACCTGGAATTCAATGTGGCGGGGCCGCTCCAGAAACTTTTCCATGTACACAACGTCGTTATCAAACGCTGCAAGGGCTTCTGACTTGGTAAGGGTGATGGCGTTGAGCAGCGACGCTTCTGTGTGCACCACTCGCATGCCCTTTCCGCCGCCCCCGCCCGAGGCCTTGATGATGATTGGATAGCCCAGTGAGCGGGCTATCTTGAGGTTTTCTTCGATATCGTCGCCAAGGGGGCCGTCGGATCCCGGGACGCAGGGCACGCCTGCCCCCTTCATGGTACGAATGGCCGACACCTTGTCGCCCATAAGGCGAATGGTCTCAGCCCTGGGGCCGACAAATATAAAACCGCTGTTTTCAACCCGCTCTGCGAAATCGGCATTTTCTGAAAGGAAGCCGTAGCCCGGGTGAATGGCCACAGCATCGGTGACTTCGGCGGCGCTGATGATGGCCGGCATGTTCAGGTAGCTGTCCGTGGATCTCGGAGGACCAATACAAACCGTTTCATCAGCCAGTAGAACGTGCTTCAGAGAACTATCTGCGCTGGAGTGAACCGCCACGGTCTTGATGCCCATTTCCTTGCAGGCTCGCAAGATGCGCAGAGCAATTTCCCCGCGATTGGCAATAATGACTTTATCGATCATGGTCATGCCTATTTTGACAGTTACTCGATGATGAACAAGGGCTGACCGTATTCCACCGGATCGCCATTCTCGACGAGGATGGACACGACGGTGCCGCTGGTGTCGGCCTCGATCTGGTTCATCATCTTCATTGCCTCGATGATGCAAAGCGTATCGCCGGCTTCAACTCGCGAGCCTATGGAGACGAATGTTTTAGCTCCGGGTGTCGGCGAGGAATAATAGGTGCCCACCATGGGTGCAGTGACCCGGTGACCTGCCGCGGGCGGTTCGGCGGCAACTGCGGGGGCTGCAGCGGCAGCCGGGGCCGCTGCGACAGGCGCGCTTGCCATCGCCGGCGCCATCATCGGGGCTGCCTGGACGTTAGTCGGGTAGCGACTAATGCGCACCGACTCTTCACCCTCGGTAATTTCAATTTCTGCGATACCGGATTCATCCAGTAGCTCAATGAGTTTTTTTACTTTACGGATATCCATAATGTTGAACCTTTTCTGGATCAGGCCTGTGCGATTCTGTTACTGGGAGGCGTTTTCGATAGCGGCGCTGAGGGCTAGCTCATAGCCGCGCACGCCGAAGCCTACGATTACTCCGCTGGCCACATCTGACAGGTAGGTGTGGTGGCGGAATGTTTCGCGAGCAAAAATATTGCTGATGTGTATTTCTATGAACGGCACGCCAGTGGCCAGCAATGCGTCTCTCAGGGCGATGCTGCTGTGGCCAAGGGCTGCAGGGTTAATTACGATTCCGGCCAGGTCTTCCTCGCTCGCTCGCTGAACTCTTTCGACCAACTCATATTCGGCATTGCTTTGAAAGCAGTCCAGGGTATGGCCGTGGCGCACGGCTTGAGCGCTCAGCGAGGCTTCAATTTCACCAAGGGAGGTTGCGCCATAGATCTCAGGCTCGCGTTTGCCGAGCAGGTTCAGGTTGGGTCCGTTGATCAGCAGGAATCTGGCCATAATTGTTGCGCCGCATTATTTTCAGGTGATTTCCAAGGAGTTTACATCTTTTGTCTACAAGATCGAATCTTTTTATCAATATTCGTTACTTGTGCTCAATCGGCGTATTTACCAGGAGTTCGACCTGATCGGGGTTGTTCCGAACCATATTGGCGGAGTTACGCCTGGTCTGGGTGGTGATTTTCGGCACGGACACCGAGATTCACCTGGCTCATGTCACCCTGTACCTGGGCAAGAACCCGGGGATCCATGACCTGGCGCCAGAGGAAAGGCACATAGGCCAGCAGGAACATGCCGAAATAGCCGGTGGGCAGGGAAGGGACATTCTCAAAATTACGCAGCGACTGGTAACGCCGGTTGGCATGGGCGTGGTGGTCGGAGTGTCTTTCCAGGTGAAACAGCAGCAGGTTGGACAGCAGGTGATTGGCATTCCATGAATGATGCGGTTGACAGGGTTCATACCGGCCGTTGGGACGGAGTTGCCGCAACAGGCCGTAGTGCTCAATGTAATTGGCGCTGGTGAGTTGCCACCACGCGAAGATGCTTTGCAGGACCAGGAAGGGCAGTACCAGGGGGCCAAATGCCAGCCACAGGCCTGCGAAAATCACGCCACTCAGCAGGTAGGATTGAAGGATCGTATTTTGTGGATGCCAGG
>CAKZML010000287.1 GCA_937128475.1 uncultured Chromatiales bacterium
GTGTTCGGGTTATAGGTCACCGTGGTCATGCCCAGGGGCATCCGGTGGGCTGAGACACCCAGGGACAGGCACAGGCCGGCCAACAAGCCGACCATGGACCAAACTCTTGCAGGCCGTCCCATCACCGCTAGTCTCTCACTTCAGGGTTTTCCAGAGGCACCCGCTTGAGATCCGGATCATCCCCACCCTGCACCGCCCGCAACTTCATCAGCATTTCCGACATCAGGTTACGGTCCTCGTCCTCGGCTTTGTACAACTGTAGCCGGGACTTGCTGATACGCCGGGGAAAATGGTTATTGCTGTAGTTAACGTCAGCCGTTTCGTGCCGGGTATCCAGTTCAAGCGAGGCAATCGCGGTATCCCGAATCAGGACCTTGGTAACGCCATGATAATTACGCCGCCAGATCTCCGCCGGATAGGTCACAAACTCGCTGGCCCCGGACACATCGGTGATCTTCATTGGCAGTGGCATCACCAGGCCGCCCAGGTTTTCGAAATCCACGAAGTAAATGAACTTATCCTCTTTGACCGCCCGTTCAAGAGCCTCGCGCTCCCAGGGCTCCAACGATTCCAGCAAGTCCGCATAGTCATTGCGATTCTGGTTGCTCACGGTAAAGCGGTCATGCTCGTTGTAGGAATCCGCCGCTTCCGGGTGCCGCTGCAACCAGGTCTTGCGGCCTTCCTCGCGATTGCGAATCTGGGCCAGGGTTTCGGGATGGGTGGCGTCAAATTCCTGGCGATCCAGCGGGTAGTCCACATCCGGATCCATGGAGGCGATCTTGTACTCACGCACGTCGGATATTGCGATGTCCACGTGATCCGTAGAATAGAACCAACCCCGCCAGAACCAATCAAGATCCACACCCGAGGCATCTTCCATGGTGCGGAAAAAATCCGATGGCGTGGGACGCTTGAACATCCAGCGACGTGAATATTCCTTGAAGGCGAAATCAAACAATTCGCGACCCATGACGGTCTCGCGCAAGACAATCAGCGCAGCGGTGGGCTTGGTATAGGCGTTGTAACCCAGGTTCAACACCGAGTCAGACTGGGTCATGATCGGCACCTGGTTTTCGCCCAGCATTTCCTCGGGAATGTAGTCCAGCACATTGGTATGCGGCGCATAGGAAGGATAGTTTTCCTCCCACTCCAGGGCGGACACGTAATCCAGGAAGCTGTTTATTCCCTCGTCCATCCAGGTCCATTGCCTTTCATCGGAATTCACGGTCATCGGGAAATAGATATGCCCGATCTCATGGATGATCACACCAACCAATCCATACTTCACACGCCGTGAGTAGGTGCTATCGGGAGCGTTATCCACGACCTCGGCATCCTCATCCGGCTCAAACTTTTCGGGTCGGTAGCCATTGAAGGTGATCATCGGGTATTCCATGCCACCGCGTGCCCAGGCGTTCACCGATTGGGCAGTGGGATATGGGTAGTCAAAGGAAAACCGCGAGTACACTTCCAGGGTATGTAGCACCGCTGCTGTGGAGTACTGGGACCAGATAGGCTCGGCCTCATTGGGATAGAAACTCATGGCCAAGACCAGGGGCTGCTTGGCGCCCGGTTGCTTGTGGCCCTTGGCATCCCAGATGAACTTGTTGGAACTTGCCCAGGCGAAATCCCGAACGTTTTCCGCCTTGAACACCCAGGTTGCACGTTCAGTGCTCGGGCTCTTCTCGTTCTCCGCAGCCTCTTCCGGGGTCACGATGAATACTGGCTGGTCGGCAGTTTCCGCCTGCTTCAGACGATTGCGCTGCTCGGCGCTCAGGACCTTGCCGGGGTTTTGCAGCACACCGGTGGAGGAGATGATGTGATCTGCCGGAACCGTGATCTCTACCTCGTAGTCGCCAAACTCCAGGGTGAACTCGCCGCGACCCAGGAAGGCCTTGTGCTGCCAGCCTGCGTAGTCGGTGTAGGCCGCCAGGCGCGGGAACCACTGGGCCAGGAAAAAGATATCGGTGTTGTTCTCTTCGAAGTGATCGTAACCGCCACGGCCTGAGACCTTGATCTCGTTAATGATGTTGAACGCGAAGTCGATGCTTAAGGTGGTGCTCTTGCCACTGCCAAGGGGAGCGGACAGGTCCACCCTCATCATGGTGTCCACCACCGTGAACTTCAGCGCCTTGCCGCGCCCGTCCACCACACCCTTGATCTCGTAGCCGTAGGCGGTATCCGCCAGTGCCTGCTGTCTTGCAACGGCAGCGTAATTCAATACATCGCCATCGCTCTCCGCGGCCAGGTTACGCCGTCCGCCCACATCAAAAGCGGTCTCGGAAAGTCTTGCGATGGAATCATCACGGAACCGGTTCTGGTCAAGTTGCACCCACAGATACCGCAGGGTGTCGGGGGAATTATTCGTGTAGTGAATAGTCTCACTGGCGCTAATACGCCGGGCATTCTCATCCAGGTCTACCTTGATCTTGTAGTCCACCTTTTGCTGCCAGTAACGATCTCCCGGTGCGCCCGAGGCGGTGCGATAGACGTTGGGAGTCGGTAAATCGACATCCAGTTGTCGGAAGGCATCGTAATAGTCTCCCTTGGTCTGGCGGATGGCGTCGGCCTGGACCGGCAGTACACACAACAAGGAAGCGGCTGATAAGAACAGCCGTGCAAAAGTCGAGAT
>CAKZML010000288.1 GCA_937128475.1 uncultured Chromatiales bacterium
TCACCTCACGCTGGTACGAATGGCTGGTGGGCCTGCGCTATGTCCGGGCCCACGGTGTAAGTCGTTTCGTATCCTTTATTTCGGGCGTGTCCATGGCTGGTATCGGTCTTGGCGTCGCCGTACTGATCGTCGTGCTTTCCGTGATGAATGGATTCGAAACCGAATTACGGGAACGGATTCTCGCCATGACGGCTCACGCGACAGTGAGCGGTCTGGACGGACGGTTGAGTGATTGGGAACAGGCGCGTAATGCGGCGCTTACCGATCCAAGAGTTCTGGAAGCCGCACCCTATCTTTCCGGAGAGGGAATGCTGGTCAACGGTGAGCGACTCAGTGGTGCGCTTGTGCAAGGCATTGAACCAGAACTCGAGCAAGCGGTGGCCTCTGTGGGCAAAGCCATGCGCACGGGCCAGCTGGGGCAGTTGGTAAAAGGTGAGTACAACATCATTCTGGGCTCTGCCCTGGCGGAGCACCTGCGTGTTTCGGTCGGCGACTCGGTGGTTCTGGTAATCGCCCAGGGTCAGATTACGCCGGCTGGATTAATGCCACGAATGCGGCGTTTTGCGGTAAGCGGAATTTTTGAAATTGGCATGTATGAGTACGACCGTCACGTTGGCTACATTCACATGGGTGATGCCGCCCGCTTGTACCGGACCGGTGACAATGTGAGCGGCCTGCGTCTGAAGCTTGAGGATATGTTCCAGGCGCCCCAGGTGGTTCGCGAAGTGGCCAGGAGTCTTGGGGGCAGTTTCTTTGTCAGTGACTGGACTCGTGAGCACAGGAACTTCTTTCGCTCCATCCAGGTCACCAAGCGCATCATGTTTGTGATCCTGTTGCTGATCGTGGCGGTGGCCGCTTTCAATATCGTGTCCACCCTGGTGATGGTGGTCCAGGACAAGCAAGCCGATATCGCAATTTTTCGTACCCTGGGTTCCTCGCCAGGCAGCATATTGACGGTATTTATGATCCAGGGCCTGGTGATAGGTGTAGTGGGCACACTGGGAGGAATGCTCCTGGGTGTGCTGCTGGCATTGAACCTGGAGACGTTGGTAAATGCTATGGAGGCCGTGCTGGGGATGGACTTGCTGGCCGCTGATGTATATTTCATTTCAGATTTGCCCGCCAGGGTGAACTGGTTCGAAGTTCTTCAGATTGGCCTGTTTGCCCTGGGCATCAGCCTGGTATCGACGATTTATCCCGCCTGGAAGGCGGCACGCACACAACCTGCAGAGGCTCTGCGTTATGACTGAATTGGCTAAGCAGCCAGAAAGCGAGTTCGTGCTCCAGGCCGAGGGTCTGGGCAAGGTTTTCAAGGAAGGCGGGAACGACCTGCATGTACTTCATGACCTGGAGCTGCATGTCCGAAAAGGAGAGCGGTTGGCAATCATCGGCTCCTCCGGTTCCGGCAAAACAACCCTTCTTCAGTTGCTGGGCGGACTGGATACGCCCACTGCCGGTCGGGTCCTGGTGACAGGCCAGGACATGAGCGGACTCAGCGATGGCGAGCGTGGAGATTTGCGCAACCGGGCGATTGGTTTCGTCTACCAGTTTCATCACTTGTTGCCTGAATTCAGTGCCCTGGAAAACGTCGCCATGCCGCTGTTGATTCGGCGCACACCCCTGGCGGAAGCAAGAAAGCAAGCTTCGGAATTACTGGCCAGGGTTGGCCTGGGTGAGAGATTGACTCACAAGCCAGGGCAACTTTCCGGTGGTGAACGGCAGAGGGCTGCGGTGGCTCGTGCCTTGATAACCCGGCCTGCAGTGGTGCTGGCGGATGAGCCCACCGGCAACCTGGACGGGGATACAGGCCGCATCGTGTTTGATTTAATGCTGGAACTTAATCGGGATATGGGTACCAGCCTGGTGGTAGTAACCCATGACCTGGATATTGCCGCTCGTATGTCCCGGGTGCTTCAGTTACAGGAAGGTCAGTTGCATCCCAGGGATTAGCATTCCTGGTCCCGGCGAAGATTAGCGGGCCCGGTTTCGACGGCGTCTGTTCAGTCGATTAACGGCAGCCATGCGCCATGTCAGGTTCAATGCGGTGAATCCGATCGCTGCTACTATAACGGCCAAAATTCCACATCCTAGAAACAGTGGCTTCCAAATGGTGGCCAGTTCTGCGGCGAGCCACTCTATGGACATTTGGGCGTCGCCAGGATCCTGGCGCGGTAGTCCCAGCAACAAGGCTCCCAGCTTGTAGGCGGGGTAGTAGATCGGAACAAACGTCAGGGGATTGCTGACCCAGGTAAAGGCCACCGCCACTGGCAGGTTGACCCTGACCCATAATGCCACCAGGGCCGCCAATGCCATTTGGCCCACGATGGGGAGCATGGCGAAAAACAGTCCTATGGCCACCGCCTTGGTTACGCCCCTGCGGTGAATGGACCAAAGGCCGGGGTCATGCAGCAGCGCATTAAAAGGGCGCAAATACCACTGGGTACTCAATTTTCCCTTGTCGGGAATGCGTTTCTGAATTTTTTTGAAAAGCCGTCTTGGCATTTCTGCGTCATCCGGGAATAAAAAGCAGCTGCGACGAGTAATCGCGAGCGTTATTTTCGTGAGTCCTTGTGCTGTGGCGAGCCAGCCTTGGCAATGGGTGCAAATGGTACACGAAAGACGCAGCGTTCGCAGATGCTATCGGGCATTTATGATGCATTTATTTGATTCTATTCGCCGCCTGGTGGTCCAGGGTGAGGCGTGGCTTGCGGCGTTTTTCCTGGTTGCCGGGATTCTAGTCTGTGTGCTTGCCGAGCAGGCCATCGACGGCCCGGTCTGGATTTGGCTGCCTGCCGTGTTTCTGGCCCTGGGAATTCGTCAGTTAAGGGTGCTTGCCGCCGGGCTTGCCGGGTTTCTCATCGCCTCTGTCCAGGTGCAGCATCACCTGGCTGATCGACTTCCCGTGGAGCAGGACGGAATCAAGGTACAGGTGGAAGGGCAAATTGCCTCCCTGGTGAGTAAAGAGTCGGGCCGAATCCGGTTCATCGTCGCGGTGGACCCGGTTGTACCGGGGATTCCTTCCCGATTGCAGTTGAGTTGGTACCGTCACCCGAGTTTGCCCCGTGCGGGAGAGGCCTGGCGTCTTGAGGTAAAGCTGCGTGCTCCCCGTGGATACCTGAACCCTAACGGCTTCGACTACGAGCGCTGGTTGTTCAGACAAGGCATAGGCGCAACCGGATATGTTCTCCAGGGCGAATTGATTGATGCGTCGTCACGGGGATTGGATGGACGATTGCTGGCAATTCGCGAGTCAATCAGGGATGCGCTGGAATCTCGTCTTCCCGAAGGCATCGCTACCCACTTGGTCCTGGCCCTGGTCCTGGGTGAAAAGCGCGGCTTGTCCCCGGCCCAGAAGGAGGTGCTGGCCGCCACCGGTACATCGCATCTGCTTGCGATTTCGGGGCTACATATTGGCCTGGTCGCGGGAGGTGCCTTTTGGCTGGTTGGCGGGCTGGCAAGACTATGCTGGCCTGGCAGAAGCCGCGAGGTGGAGATCATGGCGTGGAGTGTCTCGCTGTTGCTTGCAGCGATTTATGCCTGTCTTGCGGGATTTGCCATACCCACGCGACGGGCTCTGTTGATGCTTTGCATGTTTGCGGGCTTTCGCTTGTCACGGCGTTCCCTGGGTGGCTGGCAGGCACTGTGCATGGCCCTTGGGGTGGTTTGCCTGTTTGATCCCCTGGCAGTGTTGGACCAGGGCCTTTGGCTGTCATTTGGGGCGGTGGCATGCATTGGGCTGGTAATACGCGGGCACCGCTCGTCCCGGAAGGGCCGGGTGTCCCAATGGATGAGCGTGCAGATGGCCATAAGTGTTGGCCTGGCTCCAGTGCTGGTGGCGCAATATGGTCAGATTTCGATACTGGCTCCCCTGGTCAATCTGCTTCTCGTCCCCTGGTTTGGGGTGGCAATCCTGCCGCCTTTGCTGCTTGGAGTGCTGGTATTGCCGCTCTGGCCCGAACTGGCTGAACTGGTTTTGCAGTTTCAGGCAGGCCACTTGCAGCTCTTGTGGCGTGGATTGGAGCAACTGGCTGTGGTGGGCGCCTGGAAGTTGGCCCATCCGGGAGGTCTGGTTTTTGGGTTGGCGGTGCTGGGGTCCGGGCTGTTTCTCCTGCCGCCGGGGATGCCGGGACGGCGGCTGGGGCTGGTTTGCTGGTTAGCCCTGCTGGTCCCGGCCCGGGCAGCAATGGAGCCCGCCGGGTTTTCCGTCGCTGTACTGGATGTAGGGCAGGGCCTGGCGACAGTCTTGCGCACTCGCAATCACTCGTTGGTTTACGACACCGGCCCTGCATACAACGGCAATGCCGTGGCCAGCCTGACTCTCATTCCCTACCTGCGTGCCCAGGGCATACGTGAGATAGACGTATTGGTTACCAGTCACAGCGATATGGACCATGCCGGTGGCAGGCAGGTCACGGCGGTGGCGTTCAATCCCGGTATAGAGTTGGCCGGTGATGAAACCCCCGGTGCCGCTGCCTGTGAGGCGGGGATGCAGTGGGAATGGGATGGGGTCAGCTTTCGGATCCTGCATCCGGCAAGCGGTGCCGGGCTGGAGGACAATGATGCCTCCTGCGTCTTGTTGGTGCGCAGCCCACGTGGAAGTGTGTTGTTTACCGGGGATATACCTGCTGCGGTTGAAAGAACCCTGGTAAACACCCAGCCCTGCCTGGGGGTTGATTTGATGATCGCGCCCCATCATGGAAGCGGAACCTCGTCGTCTGCCAGCCTGGTTAAAGCCAGCTCTCCCAGTTACGTGATTTTCGCGGCGGGCTTCAACAATCGCTGGGGTTTTCCGCTGGAGTCGGTGGTGAATCGCTGGCACAGGGTGGGCAGCAAAACGGTGGTCACAGGCCAGGCCGGTGCTGTGACAGTTCGCTTCACAGGTGACAAGGCCGCGCAGATCAGTCTGGAGCGGATGCGGAATAAGCGGATTTGGCGGGCCGGGCCGGTTTCTAGCGGCCTCGATGTACAGTATGATTCCAGCAGTTTCCCAATCAGAGATGTTCGAAGCCAATGTTCGAAATTGTCAGATCCGGCGGATGGTTGATGTTCCCCTTGATAGTTTGCTCGGTGGTGGCCACGGCTATCATCCTGGAGCGGCTGTGGAGCCTGCAGGAAAAACGTGTGTTACCCGAGAATCTTTCCGCCAAGGTGTGGGAATGGGTAAATAAAAACGAACTCAATGACGCCCACATAAATACCTTGCGAGACAGTTCGGTACTGGGAGAAATCCTGGCGGCGGCCCTGGTCAACAGGCACCGCGACCTGGACAGCATTAAGGAGCGGGTGCAGGACACCGGGCGCCACGTGGTGCACGAGATGGAACGCTTTATCACGACCCTTGGAACCATAGCCGCTATTTCGCCGCTGCTTGGTCTTCTGGGTACGGTGGTGGGCATGGTCAAGGTCTTCGCCGCTATTACTGCCCATGGCGTTGGTAACCCGACTGTGTTGGCAGGTGGCATCTCCGAGGCGTTGATTACCACCGCTGCCGGTTTGACCGTCGCGATTCCGGCGCTGATTGGGTATCGCTACCTGCGTAGTCGAATTGATTCACTGGTCGTGCAGATGGAAAAAGAAGCGATCAAACTGGTTGACCGTATTCGTGATGATCATGAAGCGGGGAGGTATAAAACTTGAACCTCCAGATGCAGCGGAGGGAAGACCCTGACGTTAACCTGACGTCATTGATTGACGTGGTCTTGCTGCTGCTGGTTTTTTTCATGGTGTCGACCTCGTTCGTAAAAGAGGCCGTGCTCAAGGTTGATCTGCCCCAGGCTAGCGAACGACCGGTAGCGCTCGAGGTGGAAGAGAAACTTGAGATTACCCTGGGTGTTGGAGGTGAGGTGCGTGTGAATGATCGAGAACTGATCAATAGCCGGCCTGACACGCTACGCGCGGCGATAAGCAAGACGGTGGGCGAGAACCGAGAAATTCCGGTGGTATTAAGGGCCGATGCTAACGCTACCCACCAGTCTGTAGTAACTGCCATGGACGTGCTCGGTAGAATGGGATTCACACGCCTGAGCATTGCAACGGTGTCCGCGCCGGAGGAGAGCCAGTGAGCGAACAGGCCATGCGACCGGGAATGGTTTACAAGCGGCTGCTTGCCTACGCCATGCCTCATTGGGGAATGTTCCTGGCCGCCACGGTTGCAATGGCCGTTTTAGCGCTTAGTGAAGCGAGTTTTGCCTACATGGTGAAACCATTGCTTAATGATGGCTTCGTCAATCGCGATGCTGAGACCATCAAGATGTTGCCGCTGATTATCGTGGTGATTTTTCTCGCACGGGGTTTCGCGGGTTTCGTTTCTTCCTACGGGCTTACCTGGATAGGTCGCCAGGTGATCAAGTGCTTGCGTCGGGATGTTTTCACGCACTACCTGCTGTTACCCACTTCGTTCTATGACGGCAGTAGTTCTGGTCACTTGCTCTCGCGGCTCACCTATAACGTTGAGCAAGTTGCAGAGGCGACGACCAATGTAGTGACTGTGGTTATTCGGGATACCCTGACAGCTGCTTTCCTCGCAGGCTTGATGGTTTACCTGAACTGGCGACTGGCGTTATTCATGCTATTCGTGGGGCCGCTGATCGGCGGGCTCGTGGCCTTTTTGAGCAAGATTTTTCGTCGCTACAGTGCGCGCATACAGTACTCCATGGGTGACGTGACCCGGGTTGCGGAGGAAGCAATCAGTGGTCACCGGGTCATTAAGGTTTTTAATGGCCAGGAACATGAGAAGCGCCAGTTTGACGAGGTAAATGAGACCAATCGCAAACTGCATATGCGCCTGGCGAAAGTGAACGCAGGTAGCGTTCCGGTGGTGCAGGCAATTATGGCGGCGGGTATGGCCGGTATCATCATGGTGGCGACTGCCGAATCCATGGCGGTAGACGTGGGTGACTTTGGAGCCTTCCTTAGCGCCATGCTGTTGTTGATGGCGCCGCTAAAGCGCCTGACAAATATCAATGCGAATCTGCAACGCGGCATCGCGGCCGGGACCAGTGTTTTTGAAGTGCTGGATATTGCCACCGAAATTGATGCGGGCATCCATGTTGTAGATCGCGTTAAAGGCGACATCGAATTCAATAACCTGTCATTCGAATACACCGTTGAGAAGGGCTCGGTGCTAAGAAATATCCAGCTGACAATTCCGGCGGGTCAAACTTACGCCATCGTCGGCAAGTCGGGCAGTGGCAAATCAACCCTGGTGGCCTTGCTTCCGCGTTTCTATGAACCCAGCGATGGTGACATCCAGGTGGACGGAACCGAGCTTGGTCAGTACACCCTGCATAGTCTGCGGCGCCAGATCAGCCTGGTAAGCCAGGACATCACACTCTTTAATGACAGTATCGCGAACAACATCGCATATGGCAGCGAGGACTCGGTTTCTCGTGAACAGATAGAAGAGGCTGCAAGAGCGGCTCATGTCATGGAATTTGTGGATGAGTTGCCCCAGGGGCTTGATACCACCGTGGGAGATCGTGGAGTTCTGCTTTCCGGTGGGCAGCGACAACGCATTGCCATTGCGCGGGCATTGTTAAAAGACGCGCCAATTTTGATACTGGATGAGGCAACCTCTGCGCTGGATACCGAGTCGGAACGTCACATTCAAAATGCCCTGGACAAGTTGATGCGTAATCGCACAACCCTGGTAATCGCACATCGTCTGTCAACGGTTGAGAGGGCTGATGCCATCGTCGTAATGCACGACGGGAAGATCGTCGAGAAAGGAACCCACGGTGAACTGCTGGCGATGGATGGCTATTACGCCAATCTGTATAAAATGCAGTTCAGAGACAGTTGAGAATCGGGTTGGTGAAAAAAGATCAGTTGGAGCGCTGGTTTGTAGAACGCTGGTACCGGCCGCAGCCGGTGATCTGGTTGAGGCCGTTGGAGGCTCTGTTCAGACTCGTGACGGCCATGCGTCGCCTTGCTTATCGCCTGGGCTTGCTGAAGTCAGAATCAGTCGGGGTCCCGGTACTGGTGGTGGGCAATATTACTGTTGGTGGTACCGGTAAAACACCGCTGGTTCTTCACCTCTCGGAGTGTCTGCAACATCGGGGTATCAGAGTAGGGATTGTTTCTCGTGGATACGGTGGTTCGGAGACAGTTCAGCAAGTCACCGCTGAGAGTTCGGCAGCGGAGGTAGGGGATGAGCCCTTGCTACTGGCTCGTCGCTCCGGGGTGTCGGTCTGGGTGGGTAAGGACAGAGTTGCGGCGGCCCGGGAACTGGCTGCCCAGGGTGTCCAAATCATCATCAGTGATGACGGCCTGCAACACTACCGGCTATCCCGGGATGCAGAAATCGTCGTGGTAGACGGGCAACGAGGCCTGGGTAACGGTGCGTGTATTCCCGCTGGCCCCCTGCGAGAAAGTTCAGCCCGACTCAGGGAAGTGGATATGGTTGTGGCTAATGGTGATCACGAGGGTCGCCATCCTGGTGCACTGGTTATGGAGTTGCGTCCCGATGGCGTGCTGCCGGTCAACGGACAGGGTCAAAAGCGATCGCTGGATAGTTTTGCCGGGCAGATGGTTCACGGGTTGGCCGGTATAGGGAACCCTGAAAGATTCTTTGATCTGTTGCGCCGGCACAAGATTAAAGTGTTGCCCCGTCCATTGCCGGATCATTCAAGGATTCTGCCATCGGACCTGGGTTTTAATGATGAAAATGACATTCTCATGACCGAGAAAGATGCCGTAAAATGCCGGAAGTTCGCCGGCTCGAACGCATGGTATGTCCCGGTCACCGCTCAGTTTGATACTTCCGACCAGGCCAGGTTGAGTCGCTTGCTGGATGAATTGATTACACGTATTCCAAGGGGTTAGTGATGGATAAGAAATTACTGGACATACTTGCCTGTCCGCTTTGCAAGGGTCCGTTGGAGTACCGCGAAGCTGATAAGGAACTGCTTTGTCGTGCTGACCGTCTTGCCTACCCGGTACGGGATGGCGTGCCGGTTATGCTTGAGGAAGAGGCCAGGGACGTCAGCCTGGACGAATTGGACAAGTGAGTTTCAAAGTCGTCATTCCGGCGCGTTACGGCTCCACTCGACTGCCGGGTAAGCCGCTACGCCTGATCGCCGGTCTGCCCATGATTCAGCATGTCTTCATGCGGGCCATGGAAAGTGGGGCGAGTGAGGTAATTGTTGCCACCGATGACGAGCGTATTAGTACCGTATGTGAAGAGTTTGGCGCCACGGTTTGTATGACCCGGGCTGATCATGTATCGGGTACAGACAGGATCGCGGAAGTGGCGGCTTCCCGTGCCTGGTCGGATCAGGAAATGGTGGTGAACCTCCAGGGCGATGAGCCCGGGCTGCCTGCCCAACTGATTGACCAGGTCGCTGAGTTGCTTGCCAGTCGGGCTGATGCGGATATCGCCACACTGGCCACGCCGGTTGGTGATGTGGACGAGTTTTTGAACCCCAACGCGGTTAAAGTGGTTGCAGACCTCACTGGCCGTGCCTTGTATTTCAGTCGTGCTCCGATTCCCTGGTTTCGTGACCATGCTTCCGATGGATTGATGTCGCAGAGCCGGTTTGATGGTGCCTGGCGACATCTGGGTCTGTATGCCTACCGGGTAGGTGCGCTAAGACAATTGGCAGCTGCCGAGCCGTCACCGCTTGAATTGGCGGAGAAGCTTGAACAGCTCAGGGCCATGGAAATGGGTATGACCATCATGGTTGCCCTGGCCAGTTGCCCACCGGGACATGGGGTGGACACCGAAGAGGACCTGGGTCGAGTGGCCGAGCGCTGGTCGGTTTCCTGACACCGGTTTTTTTATTCAAGTGAGGAAACGAGTGAAAGTACTTTTTGTGTGCATGGGAAATATTTGCAGATCTCCCACAGCTGAAGGTGTGTTCCGAAAGATCGTGCAGGATCAGGCGCCACACCTGGATGTGGACATTGATTCTGCCGGTACCCATGCATACCACGTTGGCGAGATTCCCGATCACCGTGCCGTGAGCGCGGCAGCAGAAAGGGGTTATGACCTGACGATGATTCGTGCCCGTCGGGTACAGGATTCAGACTTCGAGGATTTCGACTACGTGCTGGCCATGGATGAGGATAACCTGGCGTTGCTGCTAGAGCGTTGCCCGGAGGAATACCGTGGCAGGGTTCGGCTGTTCCTTGAATTTCACGAAGGTGATCCGGACAGAAACGTCCCGGATCCCTATTATGGTAGCGCCAATGGTTTTGAGTACGTGCTGGATCTCGTGGTGGGAGCGTCCCAGGGTTTGCTCAAGGAATTGAACAAGAGCTCGGGATCGGCTGGCTAGAATCCAACGACTTTTTTCAAGGAAGTTGAGAATTAAAAAAGGCCCCCGTGGAGTTCCACGGGGGCCTTTGTTTTGTTAGCCCTTATCGTCCGGGCCACTCGTTGGTGGCTTGGGAGTCACCGGAGCCGGAGCAGGCTGTGCTGCAGGCCTGGGAGCTACCGG
>CAKZML010000289.1 GCA_937128475.1 uncultured Chromatiales bacterium
CACTGGCCAGCAGGCGCACGATTTCATCGTCCGCTACATCGAAGCCCTGGGATACCTGCATGGATCGAATCAGCGGCGAGGAGGGCGTGGACAGGTAGTGATTGGCCACCAGGATGACCTGGATACGGCAACGCTGGGCTGCCCTGAACAGCATTTCCTTTATTGGAACCGGACAGGCGTCCGCATCAACCCAGATCTGCATTGAAGGTTTGTCTCCCGGTCTCAGGAAAGATCGGTCTTGCGCTGTGGCAAGTGGCCGTAGGGCTTGTCCTCTTCGAAAACCAACTCGTGGTCACTGAGGTTGGCGCCCAGCATGCGCAGGTATTCGGCCCCGAAAAATTCCATTGCCTTGTCCCGGTCGCCCTTGAAGGCTTCCAGGTTGTCTGAATTGCTGGCGACGACGAAAGCGTTGAATCTCGCCGCGGCATAGAGCAGGGCCATGCCCACATTTTCTCGGTTCATCGTATCCAGTTGGGAGTTGGCGACACTGATGAAAGAGTCCGCAACCTGTCTGAATTGTTTGTCTAAATCGTCGTCTGCCATAACTGCTCGCCTGTTTCTGCCTGTGGTGTCGTGTTCCATTGTGCCATGCCTTGGCCTGAATGCATTACCAGGGCATTTATTGCGGGCAAAAAAAACGGCCGGGATATTTTCCGGCCGTGCGTCAACACGACGCCTTGGGATACGGGAGGGGGCCCGTTCATTAAGGTACTCTTAGCACGCACAAAATCAGGGTTGTCTTCCTAGCCCAGCTTCAGGGCTACAAATCGTTGGGAGTCGCCGCGTCGGACCAGGGCAAGGACGCTTTCCTCGCCGCTCTTGCCTGCCGACTCCACCGCCTCGGACAGGGCCTGGGGGGAATCAACCCGGGACTGTCCGATGCGCATGATCACGTCTCCTGGGCGTAAACCCTGGCGGGCTGCCGGTGAATTGGGCGCCACGCCGGTGACCAGGGCGCCTTCAACCGATTCATCCAGCCGGAGTCGCTCGCGAGACTGCTTGTCCAGGGGAGCGATTTTCAGTCCCAGCTTGCCGGTTTCACTGCTTGGCTGGTTGCTGGCAACGATTTCCTGTTCGGGGTCTTTCAAGGTGCCGATCGTGACGTCGATGTTACGTTTCTTGCCTTCACGCCAGACCGAGACCGGGACTTTCTGGTCGGGCCGGGTCTTGGCCACCAGCCGCACAAGTTCCCGGGTATCGCTGATTTCGGTGCCATCAAAGGCGAGAATCACGTCCGTGACCTCCAGCCCCGACTTGGCGGCAGGACTGTCCTTGCTCACGTCGGATACCAGGGCACCCTTGGTTCCCTCAAGACCCAGGCTGGCCTGGATTTCTTCGGTGATCGGTTGAATCTGGACGCCAAGCCAGCCCCGGGTGACATGGCCATTTTCGATAATCTGCTCAACGGCGGTCTTGGCCTGGGCAGCGGGTATGGCGAAGCCGATGCCGACGCTGCCACCATTGGGTGAGAAAATAGCGGTGTTGATTCCGATGACCCTGCCTTCGGTGTCGAATACCGGGCCGCCGGAGTTGCCCTTGTTGATCGGGGCGTCGATCTGCAGGTAGTCGTCATAAGGACCTGACTGGATATCCCTGCCCCGGGCGGAAATGATGCCGGCAGTGGCAGTGCCACCCAGGCCGAAGGGATTGCCGATGGCGACTACCCATTCACCGACTCGAACAGAGTCGGAATCTCCAAATAATACCGCGGGCAAGGTCTTGTCGGACTCGACTTTGAGAACGGCCAGGTCGGAGCGGGGATCTGTTCCGACGATACGGGCGGGCAGTGTGGTGCCATCTTCAAGCACCACCTGCACCTGCTCCGCGTCCTCTATGACGTGGTTGTTGGTCACCACATAGCCTTCACTGTCGATAATGAAGCCCGACCCCAACGCGCTGGCGGATTGCATGGGTTCGTCTTGTCCAGGTTGGGCAGGGGTTCTGCCCGGTCCGAAGAAGCGGCGCAGCATGTCCTCCATACGGGGGTCCATGCCGCGCATACTTGCAGCGTGCGAGGCGGATCGCGTTGCTACTATGTTTACCACCGAGGGCTGCACCCGCTCGATGATATCGGCCATTGAATGCGGAGTGCTTTCGATGACCTGAGAGTCGTGATCGCCAGTATGGGCCTGGCTGACACTGACGGTTCCAAGGCCTGTTGCCAGGACGACGGCCATGGCGGCGGCCAGCAGTCCATTACGCTTTCTTCGCGTTGCTGTTTCCGGGCATTGAGTCGACAGTGTTTGCATAGATCGTTCCTCAAAGAGTACTTGTTTCAATAATTCCGGGGTTTCTTCCCGTGTAGAGTCACCATAGCGAAAGCACCTTTAAGGGGGG
>CAKZML010000290.1 GCA_937128475.1 uncultured Chromatiales bacterium
CCAGGCCCGAGGACACCGAGTCCGAGTCAGCCAGGTATTTATCGGCCACTGCAATGACCTGTTTGCGCTGCGCTTCGTCCGAGCCATACCTTCCCTGGACCACCACAAGGGTTGGCCTCAACTGGGCGATGGTTTCTGACTCGCCAGTCCGGGCTTCCAGCCCGATCTGCTCAAGGCGGCCCTCAAGCGCATGATCCACGAATCGTGAAAAGGCCTCGGCGTTGGACGGATCAATAAAATCATCGGCAATCCCCGACAATGCATTCAAGGCAGGACGCAACACCAGGGGGTGAGGATCCGCCAGGGCCTTGTCCAGCACCATCATGTAATCAGCCAGGGAAAGTTCTCCGGCGTTTAACAAGGCTTCACTGTTATCCAGCAGGGCAATCTTCTCGCGATTACTCAGTGCGCTCATATCCTGCACCAGGCGCTGGAACTGTGCCGGATCGATGTTCCAGCGGTAATAACCGTTAGCGTCGGCATCGGGCAATACCCACTGGGCATCAGCCGGAATATCCAGGGCCCCTGTGGGCTTATCCAGCAGGGTAAATGTCTGCTTGATGACACCGTCGTGCTTATATTTCACGCTCAACGGAATTATCCATTGCTGGGCAGGCAGGTCGCGCCCGAGTCGGTGATAACGCGACTGGCTTACATTGCCCTTTGCATCCACCGTCACCAGGGGAAACCCCGGCTGATTCAGGTAGCGGGCTGCGATAGCGCCGATGTCGGCATCAGCATGCTCGGCCACCACCGACCACAGGTCATGCTCGGTGGCGTTGCTCCGCGAAAAGCGTTTCATGTAATCCCGGATGGCCACCTGGAACGCTTCGGGCCCGGCATACGACTCGAGCATACGCAGGATGGTCTCGCCCTTGGTGTAGGCCAGGCCAAGATCCTCAAAGGCCTCGTCTTCACTGCGCACCGGCCGGCGAACTGGCTTGGCGGTACTTAACTCATCGGTGGGAAAGGCGTATGACTGGGGCAAACCCAGGTCAGTCTCATACTGGGGATACAAACTCTCCATCACCTTTTCACCCATCCATGAGGCGAAGGATTCGTTCAACCACATATCGTCCCACCAGCGCATGGTGACCAGGTTTCCATACCACTGGTGGGCCAGTTCATGGGCAATCACACTGAGTACGGACGCTGCTCTTGAACCGGTAGGCGCATCACCCACCATCAGCAGATCGGTGCGGTAGGTAACCAGGCCCGGGTTTTCCATGGCGCCGAAAGCAAACTCCGGCACTGCCAAAAAATCCAGCTTGCGATAGGGATAATCAATGCCGAAATAACTTTCCAGGGCCTTGAGAATAGCGGGGGTCTCCCGGGCCGCGAAACTCACCTCGCCTGCTCGTCCCTTTGGAGTGTAAATGCGTCCCGGCACCGACAGGCCGGTAATGGGCGCGCTATCCAGCGGACCCACCGCGTAGGCGATGAGATAACTGGGAATGGGCGGTGTCGATAGAAACTCCACGCGCTGCCAACCATCGGATTCGCTTTGCGAGGCAACCGGCGTATTGCCGATCACCGTCATGCCTGAGGGTGCAATGATGGTCATCTGGAAAGGAATCTTGAATGCCGGTTCATCGAACACCGGGAAGGCACGACGAGCGTACATATTTTCAAACTGGGTGAAGACGTAGTCGTTGTCCTCGAAGTGCACGCGGTGCATACCCAGTGAATCGGTGGCATAGGCAGCGCCGAACTGGATCTGCAATTCATAGTCACCGGGAGCAACAGGTTTTCCATCGGCCAGCCAATTGATATTCCATTCGCCAATGGTGGCGGTAAGTTCGCGCTCCCCATCCTGGCCCTTCAGGACGATGTGATTCATCCTCAGGCCCAGTTGGTAAATGCCTATACGATCAGCAGTCTTATCGACCTTGATCTTGATGGTGGTGCTGCCGGTGTAATCCGCAACGTTCGGATCCAGGCGTAACTCGATGGACTGGCTCAGTGGGTAGATTCCCGGTGGCAAGCGATACTCCACCGCTTCCTCGGCAAACACTGTGGAAGACAAAACCAGTACCCCCGCCAGCACGGCGGCAACATCACGAAATTTCATAGTTATTCCTGAAAGGCTTCTTGTAACCGATGGGCTATCTTTACGAACTTCCTGTCTGACACCCAGGGCAGACAATAGTTCTATTTCTTAGGCGTTGGCCTGAATCCAGTGTAGACGAAAGAGCGGTATGCTCACCATCGGGGAAATCCCGTGTACGGGTTCAATCAACTCTCAAGGCGACGACTATGCAGGC